>CAZGAM010000043.1:0-13857 GCA_964523685.1 uncultured Oscillospiraceae bacterium | reverse complement strand
GCTTCCAATCACCTGTCCGGAAGATATATTCCGAAACTGTATTGCAGGCATCCCGGTATGCCGCCATCGTGGTTGACAGGGCAGCCTCAGCGTCCGCATTCGGTCGGATCCGGATCTTCGCTGGCACCGTCACGGCTAACATCAGCAGCACATCTCACTTTCACTAAATATATTATAGCACAAAGTAAGCAAAGAAAAATCAGATAAGGAGAGCACAGGGCATTCCTCCCCTTGTTACAGAACAAGGGGTATCCTGCCCTAAAGTTTTGATGAAAGAACTTCTCGTTTTTATTATTCAAAATCTTGTAGAGAACCCTGATCAGGTGACTGTAAATGAGCGAAATACAAGCAGCGACAGTATTGTATATGAAGTAAGAGTAGCCGAAAGCGATATGGGCAAGGTCATTGGCCGGCAGGGCCGTGTCGTACGCCAGGTTAGAGTTCTTATGAAATCAGTCGCCCAGCGTCAGGGTAAAAAGGTTTCTGTCGAGATTTTAGATTGAAAAAACAATTTTTGGAAGCGGGACAAATTGTAAATACCCATGGTATCCAAGGAGAGGTTCGTATCCAGCCTTGGGCAGACGATGCGGCATTTCTTACCCGCTTCCATCGCTTTTTTTTGGACGGTTCCGAAATAAAGGTCCGTTCCTGCCGGGTTCACAAAAGCATGTGCATTGCCTCCCTAGAGGGGATAGAGAATATTAACGATGCCATGCCTTTGAAAGGAAAAGTCATTTTCATTAACCGGGATGATGCCCAACTGCCCAACGGTACGATGTTCTTACAGGATATGCTGGGATGTCAGGTACAAGATGAAACAGGCAGAGATCTGGGTGTGGTAGAGGAGATCCTGTCGGAACCTGCTTCCAGTGTTCTGGTCGTACGGGGTGAGAGAGAAATTCTAATCCCGGATGTATCCGCTTTTATCTTAAAAAAAGATCCGGATGCGGGAATGATCACTGTTCGTCTGATCGATGGTATGTAATAGTAATAGAGCTGCTTCACAGAATTTTCACTATCTGTTCCCTCTCCGGCATGGCACGAATGGCTCCTTTTTTGGTCGTCACGAGATACGCTGCCGCATTGGCAAAGCGCAGCATATCTCCCAGCTGCTGTTCTGTCCAGCTGTCCAAGCCCTGCTCCAAAACGGCATACAACATACAGGCGCAAAAGGTGTCACCGGCCCCGGTTGTCTCAATGGTGCCACCCAGCTTCACAGCAGGCCTATACACTCTCTTCCCTGCTGAATACGCCGTGCTGCCCTCTGCCCCTGCTGTTACAGCGAAAAGTCGGATCTGGGGGTGAGCTGCCATAATCATCTTCGCTCCCTCCTCCAGATCTTTCTTTCCGGTCATAAACTGGAGCTCATTATCCGCGATCTTCACAACCTCTGCCTGGTCAAGACCCCAATCCATAGCCGCTTTCGCCTGCGCCAGATCACGCCATAGAGGCGGCCGCAGATTCGGATCAAACGAGACGATCAGATGGTTCTTCCGGGCCAGGGCCACTGCTTTCACGGTAGCTGACCGTACTGGCTCATCCGTCAGCGACAACGTGCCAAAATGAAAGATCTTCGTATTCTGAAAAAGACATTCCGGCACTTCCTCTGCCCGGAGCATCATATCTGCCCCGGGGGAACGATAAAAGGAGAAATCGCGATCTCCATCCGGACCTGTCTGCACAAACGCCAAGGTCGTATGCACATTCTCATCTGTGACAAGCCCGGTCATATCAATACCCATGCTCTGCCCTGTCTGCCGCAGCATCCGCCCGAATCCGTCATTCCCCACCTTTCCTATAAATGCGGTACGGCGGCCTAATTTCTGCAGCATTGCCAGCACGTTGCAGGGTGCTCCTCCCGGATTGGCTTCAAACAGGGGATTTCCCTGGCCGCTCATGCCATTTTCCGTAAAATCGATGAGCATCTCTCCTAATGCCACAACATCTGTCTTTTTTTCCATAGTCACTCCTGAAAATGCAGTTCGCATTTTCCTGCACAGGTATACGGTGCCTTTTTCGAATGGATGAAGACATCCCATCTCCGCGCGGCTGATCCGTTTTTGCGGTTTACCGGTCCAGGCATTCTCCATGATGCACTATATCCGCTGCAGACAAAGAGACATGGCTGCAGCCTTTCCAACAGGCGCTGCCTGCAAAGGATTCCGCAGCAGCTCCTGCCTCTGTTTCCGTTAAACCGTATGCAGTCCGCCCAGCCTATACCCCTATACATTGCTTTTTCCCGGTGCAGGCGGCGGGAATCTCAGTGCAGCAACTTCATATATTCTCCCAGCAGACTGCTGTACCGGCTTTCATTGATACACTGTCTGGCAAGCTCAATATTGTCCGTTATGATGTTGTCTACATTCATATCGATCATCTTGTTGATGCTTTCTTTTGTATTGACAGTCCATGCATAGATCTGTTTGCCCGCATTATGAACCCGGGAAACCATGGATTTGGTTGCACTAGTGGCTTCCACACTGAAACCGTCTGCCGCTGTCAGCTTGTTGACATCTCCATAGGCAAGGCTCATCACGTATACGGTTGTCATATCAGGGGCATACGCCTTCACATTTTCCAGCGCCTCATATACCTGGGAAGTAATGACACTCTGATCTTCCATGCCAGCTTCTTGAACAAGATCCACTACATTCTTTTCAAAATCTGTCTCGTGTCCTGTGGGCTTCATTTCAATATTGAGCTTGACACCGTTCATTTTCGCAAAATCAAGCACCTCCGACAAAAGCGGTATCTTCTCTCCCTTAAATTCGGAACTGAAAAAACTGCCTGCATCCAGCTGTGCAATCTCGTCATAGGTCATATCCCAGGTGAAAGAAAATACACCTGTCGTTCGGTGAAGGTTCGTATCGTGCAGTACGATGATTTTTCCATCCTTCGTCTGCTGCACATCCAGCTCTATCCAGTCAGCACCTAAGTTTCTGGCCCCTACAAAAGCAGACATCGTATTTTCCGGGAAAAAAGCAGAAGCTCCGCGGTGTGCTGTCACTTCCATTGTTCGAAGGTATTCGATTTGAGGGTCAAATCGTCCCGTGCTGAGGACATAACCCAACACCAGACTGCCAACAGCCACAAAACAGATCAGAACGATCTTCAGCGCTTGGGCACATTTCCCGAGACGACCTGTTTTGCGCAGGTCCGGCGCCGCAATATGGCGAACCGGTTCGATCATTTCTGCCTTCCGGTGATAGTAAAGAATACTCACACAGCCGTATCCCACAGGAACTGCTAAAGCGGCCATCACTGCCAAGGACAACGCGATCGCTAACCACACGATGGTAGAACTCAGCCATTTCAAAAGAAAAATTCCGGAAAACAGCTTTCCCAAAAGACTGGCTACAGCAATTACAAGCAGGATCTCCAGGCCATACAGAAGGAAAAAGCCCGCCTGGGTAAGCAGCAGTGTCAGGAAAACGTGTAGGCGCTTGCCTTTTCCCAAGGCTATACTCTTTTTTCGTGCCTCATGAAACGTGCACTCTTCCAGCGTGAAATAATGAAACGCATACAGCCACCGCACTGTCAGCGCCATCAAAGCCAGAATCAGGGCCGTGAACAGTACAGAGAGAAGGCGGTTCGCCTTAATATAATCCAGAATGAACTCCGGTATGGAAACCGTAGTGAGAAAGCCGGATGCCAGACCAATATTCAGGAGCGGCAAAAGGAGGAGAACCACCGGCACCAGCAAAATGTTCTTCCTCTGACATACCCGTACGGAATTTTTATAGGAAAATCGAAGAATCTGTCCCAGAGTAACAGGATTTTTCTGTACAGACTGATCCATTGTAAAAACGACCGCACTGATGTCCAGCATGGCATAAGCGGCTGCAAGGATCAACAGACAGGCCAGCGCAATAATCGTAAACGGGTGAAGCAGAAAATGTCCCAGATTTTCTAACGTCAGGTAAGCATACCCGGTAACATGCATGATCAGGTTGAAGCCCCCGGTTAACAGCGGCACAAAAAGAAGCATCGATATCGCCTTATACAAAAATTCAAATTCCACCAGGGGTCTTATATTAAACGCGATCAGTCTCGCTACCTCATGCACTTTTTTAATCTTGCGCCTCTCTATCAACCAAAATAATCCAAACTCTCCCTAGGCATTGACCACATTCTGAGGCTTTCCCGCTAGAAAGGCACGGATATTCTCCACTGTACAGTCCATAATTCTCTGCCGGCTTCCCTTTGCCGCCCAGGAGATATGGGGAGTTATGATACAATTCTTTGCTTTGAGTAAAGGATTATCAGGCCGTATGGGCTCTGTTGATACCACATCCAGCCCCGCACCGGCTACTTTACCGGAGTTAAGGGCATCTGCCAAATCCTGCTCCACCACCATTTGGCCCCGACTGTTGTTAATCAGGATGACACCATCTTTCATCTTGGCGATATTTTCTCTGTTGATGATCCCTGTATTAAAAGGAAGCAGCGGCATTTGCAGACCCAATACATCGGACCGGGCAAACAGCTCCTCCAGATCCACATATTCCACTCCCAGGGCTTTTGCCTCGTCCGTCTGGTGTATGTCATAAGCAATCACATGCATACCCAGGGCCTTGACGATCTCTGCCGTATGGATGCCAATATTTCCGCAGCCCAGCAGGCCATAGGTCATGTCTGCCAGCTCAATCAGTGGATAGTCCCAATAACACCAATCCGTGTTGTTTGCCCAGTTCCCTGCAGCAACAGACTCTGCGTGGTGACCAATATGGTGACATACCTCCAGTAAAAGCGCAACCGCGAACTGACTGACCGACCGTGTTCCATACACCGGCACATTCACAACCGGAATAGCCCGCTCCCTGGCAAAAGAGATGTCCACAATATTATAGCCTGTTGCCAGGACAGCGATCAGTTTGATGCCTGGACATTCTTCCATAGTTCTCTTCGATATGGGTGTCTTATTCGTGATCACGAGTTCTGCCGTGCCGATTCGCTCTGCAATCAGGGGAGATTCCTCATAGGAAGTTCGATCATACACAGTCAGATCTCCAAACTGTCGGATGCCGTCCCACGATAAATCTCCCGGATTTTCCGTGTACCCATCCAATACCACAATTTTCACTGTCTTCCCCTCTTCAATCCAAAAACTTAAACAGATTTAATCCCACTTCCGGTGAATACTCCCGCTCTACCTGTCCTCTGATGGCATGGATCATAAACTCCCCTGTCAGGCTGATAATTCCCCGATTCAAATGCCCGCCTACCACAAATCCCTTTGTCGGATTGGCCGCCGTGAGATGCACATGGAGATAGCATTTTCCGTCCATCGTAGATATGTTGCCCATGCAGGATGTGATCTCCATGTCACCGGAAAAGTCTCTGGTCTCATAGACGAATTTCTCACTGTTGAATATACCGAGCGTCAGCTGATTGGCCGCGCCAATTCCATTGACAGTTCCCAGTAATATGTTCTCCTGCTCACATACAGTTCGTATACTCTCCAGAATCTCCTCACCTTTCTGAATGCGCAGAACATAATCGTCATTAAATTTTCGGTAATCCACGCGTTTCCCCCTCTTTCTTATGTAAGTGAAGCAAAACCTGCTTCCATCACTCTGGTGTTCCCGTATTGCCCGGTTTTCAGAGCAGCAAGCTTTTACACCCATAATTAATAGCGAAAGACCGCTTCCATCACATCCGCTATCTTTTCCGCGTCATCTGTTTCACGCATCAGTTTCTGGCAGGATGCCTCGCGTGCAGACAAAACAGCCAGCCGATCCAAAACCTGATCCAGGTACTCCAGGGGAAATTTGACAGCACCGTTCTCATCCATGTGAATCACATCGCCATGCTGCACCTCCATGCCGCAGATCTCCACCGGTGTATTCACAGCTTCTACCTCAAAGGGTCCGTGACCAGCCGTTACCCCGGTCAACAGGTACTGCATCCCCAGTGGGCGAATCTCATCCAGATCCCGTGAGGGGCCGTCAGATATCACGCCTACGCAGCCGCAACTTTGAAAAGCGGTCATCATATTCCCACCGCACAAACCATTGCGGTCACGGATCTCCGGTGGGAAATTCTGATGGATAGCCAGAATAACAGGTGCCTCTTCTGCTTTCATTGCCCGCAGCACGTGCCGCAGGGATAAGGGTTCTTTTGCTGTCCCCGGCAATGCATAAGTACAAGTAATCGCCACACCTGCCGCTCGGCCTAATTCTGGAAACATGCATTTGATTCGCTGATCCGTGTACCATTTTCCGTACCAGGCATCATACAAACAAAGGCAATACTTTGGTGAATTCGGATAGCTTGCCACAACATTCGTTATCGATGGTGTGTCGTAATTTTTCAGCAGCTCCAATTTTTCCTGCAATGTCATAAGGACTAACCTCCCTGTTACGGTCTCCTCCGGTATCGGGTTTCAGGCTGTCACATGCCAGAAAAGTTCTTCCTGCACCCTTGCTTTGATGCTTTTCTGCCCTGTGGCGAATCCCTGTACGGATCGTCCAATCATGCTTTTTCAAGGGGTGAATCGCTGCAAACCGGCTATCCCGCTGCCCTTTGCAGTCCGTGCAAACCGGGCTATATTGAATCACTTTCCCCCAAAAGAACGATTTCCGGCAGCGGGCAGCAAATTCCGCCTTCTCAGCGTCTCAAGTTTCTGTTCAAGCCCTTTGGAATGATTTCTGGCCGCTTTTTCGCCAAAATCATTTTCTTTCATTATAGCGAATGATGCCGGTGTAGTCAACCAAATGCCCTTTTTCTCGCTGTATTTCGGATCCATTTTCAGGCAACTGAAGAGCCGGCCGCCGGCATCCTGTTTGCAAAGAGGACTCTGCCTCTGCTCTTTGCTTAGGAGTACATCATTCCCGGCATCTTCACCAGATCCCTTCCATCTTCCGGAATTTTCAAATTCCCCAGAAGCGACGCGTAGGTAATAGCCTTTTTTCCATATTTATCTCGCAATTCCTCCACGGTCTCCTGCAACCGCACTCTTCGCTCTCTCTGTTTCGTATTCACAAACAGAGACAGTTGAACCGGCGCTGTCTGCGGTACCAGAGTCGTTGCGCGCACAGTCACCGCCCGAACTTTTTCCGTCCACAGATATCTCTCACAAAACAGCCTGTACGCCTCCGCGGCAATCTCGGAAGGCAGCTGCGTGGGCGCGGGAAGTTTGCCGCTGTACCGAATACTCTGAAGATTATTGCTGCGAACCCAAAGTTCAACCCCCTGTGCCGCCAATCCATGGATACGGAGCCGGCTTCCCACGTCCTGGGACAGCTCCCAGATAACCTTCCATACTTCCTCCCGGTTTTCCAAATCACACACGCAGGTAACCCCATGTCCGATGGATTTCACTGGAAATGTGAAGTTCTCCGGCATGACTCGACTCATATCGGCCCCCTGCGCATACCGCCACAGGGCGACGCCGTTGACTCCCAGCAGCCGTTTCAGAAAATCCGGGTCCGCCTTTGCCAGCTCTCCAATCGTTCGAATTCCATACTTGGCAAGCTTAGCGGCTGAAGCTCTTCCACAGTAAAGAAGATCGCCGGCTGGCAGCGGCCACACCTTCTCTTGGTAATTTTTTCGCGTGATCTCGGTGACAGCGTCCGGCTTTTTCATGTCTGAACCCAATTTTGCAAAGATTTTATTATAGCTGACCCCTACGCTGACAGTCAGACCAAGTTCCGCCTTCACGGAGCGCCGGATTTTTTCCGCTATGACCATAGAATTTCCCTCGCTCCTGCTGCTTTGCGTCACATCCAGCCAGCATTCATCCATGCCAAACGGCTCCACCAGATTCGAGTACCGCTGGTAAATTGCTCTCGTCAGTCTGGAATATTTGAGATACTCCTCATACTGGGGAGGCACCACAATGAGATCACGACAACACTGCCTGGCTTCCCAGTTGACCATGCCGGTTTTCACACCGCATTTTTTGGCCTTCTCTGATTTTGCAAGCACAATCCCGTGCCGATCCTCCGTGGACCCGCAGACCGCAACCGCCTTTCCCCGCAGGGATGGGTCCAGCATCATCTCCACGGACGCATAAAATGCGTTCAGGTCGCTGTGCAAGATAGCAAATTCCTGCATATCTCCCTCCTGTGCATGGTATTGGCAGCGCATGTATCTGTTTTCAGCACCAACCCCGTCTTTTTCTTTCCATTTTCGATATAGCCCGTTTAAATTTTCTCTTTTTGCTGTATATAGTTTGTTTTTAGTGTATTATGTCTGCTTTTATAGAATATATAGATTTCCTGCTATAGGCAGCAGCCCGTTATCCGCTTCAATTGGTGCAAACATCTGTACATTCTGCCGTCATGCCTCCCTATAGTAATGCTATTCTCTCCGTCTGTCAATATCTTATCAGGAAATTTATAATGTGATTTTTATCTTATTTTTCTATATTACATTCCTTTTATCATTTTCTTGATTTCTATCCTTTGTGTATATTGCTTTTTTGGATATTTTATCCATTTAAGACTCCTAAATGCTGTTTTGTTCTTTCCTTGCAAAATGCATGTTGACAAAAATCATCTTTCTTTATATAATGCTAGACAAGTCCGGCACCTGAATCTACACAACATATAGATATAATAGCCACATTTTTCTACTTATGGTATTCGTATGGATGATATCTCACGGCCCCCTCGCAACCCCGAAATATAGGACGGGGTGCTTTCCCCAGAAGCAGTGGGTCCCGCGGCCTTCTGCAGCAGGCAAAACGCAGGCCGGGGGATACAGAGCATCACCACAGGAGAAGCAGCGAGGCAGGCGCGGGGATTTTCCGAGTCCATTGAAAGAGGGGAACTATTGTGAGCGGTAATGCTGTCCAGAAGAACAAGACTTCTCAAACAGTCTACAACGCGAAGGAAGAGAAGGAGAAAAATGTCATCGGCACAAGGCTGCATGAAGCGAGAATGCGGGAGAAACTGACCTTGAAAGCGCTCCGCGCCCGCCTCGAGGGGTATGGTGTTTTTGTGCAGGACGCAGCTATCAACAAATGGGAAAAGGGATCCACCGTCCCCACCATCTATCAGCTGATCGCTTTGTGCTATGCTCTCAATATTAACATTGAGGAAGGTTTTAAGTACTTCATCAGCTCCTACAAGCCCGCTTTGAATGAAGAGGGAATAAAAAAATTAATCTCCTATAAAAATGACCTCATTGCCTCCGGACGCTACAGACCCAATTCACCGAAACCGCCCATCTTGGATAATATCACGTATATTGAAAAGCCGGTCAGCGATCTGATGGTGTCAGCCGGTACCGGCAATTACCTGGATGAAAGCAGTTTTGAAATGGTCTCCTTCCCCTCTTCTTCTGTTCCTCCCAAGGCTGACTTTGGCGTAAGAGTGTCCGGTGACAGCATGGAGCCGGCTTATCACGACGGACAGATTGTCTGGGTACAGCAGTGTGAACAGCTCAATATTGGTCAGGTAGGTATTTTTGTTTACGACGGGGAAGGATATATAAAATCCTATGGGGAACAGGATCCGGAAGAAGACCTTATTCCTCTGTTCACAGACAGTTACGGCTCCGTTCACCGCCAACCGGTCATGATCTCCTTTAATAAGGCCTACCCCCCGAAAGCTGTCTCTCCCTATTTACCTTTTAAAATTATAGGGAAGGTGCTTTAGCCCCTTGGGCCAAAGCACCTTCCCAAACGGATAGGAGCATTTCTCTCTGCACACGTTTTGAACGCCCGCAGAGTTTTTTCCATTTTTGCCTGGTCAAATAGACCGAAAGGATAAACCTCCATGAGTATAAAAATGATCCTGCTGGACCTGGACGGCACTTTGCTGGACAGCCAAAAGCATTTATCCCGGGAAAACAGCCATGCGCTGGAACGTGCCGCCAGCCGCGGTATCCTCATCGTTCCCGCCTCCGGCCGGGTCTATGGCGGCATGCCTGAGGCGATCCGCTCCCTTCCGTATGTGCGATACGCAGTAGGTGCCAACGGCGCCCAGATCTACGATGCCGTTTTGGGTCAGGTGATCCATCGCTCGGAAATTCCGCTTGATCTGGCACAGCGCATCTATGATTATCTGGACACGCTCCCTGTGATATATGATTGCTACCTGGATGGCAAAGGTTTTATCGACCGTCGTCACTATGACCGTATAGATGAGTTTATATCGGACCCAGCTACCAATGCCATGGCAAAATCCATCCGCCGACCTGTAGAAGATTTTCGAAATTTCATTGCAGTACAGGGAAAGCCGCTTCAGAAAATACAGATGTTTTTCCATGCGGAGGATCAGACCAGACGAAAGCAGGAGATGAAGGAACTGGCCAGACTGTTCCCTCAGGTGATTATTTCCAGTTCTATTTGCAATAATATAGAGATGAACCAGGCTGGAGCTACCAAAGGGGAAGCGCTGACCTTTTTATGTCGTTTTCTTGATATCGATAGAAAGGACTCCATGGCTTTCGGCGACAGTTCCAATGATCGCTCTATGATTCAGGCCGCAGGCATAGGCGTAGCCATGAAAAACGCAGAAGAGGAGTTGAAAGCCGCTGCGGATTACATCACAGATACCAATGACAACTTTGGCGTGGCGCGTGCTCTGGAGCATTTTGCCTTACTATGATGAACCGATGCCGGTACCACAACTGCGACGGGTTCCGCTGCTGCCCAGGCACCAGGCAGGTAGGGAAGCCGCCCCTGGAAAAATACGTGCTTTCCACCAGCGGGCAGCCGTTCTCCCGTATGCCCTCCTGCCCTCGCCCCACTTTTCCGGGCTCCAACCAGCCCAGTAGTCGAGCCGCCCTGAATTCCCTTGCGGCGCAGGTACGGAATGCTCAAGCGACACACTGATGCTGCAGCGCAGGACTCGAATCGGAAACGCCGGGACCGACGATGGGCAGAAAACAGAAGACTCGCCAAAATGTATTTCCCCAGGTGATCAGCCCTGCGCTTCCCAGGAAGTTCGCCGTGAACGCCCAGCCGGGCATTCAGCTTATAGAATCCGGTACTGGAATCTGAGTATTCTGGGCAAAGGTATCTGCAAGATACGACACTTCTCCTGTAATAATTCCATTGTCAATTCCAGGCGCAGAATCGACCTGTTAGTCCTGCCATAGCTCTCTTTTAAGATATATTCTCACTGCCCATGGCCTCAGTAGATAAATCCCCGCGTGGGTTCGCTGAATTGCTGCACACGATGATTATAAACTTCCATGGCGCTGTCCTCAAATGCCAGCTGTGGATTCTGCACGCCCATCAATTTCAGCAGGTATTTGGCAAAGGGCGGATTCAAAACAACAAGCGGACCTATCAAATAAGTTGCCATGAGATTCTTCCTGTGAATTCCTTCGGGAATCTTTTCTGGATTCAGGCCCGCACCTCTGGTTGTTGTAAAAACGCCCTCACCATTGTCCCCATAGGAGTGGCCAAACTGGCTTTTAAATCCTACAATGATCATATCCCCCATTTTTCCCAGATAAAGGGAGTTGTAGCGGTTCATCATATGCCGGTCCGCATGCAGAGGAAACAGGCCAAGCATCTTCTCCTGACTGCCGTCTTCATTTTCGATATACTCACCGAAGATCTCCATCGCGTTGCCCGTGATTAACGTCAGTCCGCCTGCTTCTGTCCGCGCCTCCAGATCACCCAAAAAAGGCCGGAAAGCGTCCCGGACAATGGACTGCCCTCTCTCCGTGGTGCTACCCATATAGACCAGAGAAACATCCTCGCCAATAAAATGAGGCTTTTCCGCCAGAGTCGTTTCCACAACCTCCGCGCCGCTGGACCGAGCAAGATAGTTGGCATTAGCCAGATCCCCGTATAAGTTGCATAACTCAGGATAGAGGATTTCAATTTTCAATTTGCCGCCACCTCCGCCAGTTTTTTCACCTTTTCTCGCACCTTGTAAGCCAGAGACAGGGAATCCGTGCCATAAAATATATATACCTTGCTGTCTGGTTCAAAACGAAGAAGTTCTGTAGCGGAAAACTCATCTTCCTGGCAGCTGATTCGCTCGTCCGGCACCCCTGCCAGCAGCAGCCTCAGCCGATAATCCTTCGCCCTGGGCCCTGTAGCGACAATATGGACTATGTCCTCATTGGCCAGAAATTCAAAATCGCAGTCATAAAGCCAGCAGGTATTTTCCGACCAGTGTTTTTCATCACCCAGGCAGTTCATCATCAGAAACAGCTCTTTCCGCCCCGGCTGGTGGGAAACATAGTCAAATACACGGGAACACGCCAAAGCGTTTTTTTCCTTCGCCATCTCCATAATCAGATCCACATGCCCTACATGTTCAACATTGTAGCGTGTTTCGACAATGTGTGTTTTGTCCAGACAGTTGGCAATATCCTCATGGGACAAGCCCAGTTCACGAAGTGTCGCCACTGCGGTGACCAGGTTATAAATATTAAAAACACTGTCAGAGAGCAGGCGGTATGCGTGGCTGCCGCCCTTGTCCTCTACAACCATGGTCATTTTTTCCAGATCCACATCTCGTCCTTTGTAATCATATGCAGGTGCGGCAAATCCGCACTTTGGACAGTATGCCTTGCCAATGTGGTGATAACGAAGGTATTCGTATTTGAGTTCTGTATTGCATACCGGGCAGATGCGATTGTCATTGATCAGGTTGATGCAATGATCCACATCGGATGCCATACGGTCTATGCCGAAATACACCCGGGGATTGCCTGGTGCGACACCAACCGTAATCAGATCGTCCGCATTGAGGATCAACTTTGTCTCCTGGGGAATACTGTCGGTGAGAAAGTCCGCAATATAATGCGGATGCGCGTTGCGCATGATGGAGTCTCGAAACAAGTTTGTTATGACCAGAATATCCGGTTTCATAAAGGGGTAAATACGCTTCGAGGAGCGTTCATCCACCTCCAGGACAGCAGCTGCGTGGTATCTGGTTTTATTAAAGATGCTCACACCGTTGATCAGACTGGTGCTGATCCCAGTGATGATATTGGATCCGAAGCGGTTGTTCAACACCTTCTTGCCGCTCATCTCCAGTACATCGCAGAGAAGATTGGACACGGTTGTTTTCCCGTTTGTTCCGGTAATAGCAATTACATTCTCCGGTTTTCTGATATATTTGAGGAAATCCGGGCAGATTTTCAGTGCCAGCCCGCCGGGGTAATTGGTGCCGTTATGCCCTGTCAATTTGCAGGCAAACTCAGACAGCTTGGCTGCCCAAAGAGCCGCATAAAATTTTAACTTACTCAGCATTTTTCTTTCCGCTTCCACTCGCTCTTTGTTGGTGTCATCCCGCAGCGGATAGCATCCGCTTTGCTAAAATCTGCTGTTTTTGCTCAGTGGAAAACTATCCTCAGACAAGTCAGCTGATACAGCGGCTCAGTGAACCGTATTGATCCATATTCCAATACCCTCAATTTCGCACTCAACCCTGTCGCCGGCTTTGAGAAACTTTGGCGGATCAAATCCCATGCCCACACCGGCTGGTATTCCTGTTGCGATTATGGTGCCCGATAGCAGTGTCATTTTATCTGGAGGCAATTTCTTTGTGGTGAGTGCCCTCATGATGACACATCCTAAAGGTTCTCCCCCTTTCTGATCGGTATTGCTATGCTCAATACTGTCGCCAGAAAGACTGTCTTTGAAGCGACTGCACCTTTCCCAGAGAGTTCTGGTCATAGGTTTTTGTGGATCCGCATGAGTTATTCAGATATCATCGGGCAGGAGGCTGACCATTCGTTGGCCAGCCGTCCTCCCACAGACCCGAGTGTACCGGTCTGGTACTCGGCTCCTCCCTGGTAAACGCCAGCATTTCTGTCGGCGCTGAACGTGTTGTTTTCGGTCATCCTCTACCCAATAAGCGCCCCTGCTTCCCCTTCGGGGGCCCCACTATCTCTCCGCAGGCGGCCGTTGCCACAGCAACGTTTTGTGCTTTCTTT
>CAZGAM010000042.1:12026-13884 GCA_964523685.1 uncultured Oscillospiraceae bacterium | reverse complement strand
ATATTTCACGGGGCGGCTGTACGGGAAGGAATGCAGGGGGTGCGCTATGCGGGTAATTTGCGGCGTAGAACGGCTGGCCCTTTATCCCCGGCTCTTCCGGGGAAAGAAGGCGGGACTCATCACCAATTTCAGTGGCATCTCGCCGGATTGGTCTGCGGATACTGTCCATTGTCTGATAGACAATGGCTGTGATGTCTGCACTATCTTTACTCCGGAACACGGGCTCTATGGGGCAGAAGCGGGGAAAGCGGTGGAGAACACTCTCTACCCCGGGTCGAAAATCCCAGTAACATCCCTGTACGGTGAACGGCGACGTCCCACAGCGGAGGATCTGCGGGAACTGGAGCTGCTTGTATACGATATCCAGGATGTTGGTCTGCGTTACTATACCTATGTTTATACTCTCTGCTATGCGCTGGAGGCGGCGGCGGAACTCGGACTTCCTTTTGTGGTTCTGGACCGGCCCGATCCCCTGGGAGGGCGGATCATCAGCGGGGCGAAAATGGATTCGACCCTCCACAGCTTTGTGGGAGACTATGAGCTTCCCATGCGCTATGCTCTCACACCGGGTGAGATGGCCCGATACTTTTTAAAATATACGGGACTTTCAGCAGATCTCACCGTGGTAAAACTGGAAAACTACACCAGGGACCAGCTGTTCCCTGATCAAGGCCTGCTCTGGAACATCCCGTCTCCGGCGCTGCCGTCCTTTGAGAGTGTCATCTGTTACAGCGGCGGCTGCCTTTTTGAGGCACTGAACATCAGCGAGGGACGAGGAACAGCAAAACCCTTTCAGTTCTACGGAGCGCCGTTCATAGATATGGACCAGCTCTATTCGGACATGAAAGAGATATCCGCAGAGGGGAAGTTCGCCTTTCGCCGCCGATCCTTTACGCCATCCTCCGGGAAATACAGTGGGGAGCTGTGCTTCGGTCTGGAATTCTGTCCCCTGGCTCCGGATGCTGACTTTCTCCTTATGGCTCTGCAGCTGATGAGGGTGATCTGCCGACGCTGGCCGGCGCAGCTGGCGCTTTCCCGGATTCCCGGAGAAGAAGAGGAAAACCAGCTGACTATTCTCTCCGGAAACCACTGGGCAGAACAGTATATATCTGGTTCTCTCCCGGAGAGTCAGCTGCAGGAAAACTGGAAGGAGCAATGCTCCGCCTTTGAGAAATATACAGCGGATGTGCGGCTGTATACATAAACACAGATAGATGGGTATTCTGCGCTGCTGTCCCTGCGAAAGAAATACATTGCGAATGATACGAAGAATCGGGCGGAACTATGAGCAGAAAAAAGGGGCTCTAAGCAGGATGATCTATCTGAGTCCCAAAATAGTTGACAAACTCTCCTCATCGAATTTATAATTCACTACAGATAGCGTAAAAAACAAAATACAGTTCGAGACTAAAATGGGTAAGTTAAATAGATCAATCGAAGTACCCATCCCGAAAGGAGCGCACCCACAAACAGATGGGCGCGTCCAAATCGGGAAACTCTATGGCGGGAAGTATGTCCGTACCTGCATTGGGCAAGTATCTTCCGAAGGGATGATGCATCCAAACGATCATTACGATCAATATCTTGCATCTGCCCCTGATGGCGCAGGGAACCTGCATCCTAGCAGTGTCTCTGTTGGTTTATTCAGTTTGATCCTCGCCATCAGTACGAAACTGGGTCTCTATCAGGTCCTGGTCAGTGTTTATGGACCCAAATTAGCCAATGGAATCCTTGATTTTGCCATGCTCCACATCCTGCCTGCTTCAAACGAAGCGAAAAATGTGAATGCCATGGCATTTTCCATAAAAGCCTATGAGGATTCCTGGTATTCTGACGTATTCAACCATCAGATGTCTGA
>CAZGAM010000042.1:0-12016 GCA_964523685.1 uncultured Oscillospiraceae bacterium | reverse complement strand
GCGAGAACAATAGATTTCGCGGCAGATGGCTGCAGATATGCATGGACAGACTTCTTATCAGAGATGTTTATCTCAGCTTGGGCAGTACCAACATCGACAGCAGCAGCAAAGAAAACCTTCTTGTACCGAATGGCAGCAGGAAGCCGTCCTCCGGCGGGTGCATTCTTTCCTACATTCTGGTATTGTGTGCAAGCGGCGAGCACAAAGGCATGCCAATCCTCTACTTTGTTCATGAAGGCAGTAAAGTAGACAGCAGGACTTTTCAGGCAGTTGTAGGATTTCTCCGCAGCCAGGGGCTTCACGTAGCAGGGGCACTGGTAGATCGCAGCTTCTGCACAGAGCAATGCCTTCACGCGCTGGAGGATCTTCCCCTGCCTTATGAGGCGATGCTCCGGGCCGATACCGAAGGGTATAAGACCATGATGAACAAATATGCCCAGGAGATTGCAGAGAATACGCATTACTCCCTGGAGAAAAGCGGAAAATTCGGCATTACAGACACGACGAAGATATTTAAAGATTCAGACCTCGTAGGTTGTACTGCCTTGTATTACGACATGTGGTATGCTTATGAAAGAAAGATGACTCTTCTGGATCAGGTCAAAAGCACCAGAAAAGCGCTGTTGAACGCATGTCAGAAGGGGGAATTGCCAGATATTCCCAGCGATTTGTCCTCTTTTTTGCATTTCGACAAGTCAGAAATTGTGAAAATGGACTGGGATGCGCTCAATGTACAATTGCAGCAAATAGGGTATTCCGCCATCGTGTCCTCAGGAAACAAGAATGCGCAGCAAATAGATGATAGCTACGCTCTGCGTGACTCGGCCGACAAAACAATCCATATCGACTGGTCAACCTGCCGAGTCGAAGGAACAGAAGCCCTTTACAACAACTTCTTTGCCTGTGTGATAGCTGCCATTCTGCGCTCGGAGATTGCCAATGCATGCAAAAGGCATAGGCTGGATACTGACTTGTTGATTTCAGAGCTTGACCTCATTGCGTATAGCTATAATGGAAGAACTTATCAATGCACAAACAGCTTTACCAAAGAGCAGGCGCCCTTGCTGGCAGACTATGATTTCCGTGACGAAAGCCTTGGTTATCTGTATGATGCCGTGAATGAACGGCTAAATGCAGATGTAGGAGATCGCCCCGAACCGCGGGTTTGGTCTATACCGGAAAAGAAAAAGCGCGGACCAAAATCCAAAAAGCCTGAATTTGTTCTGCCTGAGTCCTGGAAATTTGATGGTATGCAAATGGGTGGTGACTTAAGCCCCTATCCAGAGTATGCTGATAGTCCAGATTCCAAGGAAGCAGCAGATGTTGAGACAGATGGTCTTGGCAGTGATTACGCTCCACCGGCTGCCATGGCAGCAACGGGAGGTACCACTCCTGTACCTGATGATTCTGCCTGTGCGGCAGCAATATCCCCAAACGAAGAAACTCTGTCTGCTGAAGGAGAATCTCAAGAACTGCAAGTACAAAAGCCTACTGTGCATCGTATGGGAAGACCGCCTGGAAGTAAAAACAAAAAGACGTTGGCCAGAGAGGAAGAAATTCGCAAGCAGTGGTTGGCAGGAGAGCCAATATTAATGCTTACAAGCGGAAGCCGCGGGCGTCCTAAAGGCTTGGCTGCTCAAAAACGGGAAGAAGAGGAAAGAGCTTGGAGGCATAAAGCAGAAGTTGCAGGGATTCCCTTATTGGTTCTGCCCAAACGGGCCAGCCGCCGCCCTACAGCTTCTGAGGCTGCACAGCGGGAAGAAAGTATCAGGCAGTGGAAACAGGCAGTGGATGCCGCCTATCAGAGGGCAGTGGAGTGCGGCACCTGAGAAATATCCAATGGGCTACGTCCCGGCCCTTTTCTTCTGCGGTCCCTAAGCCGCCTGGCTGAGATGGCCGAGTGCGCACCTTATTTAAATCTGCATATGGTACCGGGAAGCCAGAGCGGTTCCTACAGTGCAGATTCCTGTATTCCCTGAAATTGTATATTTTTACCAAAACTTGGCAGAATCTGCTGCAAATACTTGTTACTGTGAGAAATTTTTTCCTGCTTTGATTTGGTTTACAACCATGCATGCGCATGGTATACTTATAACATAAGTAATATAAGATTTTGTTGCCTGAGACAGGCGGGAAAGGAACATCCAAGTCATGACGAAGTTTGTCATAAAACGTCTGCTGACTATGCTTCTGACTCTTTTTGTTATACTGACGCTTACTTTTTTCATTATGCATGCCATTCCAGGAGGACCCTACAGCGCAGGAAAGCGTCTACCGCCGGAGATTCAGGCAGCCTTGGATGAAAAGTACCATCTGAATGACCCTCTCTGGATGCAGTTTTTCGACTATGTGAAGGGGATTCTCCATTTCGATCTGGGTCCATCTTTTAAGTATGAGGGCCTGTCGGTGAATGATCTGATTGCCCAGGGATTTCCGACTTCCGCCACACTGGGTTTGCTGTCCATGCTCTTTACTCTGCTGCTGAGTATTCCCCTGGGCATTCTGGCAGCCCTCAAACAGGGAAAATGGCAGGATACCATCGTCAGTGTGGTGACAACCCTCGGTGTGACCGTCCCTTCCTTTGTAGTGGCCACCCTGCTGGAATATTTCCTCGCATACAAGCTGCACTGGTTTCCTATTTTCGGAGTCAGCGAGTGGTCAGGCTACATCCTGCCCATGATTGCCCTGTCCGGCTATTCCCTGGCATTCATCACCCGCCTGACCCGGTCAAGCCTTGTGGAAGTTATGCGAAGTGATTATATCCGTACAGCCAGGGTCAAGGGGCTGAGTGAAACCCAGATTGTGGTGCGCCATGGTCTCCGCAACTCCCTGATCCCGGTAGTTACGGTGCTGGGCCCTACCCTGGCAGGCCTTCTCATGGGAAGCTTTGTAGTGGAGAAGATTTTTGCCCTGCCTGGCATGGGGCGTTTCTTTGTTCAGAGTATTACCAACCGGGATTATACGGCAATTATGGGATTCACCCTGTTTTATGCGGTGATTCTGATCCTGTTGGTGTTCCTGGTAGACATTGTCTACTGTCTCATTGATCCGCGGATCAAATTGACGGATTGAACCGGCAGGAAGGAGAAGCGGACATGAAGCCTGATCAGACACGCGACTGGTCGCCTATCAGCGACAATGAGCGCCAGAGCGAGCGCATCGCCTCGAAGCCTGTAGCCCAGATCAAAGAAGTACTATACCAGTTTACAAGGAGAAAAACGGCCGTTCTCGGCGTTCTGCTTGTATTGTTGACCATCCTTTTTGCTGTATTCGGTCCCCTGTTCACCGAGCACAGCTATGACGAACAGCAGCTGGGATTCGTGAGTGTTCCCCCTATCCTGAAAGTGTATGAAGTGAATGAGAAGGACTACTACGTGCCTACCAGCGGCAGTCTCATTCTGGTGGAGAACGGACATCTGGCAGAGACAATACGGAAAAGTGCAGATGACCGGGAAAACAAACGATATGTTTTTGATCTGGAGAGCGGAACCTATTACTTGAATTACAAAAATAACCCCTTCACCCTGGAAGATGAGGGCGGCAGGGAAATGCCCACGCACCACGTGCTGAACCGCACCTATCCTCTTGGCACAGACGGCCTGGGACGGGACATTCTTGTTCGTCTCATGTATGGAGCTCGCATATCCCTTACTGTTGCCTTCGTGGCAACTCTGGTGACCCTGCTGATTGGCATTCTCTATGGCAGCATCTCCGGCTATCTGGGCGGTATGGTAGATGTGGTGATGATGCGCATTGTGGACATTATCAGTTCCATTCCGCTGACCATGTACGTCATTTTGATCATGGTGCTTTTCGGAAACGGGGGTCTTACCAGCATCATTATTGCTCTGGGATCTGTCTACTGGGTGGATATGGCCCGCGTGGTGCGCGGTGAGATTCTCACGCTGAAAAAAAGTGAGTATGTGGCAGCTGCGCGGACAATGGGTTCTGGTACCTGGTACATTCTGACCCATCATCTCATCCCCAATGCGGTAGGTCCCATTATCGTCACGGCCACCATGCAGATTCCCTCCGCTATTTTTACAGAGGCTTTTATGAGTTTTATTGGCCTGGGCGTTTCAGCTCCCATGGCATCCTGGGGGATGATGTGCAACGATGCACTGGAAACCCTGCAGATCGCGCCCTATCAGCTGGCGTTTCCTGCCGCTGCCATCTGCATAGCCATGTTTGCATTCAATTTCATTGGCGATGGCCTGCGAGATGCCTTTGACCCGCAGATGAGAAAGTGAGGGGCGGCTATGAATGAACCACTGCTTCGCATGGAGAATCTGTATACGTCCTTCCGCACCAAGGCGGGAGAAGTGCAGGCTGTCCGCGGTGTGAGCTTTGATGTGGGACAGGGAGAAGTTGTCGGCATTGTGGGAGAGAGCGGCTGCGGAAAAAGTGTGACAGCCATGAGTGTGCTGCGCGTATTGCCGGACAATGCCTTTCATAAACAGGGACAGATCCTCTTTCAGGGTAAGGATCTTCTGAAACTGGGGAAAAAGGAAATGCGTTCTGTACGGGGTGGCCAGATCTCCATGATCTTCCAGGATCCGATGACTTCCCTAAGTCCTCTTATGCGCATCGGGCGGCAGATTGAGGAAGCTGTGCTGCAGAATGTGCCTGGGGCGAACCGGGAAAGTGCCCAGCAGACCGCTCTGGATATGCTTCGCCGGGTACATATTCCCGATCCGGAAAGCCGGTACCGCAGCTACCCGCATGAGCTTTCCGGCGGTATGCGTCAGCGGGTGATGATTGCCATGGCTTTATCCTGCAGGCCGAAACTTGTCATTGCCGACGAGCCCACGACCGCGCTGGACGTGACAATTCAGAGGCAGATTCTTCTGCTTTTAAAAGAAATGCGCCGGGAAATGGATCTGTCGGTCATCTTTATCACGCACGATTTAGGCGTCGTAGCCGAATTGTGCGACCGAGTTGTGGTACTTTACGGCGGACAGGTGGTAGAAGAGGGAAATGTGTTTGACATATTCGAGCATACAGCTCATCCCTACACTCTGGGCCTTCTGGAGAGTGTGCCCCGGCTGGATCGCGATAAAAGCAGACGCCTGGAACCCATTCCCGGTTCCCCTCCCGATTTGCTGGATCCCCCCGCGGGATGCCCCTTTGCCGCCCGCTGCCCCTATGCCCGCAGGATCTGCCTGCAGGCCGTCCCAGATGTCACATGGCTGACGAAAGAGCACAGAAGTTTCTGCTGCATGCTGTATCCGGATGCACCGAAAGAAAACAATCCTTTTGGCAAAGGAGAAATGTGTCATGCCCAGTGAAAAGAAGCTGCTCCAGGTGGAAAAACTGAAACAGTACTTTCCAGCTGGCAGGGGACGGTTCGTGCATGCGGTCGATGATGTAAGCTTTGATATTTGCGAAGGCGAGACATTTGGCCTTGTGGGCGAGAGCGGCTGTGGAAAATCTACCGTGGCCCGT
Source organism: uncultured Oscillospiraceae bacterium (assembly GCA_964523685.1). Lineage (GTDB taxonomy): Bacteria > Bacillota > Clostridia > Oscillospirales > Oscillospiraceae > CAJOIG01. The sequence goes on along the minus strand of CAZGAM010000042.1, from coordinate 6,571 downwards.
GCCATAACCCGGCTCTACGAGCCCACAGACGGCAGAATTATTCTCGACGGGGAGGATATCACCAGGCTGCGGGAAAAGAATCTTCGACCATACCGGAGCAAGGTGCAGATGGTCTTTCAGGATCCTTACTCCTCCCTCAACGGCCGGATGACCATACAGGATATTCTGATGGAACCGCTGATTGCCCAAAAAAGCAGCCTGACAAAGCCCCAGAGGCTGGAGAAGGCGCAGGAAGCCCTGACGCGGGTCAATCTGCCTGCGGATTGCCTGCGGCGGTATCCCCATGAGTTTTCCGGCGGCCAGCGCCAGCGTATCTGCATTGCCCGCGCTCTGATGGTTGGTCCGAAGCTGCTGATCTGTGATGAGGCGATCTCCGCTCTGGATGTGTCGATTCAGGCCCAAGTGATCAACATGCTCAGCGATTTCCAAAAAGAGATGGGGTTAACCTACCTCTTTATCGCCCACGACCTCTCCATGGTCCGCTACGTATCCCACCGGGTGGGCGTTATGTATCTGGGCCACATGATGGAGGTGTGTGAAAGTGAGGAAATCTACCGGCGGCCGCTTCACCCCTATACGCAGGGCCTGTTGTCCAGCGTGCCCATTGCGGACCCGAGGCAGGCCCGGGAGAGAGCGGACCATGTTCTGGAAGGAGAAGTGCCAAGTCCGCTGAATCCGCCTCCCGGCTGTCCCTTTGCGGCCCGCTGCAGCCAGGCAGAGGATGTCTGTCGGAGAGAAATGCCTCCGATGCGGGACACAGGAGGCGGCCACATGGTATGCTGCCATGCTGTTTCCTAGGAAAGACCGACAGGACAGGCAGCAAGCCGAATTTCTGGCGTTTTCCAGGTGCTTTATAGACCTGTAAGCGAAATATATATTGGAGGAGTCCTATGAAAAAAAGTATATCCATGCTTCTTTGTGCCGTACTGCTGCTGGCTGCATTTGCGCCGGTAGCGGCTTACGCAGATACGGAACAGGTTTTTCGTTTCGCGGTAACGGATGATCCTGACAGCTTTGATCCGGGCTATACCCTGAACTCATTTGCAGGCCCCGTGTTTTATAACTGCTTCATGGGTCTGGTTCGCTATAACACAGAAAGCGAACTGGTGCCGGGGGCAGCGTCCGACTGGGACATCAGCGATGACGGCCTCATCTGGACATTTCATCTCAACGAGGGTATGCTGTGGTCGAATGGCATGCCTGTAACAGCGGGGGACTTTGCCTTCGCCTGGCAGCGTGTTCTTACACCGGAATTCGGCGCTTCCGGCGCTTACATGCTGTACGACTATATTCTTAATGCCAAGGAATTTTATGATGGTACAGCCGAGTGGGAAGATGTCGGCATCAAAGCATTGGATGATCTGACCCTGGAGGTCACCCTGGCTACCCCGTGCAGCTATTTTACCGCACTTCTGGCAACTTGGACGTATATGCCTGTCTGCGAGGCTGTCGTTTCTGAAAACCCGGACTGGGCTACGGATTTCGACAACTACGTCTCCAATGGTCCTTTCAAGCTGGACAGCTATCGGATGGGCGAGGGAATTTACCTGTCCAAGAATGAAAACTACTGGCTGGCCGATGAGGTCAAGCTGGACAAAGTGGACCTGATGATCTTCCAGGATCTGACAACTGCCTTCAACGCCTATGAGGCGGGAGAACTGGACGGCCTGACGAGGGTTCCCTCTTCCAGTATCCCCACTCTCCGGGGTAGAGATGACTTTTACAGCATTCCGCAGTTTTCCGACACGTACTGGATGTTCAATACCACCGGTGAGGCGACGGGAGATGCCCGTGTTCGGGAGGCGCTGACCATCTCTATTGACCGCTTCTCCCTGATTGAGGATGTACTGCAGGCCGACTATGTACCAGCAACCGGTCATGTGCCTTATGGCTATATTCAGAGCGATGGTCAGGACTTCCGGGAGGCAGGCGGCGATTACGGCATCACAGACGCCCCGCAGATCGACCGCGCCTTGGAGCTGCTGGCTGAGGCAGGGTATGAAGATCCTTCTGAACTTACCATTCGCGTGTGCTACTATACCAGTGATACCGTCAAGAAAGTAGCCGAGGTGCTTGCCTCCATGTGGGAGACGAATCTGGGCATTCACTGTGAGATAGAGAGCTCTGAATGGAATGTGTTCTACGATCAGGTGCTTGCCCTTGATTATGATGTAGCTGCCATGGGCGACGCCGCTACCTATCTGCATCCCATGGCCTTTTTGCAGACTTACAAGGGAGAAAATCCTCCTCTGGAGACCGGATGGCGCAATGCAGACTATGATGCGAACATCGCCGCCGCGATTGCTGAGACAGATCCTGCCAAAGCAGATGAATATCTGCATGCCGCGGAAGATCTCTTTATGAACGATTATGTATTGCTGCCCCTGTACTATGGGTCCACTGCCATGGTAATGAAAGATTATGTAAGCAACTGGGCGGTAACCGCCTGTGCCGTGGATGTGTTCGACGGGATTGAAATTCTGGACCATTAACTTTCGAATTTCATAAAAGATGCAGCAACATCTGGTTCCACCGGCATTGGGATTGTATGACCGGGTTCTTCGCCGGTAGATTTCCTATTTGGGTAGCTTGCCGCGTCACGAAAAGGCGGGGCTGCATATAATGAACAAAGAGGTGAAAAAAATATGAAAAGAGCAATTTCTCTGATTTTGGCCCTGGTGATGGTTTTATCCCTGGCCGGTGGTGCTCTTGCGGAGGGAGAAACGGTCACAGAAGGACCGCATGGACTCCAGTATGCGGAAGATCAGACGCTGCATCTGGTGTATTCTACCGAGGCGGAGACGCTGCATCCGTATTCCGGCAGTAATACCGCCGGTACCTGGCAGGCAATATCCAATCTGTGTGAGGGCCTGACCAGCGTGGATCAGTACGGTAATTTTATTCCCGGCCTGGCAGAGAGCTACGAGGTCAGTGAGGATGGTCTGGTGTACACCTACCATATCCGTCAGGGAGTTCACTGGGTAGACTGGGAAGGAAATGAGATGGACGAGCTGACAGCACAGGACTTCGTTACAGCAGCTCAGTATGTTTGTGACCCGGCTAACGCTTCCGGTGCTGCTACCTACTATCAGGATATCGTAGCCGGTGCTACGGCTCTGCTGGCCAGTGAAAGTACCGATATGGAGTCTCTGGGCGTGAAAGCTCTGGACGATCACACCTTGGAAATTACCCTGGAAAAGCCGGTGCCCTACTTCTTCGGCTACGGTGGACATATCATACCCGTACCCACCAGCTATTTTAACGAGCTGGGTGCAAGCTACGGCATGGATCCGGAGTCCCTGTGGTACATTGGACCTTATCGTCTGGTGGAATTTGAGCCCCAGATGAGCCGTGTGTATGAGAAGAATGAGAGCTATTGGGATGTGGACAATGTCCATATTGAGCGTGTGGAGATGACGTACAATGCCGAGGCAGACGCATTGGCTCCGGAGCTGTTCAAACGTGGTGAGATAGACGAGACTACTATCAGCGCCGCCATTGTCACCGAGTGGATGAATGCCGAAGACACCAAGGATATTACGCTGCCGCCGCAGCCAGACCCCACGTATACCTATTATTATGGTTTCTGCTATGCCCCTGCTTTTGATGAGACGTATGAGCCGGATAATTATATCAAAGCCATAGACAACGAAAACTTCCGCCAGAGTCTTTATTGGGGCATTGATCGCATCAAAGCCGGTATGGCCATTATGCCCTTTAACACGGAAGACTTCATGGTCACTACCATCACGCCGGTGGGCTGGTGCTCCATTGACGGTACCGACTATACAGAAATGGAACCTCTCGCGGAAATTACCCACCGTGAGAATTTCTCCTTTGACGAGGCCAAGGCCCTGGAGTATAAGGAAAAGGCTGTGGAAGAGTTGACCGCGGAAGGTGTTACATTCCCCGTGAAGCTCTACATGCCCTATAACCCCGGAGTGACAGGCTGGGATATGGAGATTCAGGTCATCAAGCAGCAATTGGAAGACCTGTTCGGACCGGACTATATTGAGATCACCATCGAAGCCGGACCTGCTACCGGATTTTTGGCAGATGTTCGGCGGGCAGCCAAGTTTGGCTTCATGAAGCTGAACAACGGTGCCTCCGACTATGATCCTCAGGCATGGACCGTGGCTTTTTCAGAGGACAACACCTGGACATTCATGGACAAGGCTGCCGGACCCAACGTCCAGGCTCTCGCTCAGGAATATCTGGAGCTTCTCAACGAGGCAAAGTCCATCACAAGCCTGTCTGCGGAGCGGTATGAGGCATTTGCCAAGGCGGAAGCTTTCCTGCTGGAGCATGCCCTGGTAATCCCCTATGCGGCGGACACTACCGGCTATACCGCCACCAAAATCAACCCCTTTGAGAAGATGCACAACAGCGACGGCGGCTGGAAGTATGCCCGGGTCCTGGCTGAGCCTATGACCGTGGAGCAGTATAACGCCTGTTACGACGACTGGCTGGCCGCCAGGGACGCATCCAGACAATAAAATAAGCAGCATCTGTCTAGGGCTGACTGTCGGCATCGACAGTCAGCCCGTTTCCTTGCAGAGGAGCAGGTACCCGGAAAGGACAGGCTTGGCACGTCTGGTACGATCAAATATAAAAGCGTTGTACAAGGCAGTTAGCAAAAGGATTATCAGCGGAATGCACTGCCTGGGTGCATATTGCGCCTAGGTGTTTTTCCCGAAACCCAAAAAATACCGATGCAGGAAGCAGAGAATCTATGGAAATGGAGTTCACCGCCAGCTTTTTGGCTATCTATCCATCAACTTACCTTATGTGCCTTACATCGTCATTCTCGAGCGGCTTCCGCTGCCATTTCCATTGCCGTCTCTTTCAATGTTCATCCTCATCAAAGCCGCTGCTTTCCTCCCTGTTCTGTACAACATCCGCAGGCAGACAGCGTACACGCCGGTATTGGCTGTGAATTCGTCTTCCTGCATGATAGTAGACAATAAAATAACCCGAGCGCTGCTACAAAGCAGATCTCAGGTTATTTCTAAATTAGGCAGCCTGGTCGTTTCTTTCTCGTGCTGGCTGGGCGATACAAAAGGTGCCTTTTTTTGCCTTTACCACCAGAATTTAAAGCCTCTCGGTTTTCCTGCCTGCCAATACAGACAGGTCCGGGTATTCATGGATTTTCCGATGACTCCTGTGACGAAGAACAAGATTGGTCCGGCTCAGGGGATTTTTCTTCTCCCTCTTCCGTCTGCGGTTTCGTATCCTCTGGTTTTCCCGTTTCCGCCTGACCCGGAGCATTTTGTTTCTCCGCCGGCTTCTCCGCCATACCTGTCTTTCCTTCTGCCTCTGCCTCGGTGGCATCCACCACACTCTCCAGGTCAGGATCCTGCGGCTCTTCCTCTGCTTTCAGCCTGGCAATTTCCTCCTCCATAGCCGCAATCGCTTTCTTTGCGTCATCAATTTGAAGGCAAAGCTCCGCACAATTTTCCTCCGCTGTCCGATGAGCCTCATAATAGAGCTTTCCCAGCTCTTCATATGCTTTCTTGATCTCTTCCTTTTTTGTGGAAATATCCACATTCAGCTTCGCTATATGGCTGATCTGTTTGGTTTTTGCCGCAGCTGTTCCCGCCAGATCCATAGCCGCCTCGGCTGCCTTGGTCGCGATTTCACTTGCTTTTGCTACCAAATCATTGAACCCTGTCATTGCAACTCGCCTCCTATGGCAATTATTCTGAACGTATTTCTTTATCCTCTTTCTCGGAGGAGCTCAATTCTCCGGATTTTTCAGCACTTTTTGCCTCTTCCTCCGCTTCCTTCTCTCTAGAGATCTTCAGCGCTTCCACCTGATCCACATACAGGGGCTTGGGAGATTGCCGGGCTCTGTGGGTAAGAAAAACCAACAGCACGGCAGAGGCCGCCACAGCAACAGCAGACAGCAGCTGGCTGATCCGAATGCTGGTGGAGCCAAGGTAAAGGGAATCCGAACGCAGCCCTTCGATCCAAACTCTTCCCAAACCATACCATCCTAAATATTGAAGAAAATACTGCCCGTCAAATAAGCGTCGTCTCTTCTTGGAGAGGATATGCATCCCCACAAAACCGACAAGAGTCCATAAGGATTCATAAAGAAAAGTCGGGTGCACATAGGTAGTAATCCCGTCTAGGGTAAGCCCCATGCGGCAGAAAATTTCCGTCTCATAGCCAAAGGCTTCCCGATTGATAAAATTGCCCCAGCGCCCTACGCTCTGTCCTATCAGCAGACCAAAGCTCATGACATCCAGCAGAGCAAGGACGGAGATATGCTTTACCCGGCACACCACCGCCACTGTCAGCACACTGGCGATGATTCCCCCGTAGATGGCCAGGCCTCCTTCCCAGATTTTACACATATCCGCAAAGGAGTCATAATGTCCATAGAACAGAACATAATATGCCCTCGCCCCAATAATGGCCAAGGGAACCGCAAACAGCAGACAGTCGATGGCGTCATCCTGCCGTATACCAAATTCTGGACACCGATGCAGACAATAGGCCACTGCGAGGAGAAATCCCGCCGCAATAAACACGCCATACCAAAAGAACGTGTGTCCAAACAGGACGA
>CAZGAM010000041.1:9972-13996 GCA_964523685.1 uncultured Oscillospiraceae bacterium | reverse complement strand
AACCTAAAACTGATCTCTATAACTTGCCAATAGCAATTCAAGTGTGACACATTAGTATCTGCTGCCCTTGATCTTGACAATCCATACCATAAAGTCTCTCATTTCTTGGTTTTCATCCACTTCCCCCAGGCAAGTCTAAACAAACAATAAAACCAAAAATCAGGTATTGATATTACCAAGCATCATTTTACCAGTACAGTACTTCAGTCTACTTCCGATGCCTATGGAAAAGATTATGCCAACATGACTAGCCTGACGAAAGAGCCGGAAGATATACCAGGACCTTTTCCTTTGGCGGCAATCAGTGAAAAAGCGACCGCAGATCAAAAAGGTGAGAGCAAAAGTCAGTATGTGTTTGCAATGGCCTGTACTGATTTTTACAGTGACAAATATCTTCAAACCGAGAGCTTGGCTAACGGTCAGCTGATTTTGCAGGCTTTGTCTTACATGAACAACCGCGAGATAACATTGAATATCCCGGTAAAAAGTCTCTCTGCCGGGGACATTGTCATCAGCCATAATGCGGTAGTTCTTTTCTCTGCGGTGTTTCTAGTTGCAATCCCTCTAGGCTTGCTGGGAGTCGGTGCAATGGTATTTATTAAAAGGAGACGCTCATGAAGGCAACAGGGAGAACCCTTGCGTTGCTGATCGGAGCGCTTGCACTGAGTATTCTTGGTACACTTACTCTGATGTTCTGGGACCGTGTACCCGCTCAGCAGAGTCATGACAGTGTTTACTTTTATACCAATTATGATTCTGGAAATGACCTGGTGGCTGCCAGTTTGGAAAATGAAAGCGGGAGCGTGGTACTTGCACAGGCTGGTGGCAATTATTATGCGGTAGGTGATATTGACGCAGAGGCAAACAGAGAGGAGATTGCTGATTTTTTTGTTAGGTCAAAGTTTCTACCTCTAACACAACTGGTGGAAGGAGCAGAAGCTTCTGATAGCCAGTACGGTTTGATGGATCCGGCAGCTACTGTAGTCCTGCAAGATGCAAGTGAAAATGGAGTGATGTTTCTCTTAGGAAACTGGACTCCGGATGGCAACAGCCTATATACTTGTCTTAGCGGTGATGAACGGGTGTTTATCATGGACAGAGAATATGCTGAGCCATTTTTTAATAACGTGGATCGTTTCTTTGATCTAACGCTCTACCCCTCATTACAGGGGGACGGAGTAGAGAAACTGACCGGTATTGAGATCAAGCGGGATGGTGAAATCATCTGCCGTCTCCAGCAGCTGGCAGTATCGGATAATGGGTCTACTGTATGGTATAGAATGGAAGAACCCTGGAATATGCTGGTAGGAGCAGAGCCGATTAAAACCACTTTGATTAACCCTCTGCGGGAAATGAAAGGTATATCAGTTCTGGAGGGTACGCCGGAACAAAATAATCTGGGTGAAAGTTCAGATGGTTTCCGCCTTGAATACAAGGATGGGACAAAGATAACCGTTTGGGTTGGTTCCAGGAGCGGAGAATTGGTTTCCGTGGCAGCGGAGGATAGTGAATTAACCCTTCTGGTCCCAGCCGGAGAGCTGTCTTTTATGGATATGACAGCAGAAGAAATTTTAAACCGCCGGCTTTTGTCCCTGAATATTAATGAGATACAGTCAGTCACTTTGGGGCAGCACCTCTATGAGATAAAGGACAATTCCGGTGATCGGCGTATTCTCTGTGATGGGAAAAATATAGATACAGCGCAATTTCAAAATACTATATTTACCGCATTGAACCGCATTTCCATTGGGGGAGAAATCGAAGATGGGGAGTCAGTTGGAAATGAGTTGCTGCACATCCATATTGATACCACTTTGGGTGAGGAGATAGATCTGTCCTTTAGTCAGATGGAACAACGAAGATGTTCTGTCACGATCAATGGACAACTAGCTGTCTGGTGTGATCTAGCTGCTGTCAGTACCCTTTTGGAAGCAGCGGGATAGGGTTCTGAAAGCGGTGGAGCGAGGAGGTGATGAAAAAAGGCACTCACAGACAGACTCAATGAAATCAACGAGGGAAAGGAATGAGATAGGAGCAGTGAGTCTTCTGAAGAAAATCAACGATGTGATCATGAGCGTGATCAAAGTCGTGTTGATTATATTTGGCACGGTAATGACTTGTCTCGTGATCATGAATGTGATCCTCCGGTATGTCTTCAATTCCGGCTTGAGCTGGTCGGAAGAAGCAAGTCGGTTCCTGTTTATATGGGTCACTTTTCTTGGAGCCATTTTGGCAAATGATGCCGGTTTGCATGGCGAGCATATGCGCATGGATTTTATTGTCGAAAAGATTCACGGTATACCGCGTAAAATTATTGAGATGATAGCTTTTGGCATAGTTCTTTTGATGCTGGGTACATTGTTTGTGGGTGGCATCAATGTGGTTAAGGGCACCTGGCCAATGTTGACCTCTGCACTTGAAATTCCCAAAGGTGCTGTGTACCTGTGTGCGCCTATTGCCTTCGGCTATATGTTCATTCAGACTCTAGTAAAAATGGTGCGTGTCCTCAAGGCATCGGATGAAGAGCTGGATCGGGAAAAGGAGGTAGCGGAATAATGTTAGTTGTATTTCTGCTTGCTCTGTTCGGGCTTGTACTGATTGGTGTCCCCATTGCCTATTCCTTGGTGGGAACCGGCTTTTTTATGATGCTGACCCAGGCCCTGAGCCGTCCTAATGTCTGGTCCACTTTTACATTGGCGCAGAAGTTCGTAAATGGTACAGACAGCGTTCCTCTGCTGGCAATACCATTTTTCATGATAGCCGGCGAAATTATGAGTCGCGGTGGCATTTCCAGAAGAATTGTAGATTTTGCTTATTCTGTGCTGGGAAGGTTTAAAGGCGGTCTGGGATATGTGGGGATTCTGGCTTCCATGATCTTTGCAGGTGTATCTGGCTCCGCTGTGGCAGACACTACCGCTGTCGGTTCTATGATGCTTCCTATCATGGAAGGCGCTGGCTATGACAAGAAAAAGTCTACTGCCATCATCTGTGCAGCCGGCTGTATAGGGCCAATCATACCGCCTTCTACACAGATGATTTTCTATGGAGTCTGTGCAGAAGTGTCTGTGTCTTCCCTGTTCTTGGGAGGCATTGTACCTGGCATTCTGATTGGTATTGGTCTGATGATTGCATGGTTCTTCCATGTGCGCAAGCGTGACTATCCGATAGGCCCGAAGACCAATTTCAAAGGCATTATGAAAGCTACCAGAGAGGCAATTCTGGCTATTTTCCTGCCTTTCTTTATTATCATCTGCATTGTTACCGGTGTAGCAACTGCTACGGAGACTGCTGCTCTTGCAGTTCTTTATTCTTTAATTGTATCCGGGTTGATCTATCGGGAATTCAAGTTTAAAGAATGGCCTGATTTGATGATTAACGCCATGAAAAGCACGGCCGTGATGATGTTTGTGGTTGGTGCTGCTTCTGTGGCTGCCTATATGGTGACCACATGCGCTATCCCTCAGCTGCTGGCTAAAGCCATTACTTCTGTCACCCACCAACCCATGACATATATGATCATGGTGAATGTGCTACTGATTCTGGTCGGATGTGTGATGGATTCCGGTCCCGCTATTATGATTCTGACACCGATTCTGTTACCCATTGCCAAGAACTTCGGGTTGGATCCAGTGTATTTTGGTGTTGTCATGGTTGCGAACCTCTGCATCGGTCTGTGCACTCCTCCTGTGGGCAATGTTCTGTATTGTGGCGTGTCCATCGGCAAGGTAAAACTGGCAGATTTGGTAAAGGCATCCCTTCCTTTTGTGGGTGTCATGTATTTGGTTCTTATGCTCATCACTTTCTTCCCCAAGCTGATCCTGTTTGTACCTAATCTTTTAGGATGATCAGTTCTCTCATTCTGCAATGGCTGGCTAAGCCATGAATATTATAGTGGAGGTATTCAATGAAAAAGAGTCTTATTGCACTTCTTCTTTTGGCCGCAATGATCTTTACCTTAGCAGGATGCGGCGGTGGTGGTAGCAAAGAAAGCGAGGCCACAGAAGCACCGGTTGACGAAGCCGCT
>CAZGAM010000041.1:4186-9952 GCA_964523685.1 uncultured Oscillospiraceae bacterium | reverse complement strand
GAAGCGGAGGCTGCTGAGGAAACAGAAGCCGCCGAGGAAGCGGGGGCTGCTGAGGAAACAGAAGCCGCCGAGGAAGCGGGGGCTGCTGAGGAAACAGCAGCTGCTGAGGAAGCAGAAGCCGCCGAGGAAACGGAGGCTGCTGAAGAAGCAGAAACCATCAGCGTAGAAGGACCGGTTTACAACAGTTCATCCGAGACACAGGGCAAAACCAATGAGATTGTTGTCCGTGTATCCAACGGTGCTGGTGAAACATCTCCTGGAGTAAAAGCTCAGCTGACAACCTTCGTGCCTATGGTTGAGACGAACTCTGACGGAAAGATCGGTGTGGAAATTTACTCCAATGGACAGCTGGGTGATGACACCACTGCTACTGAGCTGGTTGTTGCTGGTCAGCTGGAGATTAACAATACATCCACAGCTCCTTTGGTAGGTTATGTTCCTGAACTGGGTATTTTCGACATTCCTTTCCTGTTCAATGACGAGGCAGAAGCAGATGCTATTCTGGACGGAGAAGTGGGCACATGGCTGAACGGGAAGCTCGAAGAAAAAGGGATTGTGAACCTGGCTTGGAATGAGAATGGCTTCCGTGAGCTGACCAACTCCAAGCATACAGTAGCAACAGTCGACGATGTAAAGGGCTTAAAAATCCGCACGATGGAGAATAAATTCCATCAGGAACTTTGGAACTCCCTAGGAGCTGCTGCTACTCCCATGTCCACCACAGAACTGTACACAGCTTTGGAGAATGGAACGGTCGATGGAGAAGAGAACCCCATTGCCAATATGTATTCCTATCAATTCCAGGAAGTCCAGGACTTCATAACAATGACCAACCACATCTATAGTCCGTTCCTGTTTGATATGTCCAAGCAGATTTGGGACGACTATGATCAGGAAACCAAAGATGTTCTCACCGAGGCAGCCAAAGCATATGGTGTGGAAGAGCGTGCGGTCAACCGCGCTGCCGCAGAGGAAAATCTGCAGTCCTGCATCGATGATTATGGCATTGAAGTCACCTATCTGACAGATGAGAGCAAGGCAGCCTTCGTGGACGCCACTTCTCACATTAAAGACATGATCGCAGAAGAGACCGGTTCTGAGATTATGGATCTTCTTGATCAGGCGAAAGCGGATTATGCCGCTGCGAATGGCTGATAATGAAATGATGTAGAGATTGGCCCGGCTTTATGTCGGGCCAATCCTGATCACCCCAAGGAGGGGTATCTCTATGGAACTACCTATTCAAATGAAGAGTGCCTCGGAAATGTATGACTATAGCTGTAAAAACGGCTTTGGTAAAGGATTAGGTAATGCCGGTCTGAAGAGCTTTGAATTGATCCAGCGTCGTATGGAAGCTGATGAGGTAGCCTTTCTAACTTTTATTGCCCTTCATCGTTTCCATAGCATGTCTTCACACCAGCGAAATTTTGCTTATGCTTTTACCAATAAACATCTCCTTATGGGCCAGGTACGTAGTTTTGGGCGAACGCGTTTTGAGAGCGTCTCTCTTAATGAAATTGGAAATTTAGCGTTTGACACCGAAGCAAATATTGCTGTTATGAAAATTGTAATGGCCGAGGCAACCATTCAGGTGGGTATGAGTCAGGAGATGGGAAATGCCTTGTCTAAGAAACTTACAGAATTATTGCCACTGATCCAGTCGCTGGCTAAGGAACTGGAAGGAGCATGAACTTAATCACTGGAAGTTGAACTTTTTCAATTTGTTGAGTTGATAGCATAAATGGAGGCGACCTTATGGAGCGTAGTAAAAAAGTCCTGCAAGGCTTAGATAATCAATACTACCGTGCAACCTATAAGTCTATGGGTTTCAGTACAGATGATCTTAAACGTCCGATAATTGGTATTGCCAACGCTTGGAGTGAATCAGATCCGGGTCATTTCAACCTTCGTCAGGTAGCACAGAGAGTCCGTGATGGTATCTATAGAGCGGGTGGTACTCCCGTGGAGTTTGGCGTGATTGGTGCTTGTGATGGCATGGCAAACGGACATGCCGGGATGCACTATATTTTACCATCTAGAGAATTGATTGCCAATTCTATTGAGACCATGGCGGAAGTGAACCTGTTTGACGGCTTGGTATTGCTTGGTTCCTGCGATAAGATTGTACCCGGTATGCTTATGGCAGCAGCCCGTTTGGACATCCCCTGTATTCTGCTTCCCGGTGGTCCCATGGAGGGTGGTGCAGTATTTGATGGTCGTGAGTCGGACCAAACATCTGCAACAGAAGCGTATGGCATGCTTTCCGCCGGAAAAATTACCGAAGAAGAGTATGTGGCCTTGGAAGATACCGCCTGCCCTGGATGCGGTTCATGTTCCTATTTGGGGACTGCTAACACCATGTGCGCCTTGTCAGAAGCACTGGGTATGACTTTGCCGGACGGCGGCACTGCTCCGGCTACCTCTGCACAACGGTTGGTAAAGGGAGAGGAAACCGGTGTGAAGATCGTGGAATTGGTGGAAAAAGAGATTACATCCAGAAAAGTAATTACCAACAGTTCCATTCGTAATGCCATTAAGGTATGCCTGGCTATGAGTGGTTCTACGAATGCGGTTATGCATTTGACAGCCATTGCTAAGGAAGCAGAATTGGATATAGATGTACTCAGCGAGTTTGATAAGCTCTCTGATACAACACCTCAAATAGCCAAAATGAACCCTGCCTGTCAATATAATGTAATTGACTTTTACAAAGACGGCGGAGTTCCCCGGATGTTGGAGCGGATGCAGAGTATTTTGGAAACCGATGCCATGACTGTTACAGGCCACACGGTAGCAGAAAATGTGGCGAATCACCATTACCTGTATGCTCCTACTGGTCTTGTGGTGAAAACCATGGAGGATCCCTTTGGTTATACAGGAGGTGTAGCTGTACTTCGTGGTAATTTAGCTCCCGACACTGGAATCACTAAGCCCGGTGCCTTTGATGTAAGCTTACATCACTTCGAGGGGGAGGCTATCTGCTTCAATTCGGAGGAAGAGGCGGAAAAGGCTATCCTGGCAGGCAAAGTGCATGAGGGTCACGTAGTTGTTATTCGCTATGAAGGACCAAAGGGCGGTCCCGGTATGCGCGAGATGTACAAAGCAATGAAATACCTGTATGGACGTGGCTTGTCCAAGAGTACAGCTCTTATTACGGATGGTCGATTCTCCGGAACAAACAACGGGTGCTTTGTTGGTCATATTTCTCCTGAGGCTGCAGAAGGCGGTCCTATTGCCATTGTGGAAGATGGAGACAGAATTATAATTGATGTGGAAGAAAAAAGGTTGGAATTGCAGGTTCCTCAAGAGGAAATGGATCGTCGTTTGGCCGCTTGGAAGAGACCGGAGCCGAAATTTAAGCGCGGTTGGTTAAGCCTATATTGTAAATTGGCTGCCTCTGGTGCGCAGGGTGCGGTGATGGATTTGAGTAAGCTGAAGGAATTTTGAGCCTGATTCATTTTCTTTTTTAATGACTTAGAAGATACTGGATTCCTTATAGGAACTTCTTGACAACAACAGCCAGGTTGCTTTTGGGTAAGCTCGTATTAGCTTGTGACAATTGAATTACACCAGGGCATCGTGCAGTTGACTCTGTTGCAAGGGAAATTTTGGGTAGACAGTGCCAATAATCTTGTGCATTGGATGCTGATTGTTCGTCATTTATTGGGCGGCCTGTTTCGCTTCGAATCCGGAGAAGCAAGACAGACCGCCCTTTTTCTGTCTGGGATAAACTGCCTGCTTATCTCATGGCGGGTCCTGCCAGGCACTCATCCTTTCAATCGGTATCTTCAATAATCAGCTCGGAGTCTCGCAAAAAGGACACCGCACGCACCTTCGCTCGAATAAGGGGGAACTCCTGTATCCATACATTGGCTGCTTCCCATACGGAAAAGGATCCGATGGTAGAGACGATCGCAGCGGCAACGGCCCCCATTTTATTCTCGAATACCAGTCCCAGAATAATAAAAATAACGCCGATCAGCAATAGCCGCAGACTGTTAAGCCAGCTGCTCTTCTTCTCCCGCTTGACATTTCGGACAAGGGAATCTTTATACTTCCCAATTGCCTGCTCTAATCGGCTCTCATCCAGATCAATGGGGCTGATAAAGTGAAGGCGCAGCTTTTCAATTTTGTGCCTTTCCGAAAGTGCCTTGTTGATGTAAGAGAGAACTTCGTCATTGAAGGTGAGCCCTGACTCATCGAAACTGCAGTACAGGTCCTCTTCTCTGTCAATTTTGATTCTGATTTCAAACATTTGCAAGCCTTTCTGCCCAGCCATGGCAGGCGAAAATGAAATTTGCAATTTGCAGGGGCGCTTTCTCCGATCCGGGAACAGATCAGAAGGGGCGGCGAGGCTCGCCCGATTTCTCTGGATCCCACCCCAGTAGTAGGCGCGTTAAACAGCGGTGCAAAGAGTGCGAGCCCTTGAATTTTTACCGGTTTTGCATATGCCTGGGGGAGAGCACGTGGGAAATTGTCCGACAGAAGGGGAGCGGGCCGGAAGACTTCCCCCCGCGGCAGGCACCGGAGCAGCTTCCTTCGCTTCAGCCAGGCGGAAGGCATAAGAATTCCTCGTGCCGAAAAGCCACCGTCTCAAGCAGCAAAGATGGGTTGGTTTCGTTATTTTAAACGATTTTTTTGAAAATATTTTCGGGAATCATTGACAAAATAACCAACAAAAAGGTAAAATGGAAGCAGGATCTTCTCCAGAGAAGAAAGAAGAAAATCGAGTACGATGATTGCCGTTTCTCCTAAGGGATCCGCTCTCAGGGCAAACGATGCGGAAAAATAAAGGGGCAGAACGCCTGGAGAAGAATAATACGCAAGGAGGAAAGTAGATGCTGTATCAGACTACGCAGGAGCATGAAGCCCTGCGGGCAAAGATCCGGAAATTCGCAGAAGAAGAGATCAAGCCCATCGCCTTCTCTCTTGATCAGAATAACGAATTTCCTGCAGAAGCCGTGAAGAAGCTGGGCCAAATGGGCCTGATGGGTATTCCGTACCCCAAACAGTACGGCGGGGCGGGCCTGGATGTTCTCAGCTATGCCATCGCAGTAGAAGAGCTGGCGAGAGTGGACGGCGGCGCCGGGGTTATCCTCTCCGCGCATGTTTCTCTTGGCAGTTATCCGATTTTTGCCTTTGGCACGGAAGAGCAAAAACAGAAATACCTGGTGCCTTTGGCTAAAGGAGAGAAGATTGGTGCTTTTGGCCTTACGGAACCCAACGCCGGCTCCGACGCAGGCGGGACCGAGACGGTTGCCGTAGACAAAGGCGATTACTATCTGCTCAATGGGGGAAAGATTTTCATTACCAATGCACCAAAGGCGGATACTTATGTGGTCTTCGCGGTTACCACACCGGATATCGGCACAAGAGGTATTTCTGCCTTCATCGTGGAAAAGGGCTGGAAGGGCTTTGAGTTCGGGGACCATTATGATAAAATGGGTATCCGTTCTTCCTCCACCGCTGAGCTGATTTTCAACGATGTGAAGGTCCCCAAGGAGAACCTGCTCGGCAAGGAGGGCCAGGGATTTAAGATCGCCATGAGTACCTTGGACGGTGGGCGCATTGGCATAGCAGCCCAGGCGCTGGGTATTGCCCAGGGAGCTTATGACAATGCCGTAGCCTATGCGAAAGAGCGCATGCAGTTCGGCAAACCCATTGCCTTCCAGCAGGCTATTTCCTTCAAAATAGCCGATATGGCAACAAAGCTGCGCTGTGCCCGGTTCCTGGTATACTCCGCGGCGGAGTTGAAAGAACACCATG
>CAZGAM010000041.1:0-4176 GCA_964523685.1 uncultured Oscillospiraceae bacterium | reverse complement strand
AACACCATGAGCCGTACGCGATGGAAGCGGCCATGGCGAAGATGTATGCCTCCGATATGGCTTTACAGGTGACCAACGACGCTCTGCAGATCCATGGCGGATCCGGGTTCATGAAGGGCATGGAGGTAGAGAGAGCCTACCGGGACGCGAAAATTACTACCATCTATGAGGGAACAAATGAAATCCAACGGGTTGTGATCTCCTCGGCGATTCTCGGCAAAGCCCCCAAGAGCGCAGGCGGCGGCAGTGCGCCGAAGAAGCCCGCGCCGGTTACGGGTGTGCGCAAGCATATCCTCTTCCGGGAAGGGGACGCCCAGGAGAAAGTGGATGCGCTGGTAGCGGCTCTGAAAAAAGACGGCTATGACTTCTCGGTAGGGATTGCCGCAGATACGCCGATCGCCCAGGCAGAACGGGTCGTCTCCGCCGGCAAGGGAATCGGAGAAAAGGAAAACATGAAGCTGATCGAGGATCTGGCCGCCGCGGCCGGCGCTGCGATTGGATCCAGCCGTCCTGTTGCGGAGAGCCTGAAATATGTACCCTTGAATCGATTCGTGGGCATGTCCGGCCAGAAGTTTACCGGCAACCTCTATATTGCCTGCGGTATTTCCGGCGCCATTCAGCATCTGAAGGGGATTAAAGACGCCTCTACGATTGTGGCCATCAATACGAATGCGGGCGCACCTATTTTCAAGAACTGCGACTACGGCATTGTGGGCGATGTGAAGGAAATTCTTCCCCTTCTTACTGCGGCGCTGGATACAGGGGAGAAGAAACCTGCCCCGCCTATGGTGAAGATGAAGAGACCGGCTCCCCCCAAGGAGGCACCTGTCGGTCCGCGTTATGTCTGCGGCGGATGCGGTTACGAATATGTCCCGGAGCGGGGCGATCCGGATGCGGATGTGGCGCCAGGCACCGTATTCGAAAAACTGCCTGAAGGCTGGGTCTGCCCGGAATGCGGCGAAAGCAAAGAACATTTTATTCAAGCGTGATAGGAGGAGAATACATTATGCATAGTGTTCGTGAAGTTACGGAAAACCTGTACTGGGTTGGAGCAAACGACCACCGCACGACTCTGTTTGAAGACATCCATCCCATTCCCAAGGGTGTCAGCTATAACGCGTATCTGCTGAAGGATGAAAAAAGCGTACTGTTCGACACAGTCGACTGGTCTGCCTGCCGGCAGCTGATGCAGAATTTGGAATATCTGCTCGGGAACAAGCCTCTTGACTATCTGGTCATCAACCATATGGAGCCGGACCATGGTGCCTCCATCGAGGAGATCCTTCTGCGCTGGCCGGACGTGAAGATTATTTCCAACGAAAAGGCATATCTGCTGATGCGCCAGTTTGGCTTCTCCGTGGACAGCCATGAGTGCATCTCTGTGAAGGAAGGGGACACGTTCTCTTTCGGCAGCCATACCGTCACCTTTATTGCTGCGCCGATGGTCCACTGGCCGGAGGCGATGGTGACCTTTGATACCACCAATGGCGTTCTCTTCTCCGCTGACGCCTTTGGCTCCTTTATTGCCCTGGACGGCAAGCTCTTTGCCGATGAGGTGAACTTCGACCGGGACTGGCTGGATGAGGCGCGCCGTTATCTGACCAATATAGTCGGCAAATACGGCCCCCATATCCAGCTGCTGCTGAAGAAAGCATCCGGGATTCTGGACCAGATCAAGTTCATCTGCCCCCTGCATGGTCCGGTTTGGCGCAAGGACTTTATGTACTTTATCGATAAGTACGATAAATGGAGCCGTTACGAACCCGAGGAAAAGGGCGTAATGATCGCCTATGCCTCTATGTATGGCAATACAGAGGCGGCGGCCCAGTGCCTGGCATCCCGCCTGTGCGAGAAGGGTATCACCAATGTAGCCGTGTATGACGTATCCAACACCCATGTTTCGTATTTGATCTCCGAAGCGTGGAAATACAGCCATATTGTGCTGGCAAGTGTGACATACAATCTGGGCATCTATCCCGTCATGCACAACTTCCTGATGGATATGAAAGCGCTGAATCTGCAGAACCGGACCTTTGCGATTATTGAAAACGGCTCCTGGGCAGTGAAGAGCGGCGATCTGATGGCCTCCTTCATTACCGGGCAGTTGAAAAACTGCACGCTGCTCAACGAACGGCTAAGCCTGGCCTCTTCGCTCAAGGAGAGCAAGGAGACGGAACTGGAGAATCTCGCCGATGCGCTGGTTGCGTCAGTGAACGCGTAAGAAACACACTGGTTTGGCTTTTTATCCCCCCTGATGGCACATGCGAATGCGCTTATTAGGGGGGTGTTTTTTGCCGATGGGAACCTGCGGATGGGACAGGAGCCTCCTATTTTTCCTGGTTTTCGACTACTCGAGAGAGATGCCCAGCAGGGAGAGAAGCCAGCAGATCAAAATGGGCAAAAACAGCGCGGGCAGATAATCAGCCGTTTTGATTTTCTTTATGCCAAGCAGATTGACCGCAATGGCGAGAAGAATCAGGGACCCTGTGCAGCTCATAACCGGCATGACGCCGATTCGGATGAGAAAAGGCTGGATGACGGCTGCAAGAGCTACCAGAGCGCCTTGAAAAACAAGGACAAAACCGGCGGAAGCGAGGACAGACAGGCCATAGGTGACCGTAAGGCAGGTGGAAGAGATAAAGTCCATCATGGACTTAATGAGAAGGGTTGTATGGCATTCCAGCATCAGACGGCCCGGAGGATTGGCAGCACTTTCAAAAGAACCAAGTACCGTCATGGAGCCAATGCAAAACAGAAGACAGGCAGTCACAAAACCCTCTGCAGGGTTTTTCAGGCTTGATTTGGAACCCGTCCTGGACAGAATTGCGTCTCCCAGCCTCCCCAGACAGTCATCCAGACGAAAAAGCCACCCCAGGAAAAATCCGCCTGCCATGGAAAGGACAACAACGAGAGCTTGTTTTCCGCTGGAAATACCGATAAGCCCGGATACCGCGGCAAAAATGGTACAAAAGCCAAGGCAGACCATCATGGCATCTGCCAGATTTTCCCGGGGTGGGGCATGGTCCCGAACCTTTTTGTTTCCAGACTTTTTCCGCAGAGCCAGACCAAGAATCCCCCCCAGCAGGACGGTACAAACATTGATCAATACACCAAAATATTTCCACACAGAACGGCTCCTCCTTCTTTGCCAAGGACAGTATAACATATTTTTCGGAGGATGAAAAGCAAGAAGTGACGCTTTGCGACGGCCTCCGCATTCTTATCCTGCGCACCCGCTGAGGGGGCAGGGTAGAAAAATATCCGGAGCAGATGGCTCCGGATAGGAGTATTGCCTGTTTGTATTACAGCAGGTCTGGTATCAGGGCAGATAACTCCTGGGCCAGCTGGCTGTGTCCCCTGCGGCTTAAGTGTATGAAATCGATCTTGTTCAAATCACAGTTCCCTGCATTGACAAAATGAACGCCGGTAAGGTTTGCAGCCTCAGCCAGAGTGCGGGACAGGCCGCGGGAGCGCTCAACGCAATGTACACCCATAGCTGGGTCATTGAGCTGATCGCCGATAGGAGGCGGACATACCAGCAAAATGTTGGGACCTTTAGCAGGCCAGCAGAGGGTACTTTGGGCCATTCGGATCAGTCGTTGCATCCCGATGCCGATGACCTCGGGAGAGGCGCAGAACCGGTCCTTGGTGTCGTTGGTGCCCAGCATGATGATGAGCAAATCTACCGGCTCATGGCTCATGAGACAGGGGGTAATATAGTCCAGGCCGGCAAGATTCCCATGGACGGGATCATCAAAGACGGTGGTTCTTCCGGAGAGCCCTTCTTCAAGGATGAGGTAATCGCTACCCAGCAGGCTTTGCAGTACGCATGGCCACCGCTCCTCCTCATTGAAACGGTTGCCGCCATCGGCACAGTCACCAGGATCGGCGCAGTAGCCATGGGTGTTGGAGTCCCCAAAACAGACAATGTGTTTTTTCATCGAGTTCACCTCACGATCTCAGGCAGGCTGGCAGCCACGTTTGATCTTCCCGGCGGAACTTTTTGCTTGACGGGTCCGGCAGGCGACTGCTCTGCAGCGGGTGATGGACCAGACAACGCCATTTGCACTATGGGAATTGCCGCCTTGCGGGAAAACTTCTTTTAACCGTTTTGAAAAGTATACTACCTTGCCATACACGTCGTCAAGGCTCAGGGGTAAAGGTCGAGAGTGTCGC
>CAZGAM010000040.1:0-14072 GCA_964523685.1 uncultured Oscillospiraceae bacterium | reverse complement strand
CCTGATCTCTTATCCTTTTCTACTCTCTGCCAGCAAGCAGGAGTTTGAGACAGTGTCAACCCCCGGCTGAAATGTCAGCCGGGACAGCCTTCCCTTCGCCTGACACAGACGCGGCTGCCTGGGGCCTGGTATTGCCTTCCCTGCCGCACGCAGGCCAAATACGGAATCTTGGACGCATCTGACAACGTGCTTCCTGCTCCTGCCCGGCTCCCCCCGCTTTGCCTGCCTGCTTTCCAGTCAAAAATTGCATCCGCCTTGTCCCGTACAGCCTCATCGGGGATAGAATGGAACTGCTCTGCACACACGCCCCTTCCCAGCCGATACCGCTTTTTTGCTGGTATGCGGCGGGTTTCTGTAGGCTTACCGGCATCCGGCGGGACGGCGCCGGATGCGCCTTTGGAAAGCGGCCCGCGCCAATTATTCCCGCACTGTCTGCGGAAAAATCAGTTCGTTTCCCAGGGAGAATCCATTATGAGTACGCTGGCAGATATCGCCAAATTAGCAGATACAAGCATCTCAACTGTATCCCGGGCCCTGAAGAAGGACCCCCGCATCAGCCGGGAAATGCAGGAAAAAATCGAAAGAATTGCCGAAGAGGAGGGCTATACCAAACACCGGTCCAAGATGCCCGCTGCCCTGCAGGACTGGGGCCTCATCGGGCTCATCGTGCCCGAAGTGCTCTCCGGCTACTACGCCCGGATCGTCCACCTGGCCCATCAGATGTTCGCCGAGAACCGGTTCACCACCACCGTGCGCCTGACGGAATTTTCCAGTCAGATGCTCCTGCGCCATCTGTATGATCTGAACCGCTCCCGGGTGGATGGCCTGCTGATCGTGATGGACGACGCCGAGATTGTCTCCGAGGAGATCCGAAATGCCATCTCCTATATCCAGCGCCCCGCTCTTTTCATCACCACCCACTATATCGCCAATATGGACTACGACAGCATCTTTCTCGATGAGCTCCGGGGCATCACCATGGGTGTAGAGCATCTGGCGGCCCGGGGCTACAAGCGGATTGGCTTCCTGGGCGAGGCGGAAACCGAGGGCCGCCTGGCCTATTTCCGGGAGGCGATGGCCAAGTGCCGCCTGCCCATCCGGGAAGAAACCGTTCTCATGAGCAGCCTCCGCGCCGAAGCCGGGGGCTATGAGAGCATGAAGCGGCTTCTCACCCTGCCGCCTCCCCTGCCGGACGCTGTTTTCGCCAGCTACGACCAGATGGCCATTGGGGCCATCCGGGCCCTGCGGGAGGCGGGGCTGGGCATACCGGAAGATATGGCGGTGCTGGGTTTTGATGATCTGACGGTGGCGCCGTACATCGACAAGGGCCTGACCACCATCAAAAGCCCCAGTGAGGACATGATCTCCATCTCCTGCCGGATCCTGCTCCACCGAATCCAGATGCATGACCAGTCCACCCCTCAGCAAATTGCCCTGAAGCCCCAGCTCATTGTCCGGGGCACCACCTGAACTTCTGTCCCGCCAGGGAAAGTCCGGTTCCCGGCGGCGTTTTTTCCTCCCCCGGCAGAGGTGCTCTGCCGGGGTCCCTGCTTTTTTTCGGGCCTCTGCCCTCGCGGTTCTCACCCGTTCCCAGGGCCCTGGAAAGGTGATGGAAGGCGCGCTTCAGAGCCGGCTCACGAACCGGGCCATTCTCCGCAGGCCCTCCTGGATGTTCTCCCGGCTGTTGGCGTAGGACAGGCGCACATAGTTTTCCTGGCCCTGGCCGAAGGCGGACCCGGGAGCCAGCGCTACCTTCTCCTGCTCCAGGAGCCGGTACACAAAATCCCGGGAAGTCAAGCCCGTCCCGCTGATATTGAAATACAGGTAAAACGCCCCGCCCGGCTGGATGCAGTGCAGGCCCGGGATGGCCCGGATCCCCTCCACCACCATATCCCGGCGGACATGGAACTCGTCCACCATGGCCTGGACATAGGGCTGCCCCGCCTCCAGGGCCTTCACCGCCGCCGTCTGGGCAAAGGCGCTCAGGCAGGACACGCTGTACTCATGCATATCGGTCATGACCGCGGCGATGGGTTCCGGCGCGATGACGTACCCCACCCGCCAGCCGGTCATGGCATATGCCTTGGAGAAGCTGTTTACCAATATGCACCGGTCCTCCATCCCGGGCAGGCGGGTGATGCTCTCATACGCCCCTTCATAGAGAATATGCTCATACACCTCGTCGGACAGGACGATCAGATCATGCTTTTGCGCGAGGCGGGCGATCTCCTCCAGGGTCTGGCCGGGGATTACGTTCCCGGTGGGATTGGAGGGGGAGTTGACGATGATCAGGCGGGTGCGGCTGGTAATCGCTTTTTCGATGTTCTCCGGCCGCAGGGAGAAGCCGTCTTCCTCATAGGTGCGCACAAACCGGGGCACCGCGCCGCAGCTGTTGATCTGACCCAGATAGGTGGGCCAGTAGGGCTCAGCCAGAATGATCTCATCGCCGGGATTGATGAGGGACAGAAGGGTCAGTAAAATGCCCTCGGTGGCCCCGGCGGTCACCACGACCTGCTCCGGCTTATAGCGGCCGCCGTACCGGTTGGCGATGGCGGCGCGCAGTTCGTACAGCCCCGCGTTGGGCGTATAGTGGGTCCTCCCCTGCCGCAGGGTTTCACAGGCCATCTGTATGATGGGCTCCGCAGTGGGAAAGTCCGGCTCACCCAGGGCGAAACTGATCACATCCTCCGCCTCCGCGATTTGGTTGAATACCGCCCGGATCCCGTTGGGGGGCGTGTGAATACTGACCTGAGATGGCTGCATAGAAGTACCTCCTGGAAAAAGATTGGGGCTCCCCCGGGGCGAAAGCCCGGGGGGAATTGCCTCAGCGCCCCGCCATGAGACTGCGGGGATCCTCGCAGGGAAGCTGGAACGCCTCCGCAACCGCCGGGAAGGTCAGCCGGCCCTGGTAAGTATTCACCCCGCTCATCAGGCAGGGATCTGCCAGGCAGGCCGCCTCCAGCCCCTGGCCGGCGATCTGCAGGCCGTAAGGCAGGGTAGCATTGACCAATGCCTCCGTGGAAGTGCGGGGCACGCTGCCGGGGATGTTGGCCACGCAGTAGTGCAGCACGCCGTCCACCTCGTATACCGGATCGTCATGGGTCGTGGGACGGCTGGTCTCAAAGCACCCGCCCTGGTCAATGACGATATCCACCAGGACAGATCCCTTCTTCATGCTCTTCAGATCTTCCCGACGCACCAGTTTCTGGCACTCGCGGCCCGGAGCCAGCATGACGCACCCGATCACCAGATCCGCCTTTTTCAGCGCTACAAGCAGATTGGCCCGGCTGGAGTACAGGGTGGTAATCTGGCTCCCGAACACCTCATCCAGATAGGCCAGCCGCGCGTGGTTGATATCCAGTACGGTGACTCTCGCGCCCAGCCCCACCGCCATGCGGCAGGCGTTGATCCCGGCGTTGCCCGCGCCCAGGATGACCACATCCGCCTTGTCGCAGCCCGGGACGGCACCCAGCATCACGCCCCGGCCGCCGTAGGTTTTTTCCAGATACTTGGCCCCTTCCAGCACCGCCATGCGCCCGGCAATTTCACTCATGCAGTACAGGCAGGGAAGGCCCTTTCCCCCGGGACCCAGGATGGTCTCATAGGCCATCGCAGTGGTTCCGCTCTGCAAAAGCGCCTCCGTCAGGGCCCTGTCCGCCGCCAGGTGGAAGTAGGTAAAGATCACAAGCCCCTCCCGGAAATACCGGTACTCGCTCTCCAGAGGCTCCTTCACCTTCACAATCATCTCCGACCGGGCCCACACTTCCTCCGCCGTGTCCAGAAGAACGGCTCCGCTGCCCGCATATTCTTCGTCTTCAAAGCCGGCACCCAGGCCGGCGCCCCGCTCCACCAGGACCGTATGGCCGGCAGAGACATACTCTCTGACCGCGCCGGGCGTAAGGCCCACGCGGAACTCGTTGTTCTTGATCTCTTTCGGCAGGCCGATAACCATGCTCCCAACCTCCTTATTCCTCCTCCGGCGACTCCGCCGGGGGCAGGCTTCTTATTTTGACGCTCTGAAGGACGGGCGCTGCCCGTCCCTCTTCGCACTTTGCAATTTTCCCGTTCTTGTGGTAGAATATCCAAAAGGCGGCGGACCGGCCGCTTCCGGGGAACCGCGGACCGTGTCAGAAAGGGTATGGAAATGGATCGATTTTTCAATTCCGACAACAAATTCTTCCGCTTCCTGGGTCAGGTGGCGGATCTGGTCGTGCTGAACCTCCTCTGGATCGTGTGCTCCCTGCCCCTGGTCACCCTGGGTGCTTCTACCGCCGCGCTCTATTATGCCGTGTTAAAAATCCTTCGGGGAGAGGACTCGACCATGGGAAAGATGTTTTTCCGCTCCTTCCGGCAGAACCTGCGCCAAGGCGTTATCCTCACCCTGCTTCTCCTGGCGGCGGGGGCTCTTCTCGCCTATGATCTCTGGTTCAGCCTCACCACCGGCAGCCAGGTCCTCCTCGCTGTTTTTGTGCTCCTCGCCCTTCTGGTGCTGATCCTGGCCAGCTACGTGTTCCCCGTCCTGGCCCAGTTCGACAACACGCTGGGCAGAACCATGCAGTTTGCCCTCCTGCTGGGCCTTCGCCACCTGCCCGCCACGGTGTCGATCCTGATCCTCAACCTGTTTCCCCTTGTTCTTCTGGTCCTGAAGCCCTATGCTTTCCTGGCTGCATCCGGGTTATGGCTCTTTCTGGGCGCGTCCGGCATTGCGTGGATCAACGCCCATCTTTTCAACCATATGTTTGCCCCCTATATGCCCCCGGAACCGGGGACAACCTCCTCCGACGGCGCCTGAGCGCCTTCTCCGGGCAAGGCTCAGGCTTTGTACCGGGCAAAGAGAGGTTCCAGCGCCGTGTAGAGATCCAGGTAGGCGGCGTATCCTCTTTCGTAGACCGCCCGGTTCTCCGGGTTGGGCAGATAGACCTCCCCGGGTCTGGCCAGCCGGTCCGCCGCGGTGTCTATGTCCGGGTAGAGGCCGGCGCTCACCGCCCCCAGCATGGCGGCGCCCAGGCAGGCACCCTCCTGGCTTTTCAGCGTCTCCAGTCTCTTGCCTGTCACATCCGCCTTTATGGCGTTCCAGACAGGGCTTTTGGACCCGCCGCCCATGGAGTAGACCCGCTCTACCTGCTGGCCCATCTCTTCCACCTGGGCCAGGTTCCGCCGGAGCATGTAAGCCACCGCCTCCAGGATCGCTCGGGCGAAATGGCCCCTGCCGTGCTGGAGCGTTATGCCGTAGAAAACGCCCCGGGCGCTGGCGTTATATTCCGGGTTGCTCGCCCCGGACAGATGGGGGAGCATGACCAGCCCCCCGCTGCCCGGAGGGACCCGGGACGCCTCCTCGTCTGCCAGGGCAAACACATCGGCTCCGGCCTCCTTCTCCCGGGCATAGAAGGTGTTGGTGAACCATTTGAGCACCATCCCCGCAGTTTGGGACCAGAGAAGCACCACATAGCGGCCGGGCACCGCGTGGTTCTGGCAGGTGATCCGCTGGCCTTCCCGGTAGGGAAGAAAATGGCTCACATTGGCGCTGACTGCCAGGCAGGAGCCGGTGGTTTCCGTCACCTCGCCCGGGCGGATCCGTCCTGCCCCGATAATGCCGCATGTCTGGTCCAGCGCCCCGGTTCCGACCAGGATGGAGGGGGACAGCCCTGTCTGCGCCGCGGCCTCGGCCGTCACCCGGCCCACCAGGCTGGCGCAGGGCAGGACCTCCGGCAGCCGGGACGGATCCAGGCCCAGATAGTCCAGCATCTCCTTCCACCAGCACCGCCGGTTGATATCATAGAGCAGAGAAGAGGCGAGCAGGTTCTCCTCGCAGACGGTCCGGCCTGTCAGCCGGTAGAGAAGGTAATCCTCCAGAAGGAGAAATTTCCCTGTCTTCCGGTAGATTTCCGGGCGGTGGCGCTTCAGCCAGGCGATCTTTGTCGCCGGCCAGGTCGCCACGCACTCCGGCTGCCCCGTGTGTTCATAGACGGCCTGCCGGCCAAAGTGTTTTTCGATCTCCCCCGCTTCTTCCTGGGAGCGGTTGTCCAGCCACACAATGGCCGGCATCAGCGGCTCCCCTTTTTCATCCAGGCAGATCAGGGTCTCCCCCTGGCTGCTGATGGCCAGGGAGAGAATTTGCTCCCCCTGGATCCCCGACCGGGACAGGAGCCTGCCGGTCAGGGCGCAAAGATGCTCCCAGTAGCGCTCAGCCGGATATTCCACCCAATCGGTCCTGGGCGTCTGGAGGACATAATCCTCCCCGTCTGCGGCGGCCAGTCGGCCGTCCCCGGTAAAAAGAGCCGCCTTCAAAGACGTGGTCCCCGCGTCCAGTCCTAATATATATCCATCCCTGTGTCCCATGGCTTTTTCTCTCTCTGCCCCAAATCCTCCGGCCTGTCTTCCAGGCCGGCTTTTTTATTCGCCGCTCCGGTTCCGGAGCCTTAACTGCCGCCTTTTACAAAATCTGGATCCCCAGCAGCCCGCACAGATCGGTGAGCGCCTGCCGGTAATGGCCGTAGGCCACAATCACATGCTGGCTGCTGACCTTTTGGGCAAACTCCTCCACCGTACAGCTGTCCGGGAACACCTCCAGGCTGGGGAGCTGGGGAGCCGGGGGCTCCCAGCCGCACTCCTCCCAGGGGGGAGGCGTCTTGGCCTCGCCGGTGTAGAGGTGCAGGAAGTAGCCGCCGTTTTTATAGACGAGCCGGGCACAGGTCACCGGCCCGGTTCTTACCTTGGACACGTTGAGAAGGGACGCGCTCAAAAGACCGAAGGCCGTGGGCAGGACACGGACCTGCCCCATGGTGGCCGACTCGGGAATAAAGTCCGGCACGCCGATCAGCATGCTCTTTTCAAAGAACTCGTAATACTCCAGATAGGGCACGGTAGTGCCCGTAAGCAGGGAGAGCATCCCCTGGGTCACTGCGCCCATGACATCATTTTCCGGCACGACCTGCACGCCGTAATAGTGATTAAGGAGCATGAAAATCATGGCGGGCGGGAACCCCAGCAGTTTTTTCATGCCGTCCACATCGATGAGGGTGACAGCCTGATAGCCCCGCTCCTCAATTTTCATTCCGATCGCCTGGGCGTATCGCACGCCGGTCCGGATAATGGCGGGATCGCACTCTTTTTCAAAGATCCAGTTCTCCTTCACATAGGCGATCCACTCCTCGGTCTGCTCCGGGGAGATGCGGTCCAGGTTCTGTACCATCTCCAGCATTTCAAAGGGCTCCACTTCCACCCCGATCTGCGCCCGCAGGGAATTGCCCTCATACTGGGTGCCGTAGAGCAGCATGTCCCGGTACCCCATGGTGCCGATGCGCATGGTACGAAGTTCCTTCGCCGCATAGGCGGCGTCCACAAAAGCCTGGATCTGGTCCAGAGGCTCCGGTTTGCCCAGAACATTGTAAAGATACTTGAATTGATATCCCATGGCCTCAAAAGCCGGACGCAGGGCGGTGGTCCCTGCCTGATCTGCGGTGGTGACCAGATGGCTGCCCTCCCTCCAGCCGCACAGGCCCCAGAGAATCATGGGGGTATGGCGGAACGCGTCCGTTACCCGAATCACGGCGTGAGAGGGAATCCAGCCCGCCACACAGACGATCAGGCAGCAAAATTCGCTGCTTTTCAGTTTTTCGATGGCCGCGTCGGCGGTTTTGTACTGGGCATCGTCGATGACGATCCCCGCGTCCGTCACTTCCATTTCCAGCTCCGCCAGGGAACGAAGCGCCGCGTCGTGTTTGATCTGCAGCCGCTCATAGGGGGTATTGACCTCCCCGAAGCATACAAATCCTGCTCTTTTGACCTTGTTCATCTTTTCTCCTCCCCGAGAAGTCTTGTTATCCCTTCACCGCGCCGGCTGTCATGCCTTCCACAAAATACCGGTTCATGAGGATGTAAATCACCAGGATCGGCACCACCGCGAACATTGTGCCGGCCATCATCAGGTTGTACTGCGTGGCCCCCGCGCCGCCGGAACTTTTCAGCTTGACAATGGCCACCACCAGGGTCTGCAACTTCGGCTTCATGGTGGTCATCAGGTTGGGAAGCAGATAGTTGTTCCAGGACGCCTGAAAAGTCATCAGGGACACAGTGGCGAGGATGGGCTTGCTGAGGGGCAGGATGATCCGCCAGAAAATGCCAAAATAGCTGCACCCGTCAATGCGGGCCGCCTGGTCCAGTTCCGGGCTGATGGTTTTCATATAACCCATGGTCAGAAACAGGTTCGTCGCCGAGCCGCCAAAGATCTGGATGAGGATAATGCCCACATGGTTCTGAATATGGAGCGTCGCGCAGATTTTCACCAGGGGGAATATGGTAATGGAGCCCGCGCCCACAAACATGGTGGCAAGGAACACGCCATAGAGAAAATTCCGTCCGGGAAAACGGCGCCGCTGGAAGCAGTAGGCCGACAGAGCCGTGGTAATCACCGTGCCGAGCACGGTAAAAACGGAAATAATAATGGAATTCATGGTGTAGGTAAGGAACGTCGCGCCGCTGGTTCCCACCGTCCAGACCTGTTTGTAATTATCCAGGGTGAACGTTTTGGGTATGAGGTTGGCGCCGCCCGCGGCGATCTCCGCGTTGGTCTTAAAGGAACCGGAGGCGGTATACAGCAGGGGGATCAGCGTGATGATGCCAATCAGGATCAGAAACGAGTAGGTAAAGATCAGGGAAATTATTCTCTTTTTCCTCATAGCGCCGTCCTCCTTAATAAATTTCTCCGGCCTTCTTGGTCGAACGCAGATAAATCACCGTGACAATCCCCAAAATCACCGCGGAGACCAGCGTCAGCGCCGAGGCATAGCCGTAATTGGGGGCACTGGTTTTGGGGAAGAACTGCCGGTAGATATAGGTCATCATGGTATCCGTCTTCCCGGAAGGGGCGCCGTCCGTAAGGGTGAGCACCAGGTCCGTCACTTTCAGGGAACCTATCAGCGCATTCATGGTCACCATCTGCAGCACAGGACCCAGCATGGGAATCGTGATATGGAAGAACATCTGCCGATTATTGGCCCCGTCCAGGCGCCCGGACTCATACATCTCCTCCGGAATACTCTGCAATCCGGTCATGAAAAAGAGCATGTTAAAGCCGAAATTCTGCCAGATGGAAGCCAGCATCAGGACCGGCAGGGCCTTTTTTTCATCCGCAAAGAACCGTATACCGCCCTTTCCGCCAAAGAACTTGATGATCTCATTGACCACGCCGTTGTAGGAAGAGAACATATAGGAGAAGATCACGCCGATGACAGCCACCGACAGCATGGAGGGCATAAAGTACAGTCCGCGGAAAAAGCCCCTGCCTCTGAGCTTTTTCGCCAGTATGGAGGCCAGGACCAGAGCCAGCGGCAGTTCGATGCACAGTTTGCCGACGGCAAAAATAAAGGTTGTACCCACGGAGCGCCAGTATTTGGGGGAATTGGTAAATACCTTGATGAAATTCTTCAGTCCTACAAATTTGACAGTTCCAAAACCGGAGTAGCTGCACAGACAGTAGCGCAGTACCCAGAAGATGGGGATAATGACAAAGATAAACAATCCGATTAAGCTGACGGAAATCATCAAATAACTCTGCCAAGCTTCTTTGGCACTGATTTTCTTTTTCCCGTGCATCGAATCCTCCTTTCACAGTACCTCGGAAAACGCGCGGTCTGCCGGGGCTTTTCTCAGGACCCCTGCCCGAAAGCGGGGCCCGGTGAAATGGTACATGCGCCGCACAGGCGGCGCATGTACGTCTGGCGGCTGTCTGAAGGGACAGTCTCCGTTTTCAGAATCTTATCTGGACAGGTCGTATTCGTACTCGAAGCGGCTGGTATCCGCCTCGCCGGATTCCTTCAGCTCCTGATACGCCGCGTTGTAGCGCTCATTCAGATCCTCTACCGCCTCGTCCCAGTCGGCGTTGCCGTAGACCACATCAAACAGAACGGTCTGGAAGGGATCGCCGTCAATTGTTACCATGCTGTAGGGGTTGCAGGGATACGGAGCGAAATTCTCCAAATCTGCCATTTCGGCTATGTTCTTGATGCTCTCATCGGGGGTGACACCCTCCAGAACGGACGAATTGATGGGGATCATGGCCCCGGTTTCCTTGTAAATTCTCTGGTACAGCTCATCACTGCTCAGGAACTTAAATACTTCGGCAACCGCTTCCAGGTGATCTTCCGCTCCCACCGAGATGCCATAGGCAGAACGCGGCTCATACAAGTACTTATACGGGGGATCCTCTGTCATTGTCGGGCAGTTAATAATCGTCCAGTTGCACTTGGCCGGGAACTGGTTGTTGTACACGCCGATGTCATAGCCGTAGGCGATGATCATGCCGATATGGCCCTCGGAAAACTGGGCACGGACCCCATCAATGGACAGCTCCGTGGGATCCGGGAACATATAGCCGCCGTCATAGAGCTGCTTAGTCACATCCACAATATCCTTGAAGGGGGAGAAATCAAACGTGGCAGTATTGGGATCCCAGAAATACTTGCCGGTATCGGGCACCGCCGCCTCCATCATCAGACGGGTAGCGCCGCCGGTCCAGGCGCTGGTCCAGCCATAACCGTAGTCAACACCCTCGCCGTTTTCGGTGATCACCTTCGCACACTCCAGCACATCGTCCCAGGTCTTGGGCAGTTCCAGATTATTTTTCTCGAACAGGTCCAGGTTCACCGCCATTTTGCAGGGAATTGCCTCCAGAGGCAGGCCAATCAGCATGCCATTGTAATAATACCGGCTGTCCAGATACTCCTCATATTCCGCAATCAGATCTTCCAGTCCGGGAACTTCGTTCAGATCCATGGTCCAGCCGTTGGCCGCATAGTATATGTTTTCATCCGGGTAGTCATAGATGTCCGGCCACTGGCCTGTCTCGCCCATGGTACGCAGGCCTTCCACCGAATTATCCACATCACAGGTGTAGTCAATCTGGATGCCCTTCTCCTTGCCGGTGGTTTCATTCCACTCCTTGATGGCAGCCTCCAGGACACTGG
The DNA here is from genome assembly GCA_964523685.1 of uncultured Oscillospiraceae bacterium. Classification (GTDB taxonomy): domain Bacteria; phylum Bacillota; class Clostridia; order Oscillospirales; family Oscillospiraceae; genus CAJOIG01. The sequence continues at coordinate 3,108 of CAZGAM010000040.1, read as the reverse complement.
CGTAGGCGCCAACCGCAGAATAGTAGGTCACATGGGTTACATCTCCCTCGGCATTTGCCACAGTGCCCAGGCCCGCCATGCATCCCACAAGCAAAGTAAGAGCCAATACCATGCTTAATACTTTTTTCATTCCGCCATAAACCTCGCTTTCTTTTTTCTCTGTATAATCTGTATTGCACAATTTGCGCAATATTGCATATAGAAATCATGTTCCAGAGACAAAAATCCCTGCTTCCTGTACTACATTAACATATTTACAACGAAATTGCAAGTTCTTTTTTACAAACTAGCCAAATTTTACACAGAAACCGCCAGATAATTGTGCCAAATGAGGTCATGAATAAAAAATTGTGCAAAAATATGCAAAATATGGCCACATAGGACACCGCTTCCTTTCTCTGTGCAATGGGCGGATTAGAGCCTTGACGGGAACTGCACGAGGCTCTACAATGACCAAAAAGGCGGTTCATGTACGCACAGAGTCCTTCGCAGCCGACGGGATCTGCCCTTCCTGCATTCTATTTGACCCGGGAGGAACCTATATGCTTTCCCGCGATACAATCGCGGTCAGCCCGGATTTTTCCAGGGAACCCATAATTTGCTGGGGAAGAACAGCAACCTCCCCTTGGGCGGGGCACAGCGTCTTATTTTCTTCCGGCGGCAGACCATGCGCCGGGGGAAATCCTCTCCTGCACCACCCTTGCCATCCCCCAGTCAGAGCGTACCTGTTCCGCTCTGGGTTCTCAGCCCTACTGGAGATGGGGCTTTGGGAGGGGGATCAACGAATGCGGCCTGGTCATTGGCAACGAAGCGGAGGGTCCCGCTGTGGGAAGGAAACTAGCGAAGGGCTTCTGGATATGGATTTGCTCCGTCTTGCCCTGGAGAGAAAGGCAACTGCCGGGAGCGCCGTCCTTCTCCTTGGTCAGCTGCTGGAGACATGTGGCCAGAACGCGAACGCCAGCCGACTTTTCGATAGAAGGTACGAAAAACTCCTTCCTTCTGGCGGACCGGCAGGAAATCTGGCTTATCGAGACAGCCGGTCGCCAGTGGGCCGCACGGCGCATCCCCGACTGGGCCGCCTTCTCCAACTGCTACAGCCTTCAGGGGGATTATGATCTCAGTTCCCGGGATATGGAGTCCTGCGCGAGAAGCCAGCACTGGCTTTCCTCGAAAGAACCTTTTGATTTTGCCAAAGGCCTATAGCCTTCCGGCCATCCGACAGAGCCAGTCTGTGCCCCGCTGGCGCCGGCTTCGCAAGCTGCTGGCGGAGAATGTTCCTCTGGATTTCCCCGCGGTCAAATCCATTTTCCGGGACTATTTTGAAGGGGAGCTAATAGAGCCCTGGTATGGTGCCTGCTATAGCGGGTTCTCCTCGATCTGCATGCACGCTAGGAGCTGGGATGCCAGTCAGACCGCCGCCTCCCTTTTGTATACCTGGCAGGACTGCCTTGGAAATGACTGCCGCTGTGCCTCTTCCCTCCCCTGCACCTCGGTGTATCTTCCCGTGTACTGAACCGGCTTCCTGCCTGATGCCCTGACCCGGGGAGGTGCATTTTTGGATCCCAGTCTCTGTAGTGGACCATGGAGCGCCTCGCCATAGCCGTCAGGGCGAACGTGGATCGCTTGGTGCTCCCGTGCGGGAATCCCTCCGAGCCCCAGAAAATAGGGGCTTCGCTGTCATGCAGCCGGAGCGCGATGGGGAACAGTTTCTTCATGTGCGGAAAGAAAATTGAGGCAAAAAAGCTCCTGAAGAACACCATGTCATGGGCTGTTCAGGAGACAACGAGCCAAAACAGACAACCGAGCGAAGAGATCTGCCGCGCAATCTGCCGGGAAGGGGTGCTTATGGCCCACGAAAGGAGTTTCTGGATGCATACAGCCAATGGGTTTCCGTGCCTCTGTTTTCCTGAATGTTGATCCGGCTCGAATCTCGTTATGGCAGGGAAATCCAAGTGTCCGGGCTCATGCCGGAAAATGCCCTCTTCCTCTACAAAAGGCGTCCGGAACAGTTTACCGGCAGACAATAGACGGCGTGACGGGCTTTGTCTTTGCGAGTTCACGTGGGGGCGTACTGAACAAATCGTCGCTGAACAAAGTCCGCAAGCGCATAGTAAGGGACGCCAACGAGACTACGGGCGACGGGGATGTCAAGCTTCCAGATTTCTCCTGCCACATCCTCCGCCACACCTTCTGCACTAATTTGATCAAGGGCGGTGTAGAACTGACAGCGGCGAGTGCCTTAATGGGACACCGGGACATTCAGACAACAGCCAACATCTACAACGATATCCACCAACAAGAACAAAAGCAGAAAGCCATGGAGCAAATGACAGAATATGCGAAAAAGGCGGGCACCGTTTGAGAATTTTGAGAAGAAAACTGAGAAGAAAACAGCACCGATGCTGCCGAGCTTGAATCACATTTGAGTAAAAGTGCCAAATAATGCCGTTATTTACGAGCTTATTTTGATAATCTTTATCGGGTAAAAAGGGTTAAATTTCGATGTTCGGCTTTTTTCAACGTGGCAACCATCCGGGCAGAAGAGCTAGAAGAGAATGTTGTATGCCTTGCAGTGACCGGAAGATCCAGATAGGAAACCCCGCAGGCGGGGTTCATCGTAAATAGTCAGCACTTCCAAAGCAGGTCCCCTGGACAACGACATGGTTCCTGTATGCATCCGCGAGGCTCTATACCAACAAAAACGCAAAAACGGCTTCGTCATCCTGTTGGTGGGAACGAAGCCGCCAATATTTTCAAGAACAGCAAATAGAAACTCTCGCCGTTTGCTGCAGTGTTCAGGCTCAAAAGAGGGGTACGCGTCAAACAACGAGACGCTCTGCACAGTCCTGTCAGAATGCGGGGTAAATATATCGGCAGTATCCCCCAGCCGGAAAAGGGGCTTTGCTAAACACCAGGAGATTTCCCCCATAACGAACTTGTTGGAGATGCGAATTGCAGAAAAAACACCTGCGCTCTTTCGCTTGGAAGCCGTGTGGCGTCTGCTGGAGTCATAATGCATAAGCCCCAGAATAAAGGCTGTTAATGACGCAGTAAATCCAGATGAAAAGCACCTGACCGAACACGCGGGGATCGGTCAGGTGCCTGAAA
>CAZGAM010000039.1:1090-14081 GCA_964523685.1 uncultured Oscillospiraceae bacterium | reverse complement strand
GAAAAAAATACCACTGAAAAAAGGATGCAGAAAAGTTTTTTCACCTTCTCCCCCCTTGTTCGTTTCCCGATAAGGATTCTGGCACAGGGAGCGAACCTGTATATGCATTGATTCGACCTCGCATGGAAAAGAAGGCAGAGGCTGCTGTCGTGCTCGCTCTGGCAGGCCAGAATAAGATCCGCCCTGATTTTCCCGATGCATTTTAGAATTTCTGATAAATAAAGGGCTGAAAGCTGCTCCTGGCCATTGCCATCAGACACAATACCAAAAGCACTAGACTGACCAGATATTTTGCCGGTTCCTCCCATTTTCCCCTGATCTTTTCTCTGACAGGGACCAAACACAGCAGCCCTCCCGACATAAGCGCCAGCAGAGCCAACGGCGTGCAAAGCGTCTGAAGCAGCAACGTCCCCTCAGGACGAAAGTGCCACCCGGTGAACATGGCCAGGAGCATCTTGGATGCTGACGCTGTGCTCCCGGCGCGAAACAGAATATCTCCAGGCAAAATGACAAGAGCAGTATACATCCGAAGCAGGAACCTTCCCGACCCATTTTTTTCCAGTTTCTTTACGGGAATCACATCCACTGCCTCCAGCACGCAGAATAATCCCTGCCAGAGGCCCCACAAAACGAAGCTCCAGGCCGCCCCGTGCCACAAACCGGTAAAAATCCATACCACAGCGGTAGGCAGCAGAACGGCCAAACGATTTGCCTTGACTCGGCCGTATTGGGCGGACCATTTTTTGTACTGCTTCTGCTGAAAGCGGGACATGACAACCGGCATATAAACATAATTTCGGAACCATCCGGTAAGGCTGATGTGCCACCGTTTCCAAAAATCCATCATGCCGAGAGCGGTATAGGGGTGATGGAAGTTTTCAGGCAGAATAAAGCCAAATACTTGTCCCATGCCCAGAGCCATGTCCGTATAACCTGAAAAGTCATAATAGATTTGAACGGCATATCCTACTGCTCCCAGCCAGGCGATGCGGGCATCCGGCTCGTTTGATGCGAAAAGCCCATCTACCAGGTGCCCAAGTATATCTGCTACCAGCAGCTTTTTAGATAAGCCGAACAGGAACCGCCTCAACCCCAGTGCTGTCTGCTCCGGGGTACAGTGACGTTCTCGAAGCTGAGGCTCCGCTATGCGCCAGGGAACAATAGGGCCTGCCAGGATACAGGGAAAGAAGCTGATATACAGTGCCGTATCCAGAAAATTTCCAGAGGCGTTGGACGGCTTCCGATACGCCTCCACCACATAACCGATTCCGGTAAAGGTAAAGAAAGATATACCCATGGGCATAGGAATCCCCGGAAGAGGCAGCTTCGTCCCCAGCAGCGTATTCATCGTGGAAACGAAAAAATCCGCATATTTGAATACAGCCACCACCGCTATATTCAGCACAACCGCCGCGCTCAACGCCAGGCGTCGCCTTTTTTTCTTCTCTTCTCTGGCTAAAATATTTCCGAAAAACCAATTCACCAGCGTCGACAGAAACAGCAGCGGTACAAATTCCAGCCCTCCGAAAGCATAGAAAAGAAAGCTCGATACCAGCAGAAGAATATTTTTCCCCCTGATGCCTGGTACCAGATGGTACAGCAGGAATAATAGCGGAAAGCCAAAAAATAAATAAATCGCGCTGGACAACGCCATCCTGCCGCCCCCTTTTATGAGCAGTGGGACGGTCTATACCGTCCCACTGCTCACTTCCTTAACACCACTCTTTGTAGTCCCCTGACTCCTTTTTCGCAGGTTCACTGTGGACATAGGAAACTACCACCCGGCGGTTCGGTTCTGTGCCGATGGAGCTGGTGGTGACTCCCTCATAATTTTGCAGCGCCGTATGAATCACATGACGCTCATAGGAGTTCATGGGTTCCAAAGCCATGCTGCGTTTATATTTTACTGCTTTCGCTGCCATTTTCTCAGCCAGCTTTACCAGAGACTCCTCTCTCTTGGCACGATAGTTTTCTGCATCAACACTGATGTGTCCTTTTCTCTCACTGCCACGGTTGACCGCATAATTGGTCAAATGCTGTATGGCATCCAGAGTCTCTCCTCTGCGCCCAATGACTGCCCCTACATCCTCGCCAGTGAGCTGTACATTCAGGCCGCCGCCCTCTCGCTGACTGATAGTCATCTCCGCCTTGACACCCATATGCTGCATTAGCCCGGTCAAAAAAGCCTCTGTTCGCTCTGCCTGCTCTCCCTCCGATGCAGGGGACGCTTTCTGAGATCTGACTTGATCCTTATTCTGCTCGGCTGCCGGCGCCGGCTTTCCCTGCTTAGGCGGTTTCTCCGTTTTCACCGGTTTTGCCTCGGGTGCCTTCTTCGGTGTCGTTTTCTCCACGGAAGTCTGCGGCTTGACCGGTGCTGCTGCCTTTTCCGATTTGGGGGCAACAGGATTTGCTGTTTCCTTCTCCGGCACCGGATCCGGTACTTCATACGTGATGCGCACTACCGCATCGGAAGCCCCAATACCAAATACTCCTTTTTTCCCTCTTTCAATAATTTCAACAGAGACGTCGTCCCGCTCCAGTCCTAACTGCTGCAGGCCATTCGACAGGGCGTCCTCTGTAGTCTTTCCCCGGAATTCCACTGATTTTTGCATTCTTATGTCTTGTCCTCCGTCAACTCTTGCCCTTTCCCAGATTCATCCGACGCAGGCAGCTCATTGTTCTGTTTGCTCTCCTCCTCAGGAACGTCTCCGACGGCGGCTGCTTCTGTGATCGTTTCCTGATCAGATGTCGGCTCCTGCTCCGCCTGAGGCTGAGAACCGTCCTTTGCATCCTTCTTGATTTCTTCAGGAAGCGTCTTGACTTCCTCGGCCGATTCTGTTTCCGTATTTTGCTCTGCGAAGCTCTCGCTTTCCGCGGCCGCTTCGGCAGTTTTTCTTTCTGCTTCCTCCGGATTGGTATATCTGTCCGGAACATAAGCGCGGCCTCTGGCATAGCGGCGGTCTCCTACCTGGGAAGGAAGTGTCTCCTCCTCTTGCGTACCTCTCTTTGCCAGTTTGGCAGCCCGTACCTCGGCGGCTTTTCTCTCTGTCTCCTTCTGGGCAGCAACTGCTTTTTTGTTCTTTTTGGAAGTGTTTTTGTTTTCGACGGTCGCACCTTCCGCCTTCAGCCGCTCCGTCTCCTTGCGTTTTGCCTCCAGCTCTGCTTCCCGCTCTTTCTCCCGGGAGATCCGTTCCGCATCCTGTTTGTCAAACTTCTTGGTAAAGACTTTGCCCAGAATCACATCCTGAGCTATGGCAAAGACACTCTGCGCAATCCAATAAATGCCCATCACAGCAGGCATCGTGAAGCAGATATAGAGACTCATCAGCGGCATCATCAAATTCATGATTTTCATGCTCTGCTGTTCCGGCTGAGGGGAACCTGCATTCGCCGTCTTCATACTGATCCAGCTTAAAAGGGCAGAAATCACCGGAATCATGAATAGTCCCAGAGAAGGAAGCCATTTGGCTGGATCACTAAAATCCCAGTTCCAAAAGGTGAAAGTCGGTGTCTGACTAAGATCCAGCCCAAGGAAATTGTAGTTTATTGTCTGCAGTCTATCCGAAATTCCAGCAAACTGTTCAAAATGTTCCGTAATGAACTTCGATTGGTACAGCTGTTCATAATACTGCATTCTGCCAGTGGGTGCGGTATAACCCAAAGCAAGCATTTTCTGGAAGATTGCGCCGCCTTCTTCCAGCAGGGCCTCAGGGACTCGCATCATGATGGTAAGTGGATAACGGATTGCCTGATAGAGCGCTATTAAAATGGGAAACGGCAGAAGGCTCCACAGGCATCCACCCATGGGGTTGACGCCCTCTTCTTTGTAGAGCTTTGCCATCTCCATCTGATATCGCTGCTGGTCATTGCCGTATTTCTTTTCCAGTTCCTGCAGCTTCGGGGTCATACGGTTTATGTGCATCATGCTCTTCTTGCTTTTGAGCTGGGGTGGCAACAAAAGCAGCTTCACCACCAGAGCAAAAAGAATTATGGCTACTCCGTAGTTCTTCGTCAGGTTGTAAAGAAACAGCATCAGCACGCCAAAAGGTTTGGCAATTGCTTTCAACATAACATTAAATTCTCCTAATTATTACGGTACTGGATCGTAAAAATCATGTTCTCCCCGATGAAAGGGATGACACCGGCCCAGGCGCTTCAAAGCAAGCCACCCTCCCTTCCATGCTCCGTACCGTTCAATAGCGGTTAAAGCATATTGACTGCAGGTGGGGATAAATCTGCAGTGGGGTCTCGTATAAGGCGATATGTTCTTCCTGTAAAAGCGTATCAATGCCAGCAGTAGTCTTTTCACGTCACAGCCCCCAGTTCTCTGCCGGCCGAGAGAAACTCCGCTTCCAGCCGGGCATAGGGTTCTCCTGCCGCACGTGACCTGGCTACAACCACAAGATCTATTCCCTTGTCAAAAAGCATCTCATGGAGGCGATAGATCTCTCTCAGGCGGCGCCGAACTTTATTCCGGGTATGCGCTTTTCCTACTTTTCCTGTCACTGTAATGCCCAACCGGTTTCGGCCGGAACCTGTTTTTCGAGTATAGAGCACCAAACAGGGACGTACCGCGCACTTTCCCCTGCGATACAAGCGCTGGAAATCACGATTTGCTTTCAGGGAAACCGTGAACTGCATATCTTTGCTTAGCGAAGATCAGTAACTCAGTCTTTTCCGCCCCTTGGCCCTTCGGGCAGCCAGGACCTTACGGCCGTTCCGGGTACTCATACGTTTCCGGAAACCGTGCTCTTTTTGGGCGTGACGCTTCTTGGGCTGATAGGTTCTCAGCATAACTCAACTCATCCTTTCTGAATTTCTGGTATATTACTCATCGGCCTCGGCAGCCGTTAGTTGGCAACTTTACAATTATATAAGAAAAAGGAAGGAGTGTCAATAAAAACAGAGAAAATAAATTTGCTCTGCCGTCGTCCCACTAACTTTTTCAAGCTGTTCTCTGGAAAATTCCCAAAAATGGAAACTTGGCTTGGAGCAGGAAGAGAACCCATCTATCCGCCAGGTTAAGCCGCACCAGCGATGAGAGACTGAGGCGAGCAACAACGCATAAGCAGAATTTCCCTACGCCTGCTCCTAACAGACATCCTACCTTTGCATGGTCTTATCGGCATTTTCTTTTGGTTCGCACGACATGGATTTCCCGGATTTATGTTCAACCCTGTCTCCCTTCCTGCCGCGTCAAGGACTTTTTCCGCTTCTGCCTACCAAAACAAAAGATCCTGCTTAGGCAACATTTCTTTCGCTCCGTACATCCACGAAAAGCAAGCTTCCCGGTTTCTCGGTTTTTGCAGCCGATATATATCTTGCAGAAGATGTCGCTTCATGATATAATTTGAATAATGCATTTATTTTTTTCAGCAGGGGATCAGGGAACGGTACACAAATCCCCTGCGCAGGAGGTTCCTATCCACTTGTACCGAAAGGTTCCGATCCCATCCGGCCATTCAACCCTGCTGCGCCAAAGTTCTCCTTATGGCGGTCGGATTGCAAAGTCCCAGGGACAGAAGGCTTTCTGAACAACAGGGGGTAACTTTCATGCTGACCTATCATCTCTCGGACTCCCATCCAAAATACTATGCTCTCTACCTGGCAATACGTGCTGACATTGCCGCCGGCGTTCTCCGTCCCGGGGACAAGCTCCCTTCCAGGCGATCGCTGGCAGACCATCTTGGTGTAAGCTGCGTAACGGTCGACAGCGCATACCAGCAGCTGCTGGAAGAAGGCTACATAACTGCGCGGCAGCGAAGTGGATATTATATTCAGACCACACAACTGCCCGCTCCATACCAGAGGAACGAGGAACAGATTCTGCAGTTTCTGCCGGAAGAATCCACAGGCCCGACTGAAAACGATTTTCCTTATTCGCTCTGGTTTAAAACGCTTCGAAAAATCATATCCGAACAGGGGCAAAGGCTGGTAAACCGTTCCCCTAATGAGGGGTGCGCCGTACTTCGAAACGCCATCGCCCGATACCTTCTGCGCTACCGCGGCATGTTTGCGCAGCCAGAACAGATTATTGTTGGTTCCGGTTCAGAACAGCTGTATGGTTTCGTGGTACGCATGTTAGGCAGAAACCGGGTCTATGGTCTGGAACTTCCCTCGTATGGTCAGATAGAAGCTGTCTATCGGGGATTTGGCGCACAGGTGGATCAACTTCCCCTGGAGCCGGACGGCATTGCCAGCGCGGCGCTGGTCAAAACCTCCTCTACTGTTCTTCATGTCACTCCCTTCCACAGCTGGCCTTCCGGCGTAACTGCCTCTGCTTCGAAAAGGGCTGAATATTTACAGTGGGCACACCAGGGAAACAGGTACATCATAGAGGATGACTTTGATAGTGAATTTTTCATGCCGGGAAAGCCTCTCGACAGTCTCTACTCTTTGGATACCCATGGGATCGTTATCTATCTAAATACTTTTTCAAGAAGTTTAGCCCCTTCCATGAGGATGGGTTACATGATTCTTCCCCCGGCCCTGCTTAAGACCTATCAGGAAAAATTGGGAATGTACTCCTGCTCCGTCCCCGTGCTGGAACAATATGCTCTCGCCTCGTTCTTAGATGAAGGATACTTTGAGCAGCACCTCAATCGTGTCCGGCGAAAAATGCGCCAAAATTATGCCTGACACTTCCTTTTCTCTTATGGACTTCATAGCTGGTGGAGTTGATGCCGCTGTCGCCTGCGGTGACAAGAAAATAGAGTGGCTGCATTCTAGCGTCGACAGAACCCCCGTGACATAACGTGTGAAAAGCTTGCAATGTGCCAACCATTTCACTCGTCCATCGCGGAACCACCCTAGTGCTAGGCATCTAAAGACAGGATCTGGAAGGACCTCGAACCTCGTAACCGTTTTCTTAGCGCAGGGCAAAAACAAATCATATTCTCAGCTGCGTGAAACACAATCTTTTGCCTGAATGCATATCAGATGCACATCCAACATCTCTGCAGCTCCTTGTCTTTGCACAAATATTGCAGTAACCAAAGATGTCATGTAAAATCTGCCCTGCCAATATATGAGTTCAAATGTCTTTCCGGTCCCTTTGTCCTTGGTGCAGCAGAGGCTCTCCACAAACGCTGCGACAAAGTCAGCGGTGTGTTGTATAGCAGGAGTCCACCGCAAGAATCGAGTGTTTTCACATGTGCGTCTCTGTCACCTCTGAAAATGAAAAATGCCTTGTTCGTTGACAAGACATAAAAATTTCGTTTATGATATTATTATATCCTGCGGACTACCACAAGATGGTAGGCAATTAGCCTTCTTTATTTTTTCACCGTACCCCCCTCCAATCTGACTAGAAAGGAGGGCGACGCCTATGTTGACGCTTGAAGAGTTCATTGCCGTAAAAGCCTTGTAGTTGGTTGCATCAATCTTGGATTCGCCATAGGGCATAATAAGCAGAAATAGCCGCCCCGGTCTAACAAACTGAGCGGCTATTCGGCCGTTAACATGTGGGCCTAACCGTCTATCGGTAGTCTGTTGGACGCCTGTAACCAGCAGATGCCCCCTACTTTATGATTATACTCCTTGCCTCAGCAAATTCAGAATTTTTTATTTTTTGCCTTTCGCGAAAAAATCTTGCGTCTTTGCATTCCTCTCCAGGATGAGCGTTCACCGCCCAGGCGATGGTTCAGCTCAGCAGGCACAAGGATTGCGTGTTTTTAGGTAAACGTTCCCCTTATACCCCATTGCTTCGAGCGCACCGTTTCCTCCGTTTATTACGGCTTCGTCACTTCCTTATTTTGATCCTTACGTCATATCACTGTCCATTTTTTTCCTGCTGCTCTGTGCCCGGCCCCAGCTTACTTTAGGTTCTCTTCGCTCTAAGATCTTAAATATATGTCCCCTATGCCTCCATAGAACCGACAGCGCCATGAATAGAGCGACGGTGCCGCTCATGCCTTTCAGGTTTTCCGGCGCAACAAAAATCCATGCAGCGATTGGTCCCGATACAGCAGCTGCCATAGATGCCAGCGAAGTATACTGGGAAAACGCAACCACGATGATGTATACCCCTGTGGCAATGAGGCCAATGCGCCAGTCTACCAGCCAATATGTTACCATACAGCTGACTACGCCCAGATTTCCATGCAGGCTGTTCTGGATGGGATACATGCCACCCAGCATAACACAAAATCCAGCAAAAAATTTGCCCAACACAACGTATTTCCCGCTCCGGTCCACAATCAACATCAGCAGCCCGCCGGCAAGCACGGCAATCGCACATTTCAATATGTCGGCCAAAATGGCAGCGGGACCCCATTTGCTTCCGAAAACCTGAACGAAATTCGCATAATCTGCCCGGCCGTTTCCAAGTTTCTTCAGATCCTTGTGAAACACAAACTGGGCAAGCAATTGTACTCCGCTAATAGCACCCAGAGCATATGATAGCAGGGCGATAGCTATGAATAAAACCGGAATCATTCGTTCTCTCCTTTCTGCCGAATCGAAATCCGCACCGGAGTTCCTTCCAGATCGAAGGCGCCCCTGATGCAGTTCTCAATATATCTCTGGTAGGAAAAGTGGAAAAGCTCCCGATTATTACAAAAAATAACAAAGTGGGGAGGCTTTATCCCAGTCTGAGTCATATAATAGACTTTCAATCGCCGCCCTTTATCGGTGGGAGGCTGCTGTCTTGCCTGAGCGTCCGCCAGCACATTATTCAGCTTCCCTGTTGATATGCGCCTGGACGCCTGCTCATTGACCCGGTTAACCAGGTCAAATATTCTCCCCGTTCTCTGCCCCGTCAGACAGGAGACGAATTCCACTGGTGCATAATCCATAAATGCCAGATCCTTGGCAATCTGCTTCCGCATGATTGCCATCGTATTTGTTTGTTTGTCTATCAAATCCCACTTATTAACCAGAAGGATACTGGCTTTTCCAGCCTCATGCGCCAAGCCGGCAATTTTCGTATCCTGCTCGGTAACGCCCTCCCGTGCGTCTATCATGATAAGGCAAACATCACTTCGTTCCACCGCCAACTGCGCCCGAAGGACAGAGAATTTTTCGATTCTCTCATTGACCTTTGACTTGCGGCGAATACCTGCTGTGTCTATAAAAAGGTATCTTCCTTTCTGCGTGTCCACAGGTGTATCTACCGCATCCCGCGTTGTGCCAGGCAAATCCGCCACGATGACCCGTTTTTCCCCTAAAATACAGTTGATCAGGGAAGATTTTCCCACATTGGGCTTTCCAATGACTGCCACACGAATACGCTCGTCCTCTTCGAAATTCTCCTCCAGCGGCGGAAAGTGGGACACACAGGCATCCAAGAGATCTCCCGTCCCATGGCCGTGGATCGCGGAAATGGCTATAGGGTCACCCAAACCCAAATTGTAAAATTCATAAATAGCGGGGTTGTCCGGCCCGATGGAATCCATTTTATTGACTGCCAATACAATCGGTTTTCCGCTGCGCTGGAGCATATTTGCCACTTCTACGTCGGCTGCTGTCACCCCCGAGCCAATTTCCGCAACCATGACAATGACATCTGCACTGTCTATCGCTATCATGGCCTGCTCCCTCATAAACAGCAGCATCTCATTCGCCGTATTGGGCTCAATTCCTCCTGTATCGACCAGATCAAAGAGCCTTCCCGCCCATTCACAGGGAGCATAAAGCCTGTCCCTGGTCACCCCGGGTGTGTCCTCCACGATAGACAGCCGCTTACCTGCGAGTCGGTTAAAGAGCATGGATTTTCCCACATTGGGTCTGCCTACAATCGCCACCAGTGGCCTCGACACGCAGTCACCCCCTTGTTCTTATTGTCCGGAACCTGACTGGAGAATAGCAAAAAAGGAGGCGCACCGCCCCCTTATTGCTGCTAATACCTAATCTTCCTCCACAGACACGACCTCACGGCCATTATAACAGCCGCAGGACGGACAGACGCGATGAGGCAAATGGAGTTCTCCACAGTTAGAGCAGGCAACAAGATTGGGAAGACGTAACTTCCAGACACTGGAACGCCGCTTGCTTTTTCTGGCATGGGATACCTTCCTCTTCGGGACCGCCATGATTCACACCTCCTGTATATCATCCAATAGCTGCCCTAGGGCCGCCCATCTCGGATCAATCTGCTTCTTGCATTGACAAGGTCCGTCATTCAGGTCCTTCCCACAGACAGGGCAAAGCCCCTTGCAGTCATCCCTGCACAAAAATTTCTGGTCAAAGCCAAGGATAAAACATGTCTCCACAATGTCTGATATATCCACACTGTCACCGCAAAAGGAAAAAGCCTCTCCCTCTTCCGCTCCTTCTTCATCCGCCTGGAGAATTGCAGAATACTGGCGCACATAATTTCGCTCCATCGGTTTGCCGCATCTGTCACAGCATACCGTCATATTTGCGGCTACCTCTGCTTCCATCTCAAGAACTCCGGCTACATTTCGCACGCAGCCATGTGCCAGTACGGGTCCATGAAATGCCACAAGCGCTGGGAAAGACAGCCGCTGCTCATCCAATTCACACTGAAACGGCACACTTTTTCCCGGTACTTCTATTATTTCGTGCAAGTCTAAAATCATTGCTGCACCTAGTGGAACCTTTGACTCAATTTACAGGGTTGTTCCTCTCGGACAAACTCATTGCAATAGCTAAAATATTATAAAGTAAGTATCCCCTCTTGTCAATGCTAAATTTTAGAGAACTTCACGCAGTGAGAGCAGAACGAGTCCTTGCAGACCCCATCACCAGGCTGATTTTACGAGGATTCCGGGAATGCTTCCCGATCCATCCCGAAGCGAATTTGCCTGGGGTGAATGACATTATGTTGTCTCCAGGGGATGTCCCCGCATTCGTCTTCCGGATGCCCATCTATTTCCCATGGCAGTCATTTTGCTTTCAGGCTGCTGGCAAAAAAGACCAGGACCTGGTGTGTAGGAGTACTCTTTCTCTTGAAAGCCCCCGATATTTCTTTCCTTCCACGAACTTGAACGAACGCTCCTACGCCTATTTGCAATCTGCGCACAGAGATTGCTGCCCTGCTTCTTCTGCCTATACCTGTAGGGAATTGTTCTTGCCCAGGGGGCATCAGTACTTTTTGGGTGGTTAGATGTCCCACTGGAAAGCCCCTCTTCTGACCTCCCAGCCTCTTCCCGTGCACAATAAGCTTCGATCTTGGGAAAAAGGAAATTTCCTGTTGTCAAGCGCCTCTTTTCATGGTACCATGGGCACATGAAACAGTTCTATATTACAAAAAATGATGCAGGTCAGCGCCTGGATCGGTTTGCTGCCAAGAACACCCATCTGTCTTCCTCTCTTCTTCAGAAATATTTTCGAAAAAAAGAGATCAAAGTCAACGGCCACTGGGCCAGACCAGATACCCGCCTGGCCGAAGGGGATCAGGTCTGCCTCTTTATTCCAGAAGATTTTTTCCGCAGTGTGATGCCTGAAAAGCCGCATTGGCTTGCATCCGTAAAACCGAATCTGGATATTCTCTATGAGGACGATCAGATTCTGCTGGTAAATAAGCAACCCGGTACCCTGTGTCATGACGCAAAAGGTTGGTCTACGTCCACTCTTTTAGCCCGTATCCAGGCTTATGTCTATCAGCAAGGTCAATGGGATCCCGCGGAAGAAAACAGCTTCGCTCCCGCTCTGTGCAACCGTATCGACAGAGGAACCGGTGGCATCGTAATTGCCGCAAAGACAGCGGCCGCTCTCCGGGATATGGATGAGAGAATTCGTCAGCGGGAAGTTGTAAAAGAGTATCTCTGTCTGTGTCTGGGCACGCTCTCTCCCTCTCAAGGGAATCTGGAGGGGTGGCTTTTTAAAGATGCGAAGAAGAATATAGTTTATGTAAAATCCCGGCAGGAACCGGGAACAAGTTACGCTCTTACCCAATACCAGGTACTCGCCAGCAGCGGAGAATTATCCCTGGTAAATTGCCGGCTCTGCACCGGCCGCACCCACCAGATCCGGGTCCAGATGGCCCATGCCGGCTGTCCTCTGCTGGGAGATGGAAAGTATGGCATCGAGCGCATCAACCGTACCTACGGGGAAGACCGTCAGCAACTATGGTCCTGGCGGATCCGGTTTGACTTCCTCTCTCCTACTCAAGTTCTCGAGCCCCTCCATGGCTGTCAGTTCACCGTTGCAAGGGTTCCTTTTGTGGAAAAATACTTTCCCAACTATCCAATAACGCTTTGAATCGGTAACATTGCCAAAAAAAAGCAAAAAACAGCGGGAAGATCATTTTCCTTTTGACTAATGCTCTCTTTATGCTATAATAAGCTTGGCAGGACAAAATACCTTTTTAGGAGGACATTTATGAAGAAGCTCTTTTCCCTGCTCTTATCCCTTATGCTGGTACTGAGTCTGTGCGTTCCCTCTTTTGCCGAAGAAGCAGCTTCGGAAGCCGAAACCGTCACGGTACTCTATACCAATGATGTGCACACGTACATCGACAAGGAACTAAACTACACGCTTGCTGCCATGTATCGGGACACGCTGGAAAATGTGTTGGTTGTAGACGCAGGCGATGCCATCCAGGGCACAGCCTATGGCTCTATGGACAAGGGTGAAACCATCATCAAGCTCATGAACGCTGTGGGCTATGATTTGGCCACTCTTGGCAACCACGAGTTTGACTATGGCATGGAAGGATGCATGAACGCCATTGAATGGGCGGACTTCCCTTATGTTTCCTGCAACTTCTACCATGAAGAAAATGGCGTCAAAGGAGAAAATGTCCTGGATGCATACAAAGTCTTCGAGATAGGCGGACAGAAGATTGCCTTCGTAGGGATTACGACTCCCGAATCCTTCACCAAATCCACACCGGCTTATTTCCAGGATGAAAATGGCAACTATATATATGGAATCGCCGGCGGAGAGGATGGCTCAGATCTGTACGCAGCCGTGCAGGAGGCTGTCGATGCTGCCTCCGCTGAAGCGGATATCGTAATTGGGTTGGGCCACTTGGGAGTTGATACAGCTTCTTCCCCCTGGACCAGTGAAGAAGTCATTGCAAACA
>CAZGAM010000039.1:0-1080 GCA_964523685.1 uncultured Oscillospiraceae bacterium | reverse complement strand
ATGCCTTTATTGACGGCCATTCCCACTCCGTAGTTCCCTTGGAAGAAGTGTCCGACGCAGAGGGGAACATCGTCGTGCTCACGCAGACTGGTTCCTACTTTGACAATCTTGGTCAGATGACCATTGCACCGGATGGAACCATCACCACGGAGCTTCTCAGCATGGAGCAGGTCAAAGCTGCTTTGTTTGACATCGAGGATTCCGCTCTGCGTGCCGGCGAAGAGGCCGAACTGGAAACCGATGTCTATGATATTCAGTCCGCCTGGATTGATACAATTAATGAGGAACTTGGTCAGGTAATTGGCACAACGGATTGCGTGCTTGACAACTATGACGCTGACGGCAACCGTCTGGTCCGCAGTCAGGAGACCAACTCCGGCGATTTCGCCGCAGATGCTCTATATTATCTGTTCTCCGAAACCAGTGCGGTTGACGGCTATCCTGTAAACCTCGCTATCATGAACGGCGGCGGTATCCGCAATGAGGCTTTGACGGGAGAGATCAGCTACCTTACCTGCAAGAACATGCATACCTTTGGGAATGTAGCCTGCCTGATTCAGGTCACCGGCCAGCAGATCCTGGATGCGCTGGAGTGGGGTGCCCGAGGCGCCGGCACCGGCGAAGAAATTGGAGGATTCCTGCAGGTTTCCGGAGCTACGTACACCATTGACACAAGCATTCCTTCTTCCGTCACGCAGGACGAAAAAGGCGTGTTTACCGGTGTCTCCGGCGACTATCGAGTGAAGGATGTGATGATTGTCGACCCGGAGAGCGGCGAGAGCACTCCGCTGGATCTGGAAGCAACCTACAACTTGGCTGGCTATAACTATACGCTCCGTGACCTAGGTGATGGTTTCTCCATGTTTCAGGGGGCTACCAACATTCTGGACTATGTCATGGAGGACTACATGGTCCTGGCAAACTATGTGCAGAGTTTCGAAGATACCGATGGTGACGATCTGCCGAATGTGACCGGCTATGACAACCTGGAAGGAGAAGGCCGCATCACCATCCAGTAATTCGCAATTTACAGATCGGGTAGGAGGCTGGTCATTAATTGGCCAGCCGACCTCCCACAGA
>CAZGAM010000038.1:0-14423 GCA_964523685.1 uncultured Oscillospiraceae bacterium | reverse complement strand
GTTCAACAAGTCATTGGATTTTTACTGGCAGCTGCCTAAAGGTCCCTCTCGTACTACTCCTCAATATACTTCTTAGTCGTCTCTTCGTTCATGCTACTTACTGACTCGCAATAGTAGCCACGGAGCTAGAAATGCCTATTGCTTTTTAAGAATCGGGCGAGAATTCTCGGCCACTTATGGCCGAGATAAAAGAGCCGTTGCAACAATAAGTATTGGCAACAGTGTCATTCAAATGTTATAATAGCTTGTGTGGGAAAATATGTTCACGAGCGGGCATGCATCTGCAATATCAATTATCACATCATTTGGTGCGTCAAATACCATCGTGCTGTTCTGACATCACAGATCGAGGACCGGCTGAAAGAATTGTCGGCAGAGTCAAAGACATTCCCCTGTATAATAAGTAAAAAATACTCCTACTCCATAAGGATTTTTTCAATGAAAGGGCTTACCAGAGAAGAGCGCCAATGGTGGGGTGAACGGCTGAAGAACACTCCGCAATCGGATGTCATGGCGCAAATACCGCAATTTAACCAGGCAGAGGTTCACAACATTTCCTCTATACCACAAAAAGAATTAGACCGTACAGGCGTTCTCGTGTTCAACATGGAACGGGGTGTCCATCTTTCGGAACTGACGGATTTCCTGCAGAACTGCCCTCAGATTCAACCTTACGATGTCATCCTGGCCAATGAGCTGGATGACGGATGCGTCCGTTCCCATCAAAAAGACACACCGTCAGAAATTGCTGCCAGACTGGGAATGAACTATGTATTCGGTTTGGAATTCATTGAACTGGCAAACGAAGAGGATTCCAAAGCATATCACGGCAATGTTATCTTCTCCCGTTGGCCCATACAAAAAGCACACATCGTTCGCCTTCCGGAGCAATACAACTGGTATTTTGACCGGCAAAAACGCATAGGAGGCCGTCTGGCCATTCTGGCAGAGCTGAATATTCTCGGACACAGCGTAGGCATAGGAACCATTCATCTCGAGAACCGTACAGATGGGGCAGGCAGACAGAAGCAAATGGAAACCGTCCTTGCTGCAGCTGAGGAGATGTTCCCGGATATGCCTATTGTCCTGGGAGGCGATTTGAATACCAATACCTTTGACGGTAGCGATAAAAAAGCCATTCAGACAATAGCCGGAGATCCCGTCCTGCAGCGCCGTTGTCTGGAAGAGGTTGAAGAATGGGAAGGCGCTTTAAGATCCGCACAATCAGCCGGATATCGCCCTGTGCCGGAAAAACCGATCCCCACCCGCAGAAAACCGCTTCCCGAAGGCGGGCATCTAGATCTCAAGCTGGACTGGCTGCTTGTGCGGGATATGGATATTCTGGAAAGCAGGACAATATCCACCCGGCGAGAAGACTTCGCTTTTGCAAAACCCGGTTCTCCTTTGGAGACTTTTACAGGTGAAGAATTAAGTGATCATAATGCCGTCTGGGGCAGCTTAAAAATTAAAAATCACAACTATTGTAATGTTTCGTGAGGCGGTGTTAATATGGATATCTATGAATTCTCACTCCGGCAGGAAGCTTAATGGAACTTGGAGCTGACATTTTGGCAAACACATTTCACTACAGGAAAAGGATGAATATTACGTATGAAAAAGATCCAATATTCATTCTTCATAAACTAGTTTGGAATACAAATCAAGATATTCTGCGGTGCAAAACGGAAGCGGAATTGGACCAGATCCAGGGAAAATTCTTCCGGGTCCACAACTTTTTGTTAGAACCTGAAACTACCAAGATGGCAGGGATTGCCTGATGAGTCAGCCATTACCGGAAGAAGCTGATTCCGTATTATGGACTATAGAAGAAGAAGTAAAACTTGCACAGGATCTAAGTAGTTAACCCTATCCAAAGGCCATTCTTCTCGCTAGCCAGCCAGGGTCAGGAAAAACAATTCTGTCAAACCACTTTCAATCTGTTTTTAATGTTAAGGCTGTATTTATCAATGCATATAGCTACCGAAGAAATCATTCCATATTGGGTTTGAAAATTTTGTGGCTAGGACGTCAGCTTTTTCAGGAGCAGTTGCAGAAAGTCTCATTGATCGTTTCTCAGATTTGAAATGTAATATGATCGTGGAGGGAATCGGCCGCACGATTGACGTGCCAAAACATACAGCAGAACTATTGGTATCCAAAGGATATTCAGTAGAAATAGCTGTCATCGCCACAAGACCGCTGTTCTCGTTAATCAGTACCTTGCGGCCGCTTTTATATGATGGAGGAACTTGGGATGATCCCGCGGACCACTGTCATAGAAGCGCATGAACATGTGGTAGCGACACTTCCCGGCAACCTGGACTTACTTTGCAGCCTTCCCTGCATTTCCAAACTCACCATTTGGACAAGAGAGGCAGAGCCAATATTTGAAAAGAACAAATCATTTCCATCCGCAGCCTTGTATCAGCTTTGGTATGCAACATGGTCTTCAGAATAAAAGGCTTCGGCTCAGATCAAAAACTGTGTGCCCTGGGAGAGAAATACAGGCTTGGAAAAGCTTCTGTGATCCAGGAAATACAGGCCCGCTTTTTCAAGGAAACGGAAAATTAGCAAGGAGGATTGTGCGGCAGGCGAAAGCCTGCCGTCCTTTTTTCTTCCTGCAAAAATATTTTCCACTAACATGGCAACTTCCAATGTGTGTATTGATATCTTCATCTACTGTGTGCCTGCAAAATGGGTAAATGCGAAAACGAAAACGTTTTTTCTCCTCATGACGCTTCCCGCACGGAAAGGAAAAGTCTTCTCCCACAACAGGAAACTCCTTTTGCCCGAAAGGCATCGGCCAATTGGGCAATATACACAAATACTTCCAGTTAAAATTGTGCAGAATAGGAGAATCCGTGTACAACAGCAGAAAGTAACTTGTTTGAACGGAGGGAATATGCTACCATGGGGAGGGCGGAAACGTTTGCAAAGGATGAGATGCACACGTTTCTGCACCTGACTTGCGGAAGAGAGGAGTTGCAATGATGGCACAGGAAGAGAGCTACTCAAAAACGCGACGGCTGAAAAATCAGATCAAGTCCTTTGTCACAAACCCTTACAATATCATTGTGCTGGTATCCATCATCCTGCTGACCTATCTGATTGTTTTTCCCCTGGTGGATATGCTTTCCACGACCTTTGAGCTGTCCCAGCGGGACTTACGGTCGGTGCGCGGCGGGGTAGCCGGTGAGTTTACCTTCTACTACTGGCAGCGCCTGCTGGCCAGCGATCTCACCTGGAGCATGCTGATCCGGCCGTTGCTGAACTCGCTGCTGATCGGAGCCAGCGTTTCGGTGTTTGCCATCGCCCTTGGGTCCGTACTGGCATGGCTGATGGTTCGCTCTGATCTGCCTTTCAAGCGCTTCTTCTCCCTGGCAGTGATCATCCCCTATATGATCCCCTCGTGGGTGAAATCCCAGGCCTGGCTGTCCATGTTCAAGACACCGCGATTGGGCGGCTCCCCTGGCTTTGTCGCCTCCCTGCTCACCAATCTGGGCATAAGCAATGAGAGCATCGAGGCCATTCTGGGTCCTATCGCCTACGGTCCGCTGGCCATCATTATCGTGCTGAGCCTGCACTATTACGCATATACCTATTTGCTGGTCTCCGGTGCCCTCAATTCCATCAACTCGGAACTGGAAGAGATGGGCGAGATTCAGGGAGCCAGCAAGGCGCTGATTCTGAGGAAGATCACCCTGCCCCTGGTCCTGCCGGCCATGCTGAGCGGCGTTATCCTCACATTCTCCAAGGCTATAGGCACGTTCGGCGTCATCAACTACCTGGGCAGCCCTGCCGGTTTCCGGACCTTGTCCAGCGAGCTGTACTCCAATATCCGCTCCCTGAACACCCAGACCGGCTTTGCCATGGCGATCCTGATGATTGCCATTGCCTCCCTGGCCGTGTTCGTCAACCAGAAAATTATCGGGACACGAAAATCTTACGCCACCATCGGGGGCAAGGGAGGGCGTTCCACGCCCATCGGTCTGCACGGGTGGAAGCCGTTCGTCACCATTGTCCTCTTTCTCTTCTTCATCTTCGCCATCATCATGCCGGTCGTCATCCTCATGGTAGAGAGCTGCATGCTCAAAGAAGGCACCTACTCCCTGAGCAACTTCACCCTCCACTACTGGATCGGAGAAGGCGATCCCAATATCATGGAGGGCGTGCCCGGCATCTTCCGGAACAGCAATTTCCTCAATTCCCTGAAAAACTCCCTCCTGCTCACATTTGTCAACGGGATCTTCGGTACCATTCTGGGGCAGATTCTGGGTTATATATGCGCCAAGGGACGGGGCACGTTCCACGGCAGACTGGTGGAGCAGCTGGTGTTCATTCCTTACCTGATTCCCTCTATTGCCTTCGGCGGCATCTATCTGAGCATGTTTTCCAAGCCCCAGACCCTCTTTGGCGTCACGCTCCTGCCCTCACTGTACGGTACCTTTGCCCTGCTGACGCTGACCAGTGTGGTTAAGCACCTGCCCTTCGCTTCCAGGGCCGGCACCTCCAACATGCTCCAGATCAGCGGTGAACTGGAGGAGGCTGCCACCATTGAGGGAGCTGGCTTCTTCAAACGGTTCATCAAAATTGTATTTCCCCTGTCCAAAGGCGGCTTTTTGTCCGGCTTTATGCTGATCTTTGTTTCCATTATGAAAGAACTGGACCTGATCATTCTTCTCATGACCCCCACCACCTCCACCCTGCCCTATCTGGCCTTCCAATACCAGAACCAGAACTCCCCCCAGGCAGCCGACTGCGTAGCCATCGTCATGTTTTCCATTGTCTTTCTGGTGTATGCCCTGGCGAATATCTTCGGCGATGCCGATCTGGCCACCAGCATGGGCGGCTGAGCGTGCGGCCATAAGAAAGGAGACTGAACAATGAGTCGGATTGAACTATCCCACATCGATAAATATTATGGCAAGAATCATGTGCTGAAAGACCTGAATCTGGTCATTGAGGACGGGGATTTCATGACCTTGCTGGGCCCTTCCGGCTGCGGCAAAACCACCACACTGCGTGTGGTCTCCGGCCTGGAAAAGCCGCAGCATGGCAACATCTTTATGGACGGGGAGGAGATCGTCAACGCCGCGGAGGCGAATTTTGCCCCGCCCAGCAAGCGGAACCTGAACCTGGTGTTTCAGTCTTACGCCCTGTGGCCGCACATGACTGTCAACGACAACGTGGGCTTTGGCCTGAAGATCCGCAAGGAGCCGTCGGACGTGATTGCCAAAAAGGTGAACGGGGCCCTGGAGCGGATGCAGATCGCCGAGTACGGCTCCCGCTACCCCACCGAGTTGTCCGGCGGCCAGCAGCAGCGGGTGGCCATCGCACGCGCCATTGTGTCCGAGCCCAAACTTCTGCTGTTGGATGAGCCTCTCTCTAACCTGGACGCCAAGCTGCGGGTGGACATGCGCTCCGAGCTGAAGCGCCTGCACCACGAAACCGGCACTACCATCATCTACGTCACCCACGACCAGGTGGAAGCGCTGACCATGTCCACCAAAATCGCCCTTTTCCGTATGGGCGAGCTGGTGCAGGTGGCGCCTCCCCTGGAGCTGTATGACAACCCCTGCAACCTCTACACAGCCGATTTCATCGGCAACCCCAGTATCAACTTCGTCAAAGCCACCGCCGCTGTGAACGCTGCCGGTATCCAGGCGGACAGCCCGCTGGGCCGGCTGTCGTTTCCCCGCTCCGACATGACAGAGACGGCCCCGCAAAGCGGCAGCCTGAACGTCATCCTGGGCATCCGCCCGGAGCAGCTGGACATCAGCCACCAGAAGGATGACCGGCACTGGGTGGAGGGACATGTCTATTCCGGCATGCCGGCAGGGTCCGAGACCCTGGTGAGCGTCAAGGTAGGGGATACCATGCTCACGGTGAAAGAGCTGGGCTCCACCCACTACGGCAGCGATGAGAAGATCTTTCTGGGCTTTACCCCGAGGCATATCAATGTCTTTGACGCAGACAGCGAAAACCTCATCAAATACTGCCACTGACTTTTTATGAACCTGCGGCCGGGCCGCAATAGATATCATTATGAAGGAGAAAATATTATGTCAAAGTGCAAATGGTGGCTTTCCGTTTTGCTGGTACTGACCATGGTTCTGAGTGTTGTACCCGTCGCTTTTGCAGACGCGGACTATGAGGCGTGGGAAGAATCATCCGGCATCAACAACACCGAAGAGACAGACGAAGAACTATATCAGCAGGCCCTGGAAGAGGGCGGTACCGTGACCCTTTACTCTATCTCCTCCCGCTGCGGAAAAGTAGCAGAGGCCTTCATGGCCAAATATGAAGGCATTGAATGCATCCCCTTCGACATCTCCACCAACGATCTGCTGGAAAAAGTCACCCGGGAGTGGGAGGCCGGTGCCCCCACGGCTGACGTGGTCCATATCAAGGATCAGGACGGCTCCATGTATATCGAGAACATAGAGCAGAAGCACATGTTCTACAACTATCAGCCGGCGGATATCATGGCCCACATTCCGGAAGACCTGAAGGCGACCCAGACACCGCTGTATATCGAACTGACCCAGCTGTTCTACAACACGGAAGCCTATCCGGACGGCTCCCCGGTCACCAACATATGGCAGGTCACTGAGCCCCAGTGGAAGGGCAAAGTCATGATGCAAAATCCCCTGGATAACCTGTCCTGGGGCTCCTGGATTGCCGGCTTCTGCGTGGGGGATGAACCCGACCGGCTGGCCGAGGCCTACAAGGAACTCTACGGAGAGGATCTGGTTCTCTCAGAGGGGTGTGAAAATGCCGGATTTGAATTCCTGAAGCGGCTGCACGACAATGAACCTACTTACACCGCTTCTTCCGATGAGATCGCCGAGTCCGTCGGTACACCGGGCCAAAGCGATCCCCCCATCGGCTTCTGCGCCTCCTCCAAACTGCGCAAGGCGGAAGAGAACGGCTGGGTATTTGCCCCCGTCAATCTGGTGCCGGATACCGGCATCCCCGCTGTCAACACCCTGTACATCGTAGAGGGCAGTGAACATCCCGCCGCTGCCAAGCTGCTTGTCCGCTTCATGATGGGCGGCACAGACGGCGACACCTCCGGATATGAGCCCTTCAACACACTGGGCGGCTGGCCTGTACGGGACGATCTGCCCGCTGCCGAGGGATCCACTCCCTACGAGGAAGTCAACGTGGCCGGCTTCGATGCCGAGGAAATCTATTATAATTATAATATTGTCCGTGATTTCTGGCAAATGCTTGGCTAAGTCCAAATGACGGAAAAAGCGACGGGCACTTCTCCGCCCGCCGCTTTTTCTTTCTATCTCAGAACTTGAAAAGGCGCACAACCATGGCATTTTTTCTCGATAAAAACAAGCAGCGGAAAAGTCCAGTTGCCCTGGCGGCCGTCGGAATGACCCTTGTATTTCTTCTCCTTTTCGGCATGCTGTATGCCCTTCTGGCAGAGCCGCTCTATGCCCTGATCCACTTTTCCAGCCCAACCCTCACCAACGCAGTCCACTCCCTGATCATTGCGGTAGTGGGAACAGGCCTGTGCTGTCTTTTCTTCCTCCTGCGGGACAAGCGGCTTGTCCCCTACGGTTTTGCGGGCCTGGCGGTGGTGCTGGTCATGTTTTACGCAGCATCCTTTCTGGAGCGGGGAGATGCCCGGCGGGTTCTCCTCTATATCATCTCTTCCTATGGCCTGATCCCGGTTCTCACGGGAAACCTTGTCTCGTGGACGGTATACGGGCGCTGGAAGCGCTCACATCCCCATGCCAACAGACCAAAAACAGCCGCCCAAAGCCTAAGGGAGGCAGTGAAAAAGCAAAATGCCGGAAAAACGCAGCCGGTGAAAACAGATCCGCCGGCTCCTCCCGCAGGCTACGGGGAGAAGTCCGGTGCCTCTCCCCAGGAGGAGGCCATGCTCCTCTATGAGGAAGAGGAAAACTGAGGCCCCATCCCCTTTGCAAAAAGCACAACTGCAATATACTCCTCCCTTTTCTGCCAGACTGCGCCCGCCGAGAAGCGGGCGGGCTCCCCACCTGCCTCCCTTCGCCGGCAGATCCCTTGCCGGCAAATCACAGTGGGTTTTTCCGGTCCCATAGGGGATCCGGCAGCGCAGAAACAGGGGTATCCGGCGTTTCCGGACCTGCCCGGTTTTTTCCGTACTGCTCTTAAAATTATCCCGGCAAATTTCCGAAGCGTTTCCGGAAATTTGCCGGGATTTTTTGGAAACAACCAAATTCCCCCTGTTCAATCTGGTAAAATCACCGAAAAGGGTCCCGCAGCGGGGAATTCTGCACCAAAACAATTGACGGAAAACACTCATTTTGTTATAATTTTAACAATTGTTTCCCCTGTATGCGTGTAAACATCATCTGGACAGGATCTTCGGCAGTACCCTCTCGGATCCTGGCGAGAGAAAGGAGAGCCCGTTTTTGGAAAGCAAAAGAACCCGTCGGCCTTTTAACTGGACCCGGCTAAAGAACCAGATATTGAATGTGGTGAAAAACCCGTTCAATATGATTGTGGCTGTGAGCCTGGTGATTTTGTTTTGCCTCATCGTAATTCCCCTGCTGCAGATGATTGCCTCCACCTTTACCGTTGCCAAAGGAGAGCTGCGGCGTATCCGCGGGGCGGAAGTGGGAGATTTCACACTGTACTATTGGAAATACGTACTTACCAGCGGCATGGCAAAGGCGACGCTTTGGGGCCCGCTGAAAAACTCCCTGGTGGTAGGCTTTTTCACGGTGCTGGTCAGTGTTCCCCTTGGATCTGTCCTGGGCTGGCTCATTGTCCGCACGGACATCCCCTGTAAGAAGCTGCTGGGCATGCTGGTAGTCATTCCCTATATGGTGCCTTCCTGGTGCAAAGCGCTGTCCTGGCTGGCGGTTTTCCGCAATAAAACTTCCGGCTCTTTGGGCTTTCTAGCGGGCCTGGGCATCCCAATCCCCGACTGGCTTGCTTACGGTCCCGTTGCCATCGTGCTGTGTATGAGCCTGCACTATTACGCCTTCTCTTATATTAATGTATCCTCTGCCCTTCGCTCTATCAACTCCGAACTGGAGGAGATGGGTGAAATCTGCGGCGCCAACAAGGTTCAGATTCTCAAGTCCATTACTCTCCCCCTGGTTCTTCCCAGTGTGCTCAGTTCCGTTGTCATGACCCTGAGCAAGTCCATAGGAACCTATGGCGTGGCGGCCAACCTGGGCAACCGAATCGGTTACTTCACTCTGGCTACCAAGATGAAAACCTTTATCAACGGCTCACCGCAGGCGGTGGGTTACGCTATGAGTTTGGTACTGATTGCCCTGGCCGCTCTCATCATTTTTGCCAATCAGCGGATCATCGGCGTACGCAAGAGCTACGCCACCATCGGCGGCAAGGGCGGCCGGGCCACCGAGATGAAACTGGGCAGAGCCAAGGTTCCCCTGATGATCTTCCTGGTCGTTTTCCTGTTCTTCTCCATGGTAGCTCCCATGTTTATTCTGGTCATGGAGACCTTCCAGATCAACACGGGCGGCGGCTATGGTTTGGACAACCTCACCCTCTATAACTGGATCGGCACGGTGGATGCGGCGGACAAGTACATCAACTATCCCGGCATCTTCCGCAACCCGGAGTTCAGCCGGTCTGTCTTCAATACCATCCGCCTCACTTTCCTTGGCTCCATCCTCACCGCGATCTGCGGCCAGTTCCTGGGCTATATCTCCACCAGGGGCCGGGGCAAGTGGTACGGCTCCGCTACGGAACAGTTGGTATTTATCCCCTACCTGATGAGTGGCGTAGCTTTTTCCGCCATGTATGTATCCATGTTCAACCGGCCCAGGCTGGGAGGACTTATCCCCTCCCTGTACGGCACCTTTGGGCTGATCGTGCTCACCAGCGTGGTCAAACACTTCCCCTTTGCCAGCCGGTCTGGCACCTCCAATATGATGCAGATCTCCACCGAACTGGAGGAGGCCGCCGATATCAACGGAGCCAACTTCTGGCAGCGCATGAGCAAGATCGTGCTGCCTCTGGCGAAAAACGGCTTTATCTCCGGCTTCATGCTGACATTCATCAGTATCGCGAAAGAGCTGGATCTGATCATCATCATGATGGACAAGCGCACACAGACCATGAGTTATCTGGCCTTCACCTATTCTCAGGAGGGCTACAACCAGATGGCTGATGCCATCTCGGTATGCGTACTGCTCTTTATTCTTGTCTGCTATATCATCGCCAACAAGTTCGGCGCTGATATAGGCAAGGCGTGGTAAGCGTAATTCGGAGAAAGGGAACGAACCATGAGTAAAATTGAGCTGAAGCACATCGATAAATTTTACGGCGACAACCACGTCCTGCGGGACATCAACTTGACTATTGAAGACGGGGACTTTATGACTCTGCTGGGTCCCTCCGGCTGCGGCAAGACCACGACCCTTCGGGTGGTGTCTGGCCTGGAGCAGCCCCAAAACGGCATCATGACCATCGACGGAGTAGAGATGATCAATGCAGACCTGGCCTATTTCGCCGAGCCCAGCAAGCGGGGCTTGAACCTGGTGTTTCAGTCCTATGCTCTCTGGCCCCACATGACCGTACGCAACAATATTGCCTTTGGCCTGAAGATCCAGAAACTGGGTAAGGAAGAAGTGGACAAGCGGGTAAAGCAGGCTCTGCACATGATGCGCATTGAAGAATACATTGACCGGTACCCCAATGAGCTGTCCGGCGGCCAGCAGCAGCGGGTAGCCATTGCCCGTGCGGTGGCCTCCAACCCCAAGCTCCTGCTGCTGGACGAGCCCCTCAGCAACCTGGACGCCCGCCTGCGGGTAGACATGCGCTCGGAACTGCAGCGAATCCACCGGGAACTGGGTACAACAATTATTTACGTAACCCACGACCAGGTGGAGGCTCTGACCATGTCCACCAAAATTGCCCTGTTCAAAGCCGGCGAAATCAGCCAGGTAGATACCCCCATGGATTTGTATATGAACCCCGTGGATCTGGAGGCTGCCGATTTCATCGGCAACCCCCGCATCAATTTCCTGGAGGGCACCGGCCGTTTGGACGGCGCCCGGCTCAAAGTCCAATGCGAGCTGGCGGAATACGAGTTTGACTCCTCCGATCTGGCCTTCCGCCCTGACACCAGCGAAGAATTCCCCGTAGTCGTGGCCATCCGGCCGGAGCAGATTCACCTGACTTTGGAAAAGAATATCGACGGTATTCCGGTCAAGGTCTACGCCAACCAGCCGGCCGGCTCTGAGACGCTGGTCTCTCTGCAGGGTGCCGGGGGCACGGACTTTCTGGCCAAAGAGATTGGCCTGGCCCACTATGATATCGACCAGACCGTCTATGCCCACATTGCCCCGGAGAAGATCAACATCTACGATGCCAAGAGCACGAAACTCCTTAAACGTACCCGGTAACCTTGAAATGCAAAGAACCTCATAACGACACATTACTGAAAGGAGAATGCAATAGCACATGAAGAAAAGCAAATTCCTGGCTCTGCTTCTGGCCGTTGTGATGATCGGCGCCCTCTCTGTCCCGGCTTTTGCCGCGGAGGAGTCGGAATTCTACGGCCCCATCTATGACGAGTGGAGTGAAATGACGACGGATGAACTGTACCAGGCAGCCCTGGAGGAAGCCGACGGCGATCCGATCCGCATCTATGCCACCTCTTCCAAGATGCTGAAGGTGGAAGAGGATTTTGAGAGCCAGTTCCCCGAACTTGACCTGGAAATCCAGGATCTGGATAACGATGTAGTGCTGCAGAAGTGTGTGGAGGAAGTGGACTCCGGCAATGTGTTCGGAGATGTGCTGCAGGCCAAGGATGTAAACGGCGACGTGTTCTTCGACTATTACGAAGGCGGGTACATGAGTGCCTACTACCCCAAGGACATCTGTGAGAAGATCGATGAGGATCTGCTCCGCTATGGCTATCCTCTGTATACTTCCCAGAGCTTCTGGTTCTACAACACCGAGGAATATCCGGACGAGCAGCCAATTACCAACTGGTGGCAGATCGTGGAAACCAATGAGGACGGCACCGCCAAGTGGAAGCTGTTCACCAAGGAAATCGCCGAAGAGACCGCCTATATGTCTCTGTTCGCCAGCTTCATTCAGAATGCCGACCAGATGGAGCAGGCCTATGAGGACCTGTACGGCGAGCCTCTGGAATACACGTACCCCACCGATGGAAACTGGGAATTCGATTTCAGCCAGTATGAAAACAACGCCGGCGTCGAATACCTGTGGCGCTTTACCCAGCTGGCCAAGGACATGGTCTTCATCGGCGACGGCGATGAGCTGGTGCAGGCTGTGCATAACTCCGAGGGAGGCCCCACCCTGGCTCTTGCCTCTGCCGGCAAGATTGAAAACCGGGACGAATCCGGCTACAACATCGGCTGGCTGACGAATCTGGAACCCTACACCGGGCTGCAGAACGCCGAGTACCTGTACGTGGTGGAGGGATGCCCCCATCCCGCGGCGGCCCGGCTGTTCATCCGCTGGCTGACCGGGGACGCGGATGCCTCTTCCCCCGGCCTGAAGCCCTTCCAGAAGACCGGCAACTGGCCTGTGCGCAGCGATGTGCCGGACGAGGAGAACCCCGCCACCTTGGCGGAGACCGGTGCGATTGAACCCGACCTGGAGGCGATTTACAACCTCTATCTGGATGCCCAAGATATGTGGATCCAGTGGCTGGATATGGCCCTGTAAGAGTCAAGCAAAACAGTGCAGTCCCGCGCGGCAGACAGCCGCCTGCCGCGCGGGGCTTTTTTCATGACAGGAGTAACTTCTATGGCCAGACAGGACAACCCGGACCGGCAGATCCGCCAGGCGGAAAAAGAACGCCGCAGCAAAGAGCGGAGCAATAAGTTCTGGAAAACCTTTCTCTTCACCGAGGAGGGAAAACCCAAAAGCGGCTTCGGCATCTACACTTTCTTCCTAAGCTTTGTCTTTCTGGCCTTTTATGTGCTGGGCTTTCACCTGGTAACGGAATACCTTACGGACCCTATGGACGGCTGGCCGGTGTGGCTGCTCAATCTCGTCCAGTCCCTGACCGCAGGTGCTTTCGGCGCGGCTCTGGTATGGGTTGTCCACCGGCTTCTCCCGGACAAGCGGCTGGCGCTGGGCGGTCATCTGTGGCTGTGTCTTTATGCGGTAGTCGTTTTCATCACGCTTCTGATCCTCATGCGCCGCTCCGGTGCTCTGTCCCTGCTCTTCACTTTTTTCGGCTGGTTCGTACTCATCCCCCTGTGCCTGGGCCTGGGCGTTTCCTATCTTCTGTACCGGCGGGACTACCGCCCTCCGGAGTCCAAACAAGAGGGAGAGGAGCCATGGAAAAAATATGTGCAGCGCCGCTGAGGGTTCGCTCCAGCTCCATTTTCTCAACGTAGGAGACGGAGATGCCGTTCTGGTGGAGGAGTTGGGACCCGGGAACCCCTTTCGGCTGCTGGTAGATACCGGCCGGGCAGAGGTAGGCTCTTTCCCCGGCTCTTTCCGGGACACCGCGGCGGCCCACCTGCGCCGACGGGGCATCACCTCTCTGGATGCGCTGGTCATCACCCATCTGCATGTGGACCATTTCGGCGGTCTCGCTCTCCTGCTCCCCCGGGTCACTTTCCGGGACGTGTATGCCGGCTTTATCCCCGTCTGTCCCGCGCAGCGTATTCCCAGGTCAGACGAGAACGACCGCACGGTGGAGAAGCTGACAGACTGCCTCAACCAGTGGAGTGAACTCTGTGAAGCCCTGCTCGCCGCCGGCAGTCACCTGCACCAGGTGGACCGCACCGTGCCTCTGCCCTCTACAGGTCTTCTGCAGGGCGAGATCATCTGCCCAAGCGAGGAAACCGCTGTCTTTCAGCGTGCTGCCTGGACCGGCATGCTGGCGGGAGAAGATGTCCCTCCGGGCATGAAGCACTGGTCCGCCAAATACCGCAATCCCGGTTCTCTGCGGGTCCGGCTCACTTATGCCGGACGCGCCATAGAATTGGCGGGAGACTGCTACGGAGCCGCCTGGGAGAGCCAGGCCATGCCCTGCGATCTGCTCAAAGTACCCCACCATGGGGATGCCAAAGCGCTGACTGCCCCGCTCGCAGCGAGGCTCTCCCCCGCCTACGGGGTCATCTCCTGCGGCGCCGAGTATATCCCCCGCAAGGACCGGCCGTCCCGTGCCACTGCCGAACTGCTCAAAGAGCAGGGTACCCGCCTGTTTTTTACGGACTGCTTTTCAGCCTGCTGGCACCAGCCGGAATTCCGGCAAAGCGTGGACTTCACCATTCAACAAAACGGGGAGATCCAGTCCCCGGGGAGGCAAACATGATCACATCCGTGCTCTTTGATATGGGCGGAACGCTGGAAGACGTCTATGTAGACGCCCAGTCCCGGCGGGAGGCGATAGAGAAGCTGTCTGCCATGCTGAGGGAGTTCGGTCTGGACCCCGGCGTGGGGGAGGAGGA
>CAZGAM010000037.1:989-14629 GCA_964523685.1 uncultured Oscillospiraceae bacterium | reverse complement strand
ACTGTAAGGCGGCAGGTATTCCAGATGGATGCCAAGCGATGCTGCACAGTCAGTATGAAGTGTTGATTCTCACTGGCAGTAGCTTTATGTCTTCTTGCTTGAGGAGGATCGCACTATGGAACATTCTGTATATTTTGATTTGTCTGTTCGGAAAACGGGTTTGGAATTGCTGATAAGCTTTTGGTGAAGCTCGTCTTTCCTAAGCAGATTGTGAAACGTGTGATCGCTTACATTTTGTTTTGTGGGACAGATCCTGGTTGGTAACCATGTCCAGAAACAGCCCTAAAACAATGAGGGGCTCCCATCTTTGCACTTCGAAGTGGGAGTTCCCTCATTTTCCTTTATACGGTGTCTATTTGATGCTTACTGCGAACTGGCGCAGGCAGTCAAAAAGAAGGGAAGCGCGGCATTGTCCCATAGCGGACAGGCTGCTCTTCCCTGCTCTCTGCCGCATCGTAATTTCATCCGGGGTTGCCAAGTGCTTCCCGGGGGCTGACCATGGTCCGACGGAGGAAACGCTTTATACTCTCCTCCCGGGGAGAGCGAAAGAATTCTTCTGCCGGCGAATCGGCGAGAATACTGCCGTGCTCCATAAAGACAATCCGATTGGCGGCGCTCTGGGCAAAATTCATCTCATGGGTCACCACCACCATGGTTGTGCCTTCGCTGGCCAGCAGTTTCATGACATCCAGCACTTCCCAGGTCAGTTCCGGGTCCAGCGCAGAGGTCGGCTCGTCAAAAAGGATGATCTCCGGATTGGTGGCGATGGCCCGCGCGATGGCGACCCGCTGCTGCTGACCACCGGAGAGCTGGTCCGGGTAATAGTCTGCCCGATCGAGCATGCCGACCTTTTTCAGCACGCTTACCGCGGTTTCTCTCGCCTGGTCAGCGGGAATTTTTCGGGCAATTCTCAGGCCTTCCAGGACATTTTGCATAGCGGTTTTGTTTTTGAACAAGTTATAATTTTGGAATACGAAGCCCATTTTCATGCGGATCTGCCGGATTTCACGGCTTTTCACCTGGGTGATGTCCTTTTGAAAGTCATCGAAAAGGAATTGACCCGCATCCGCTTTTTCCAGAAAGCTGATACACCGCAGCAGCGTGGTTTTTCCGGCA
The DNA here is from genome assembly GCA_964523685.1 of uncultured Oscillospiraceae bacterium. GTDB lineage: Bacteria > Bacillota > Clostridia > Oscillospirales > Oscillospiraceae > CAJOIG01. Next base: position 13,513 of record CAZGAM010000037.1, on the reverse strand, counting down.
CCGCTGCTGCCCAAAACCGCTACGACTTCTCCTTTGTCTACATGGAAATGGATGTTTTTGAGAATTTCGCTGCTGCCAAAGCTTTTCGAAAGATTTCTTACTTCCAGTATCATAGACGATTCTCTCTTATCCGCAGGAGTCTCATGCTTTTCTGCTGTGGAGTGGATTTCTCTTCCCCTGCGTGTTCCAGGACAGCTTCTTTTCCAGATAGGACTGGAGGAATGTGAGCAGGGTATTCAGAGCCAGATAGATGACAGCCGCTTCGCAGTACAGGGCAAACGGCTCAAAATACACCGCGGCAACTTGCTGCGCGGTTTTGAACATTTCCACTACGGTAATGCTGGCGGCCAGGGAACTGTCCTTCGTCAGGCTGATGAAGGAATTAAACAGGGTGGGAAAGGCAACCCGTGCTGCCTGGGGAAGAACGATGCGCAGCATGATCTGCCAGTAGCTCAGGCCAACCATGCACCCGGCCTCTGACTGGCCGCGGGGGACAGAGAGAATCGCGGACCGGATGGTCTCTGAATTATAGGCCGCGCTGTTGAGCGAAAAAGCGATGACCGCGGAGGGGAAAGCGTTCAGGGTAATGCCCAGGGAGGGCAGGCCGAAAAAGACAATGTAGAGTTGGACCAGCAGGGGCGTGCCACGGAAAATCCACACATAAAACCGGGCAATCTGTTTCAGACCCCTGATATTGAGCACCTGCACCAGCGCGATGAAAAAACCCAGAACCAGGCTGAGGATGAAAACGATCAAGGTCAGAGGAATTGTCATCTCCAGGCAGGAGCGAAGCAGCTTGGGAAACGATTCTACCAGAATATTCAGTAATCTCTCACTCACGTACTGCCACCTGAATAAAAATTATGCATCTGGCTTTGTATAGTCAGAGCCTATGTACTGCATGGAAAGCTCGGAGAGGGTTCCCTCTTCAGCAAGTTCCTGCAGGGCCTGATTGACGGCGTCCAGAAGCCGGGTCTCGCCCTTGCGGAGGGGAATGGCAAACTCCTCCAGCCCGGTGGGGATCTGAAAGGCCACTTTCAGGTCTGCATCCGGGTGCTCCTGCAGATAATCCTGCAGGATGACGGCGTTGAAACTGATAAAGTCCACGCGTCCGGAGAGCAGCAGATCGGCAGCCTCCCCGCTGCTGTCGATGCCTACAATGGTCGCGCCCTGCTCTTCAAACCAGGGGGCGGTGGCGTTGGTCACATTGGTGGCGATTTTTTTGCCGTTCAGATCCTCTGGACCGTGGATGTCCTCGTTGTCGCCCCGGACTACAATCTGTTTGTACAAATAGAAGTAGGAGTCAGAAAAGTCGTACTTTTCCCGCCGCTCATCTGTGACGGATACGGCGTTGATGACCGTGTCCAGACGGCCGCTGTCTATGCCCGCCAGCAGAGAATCCCAGGCCGCTTCCACAAATTCCACCTCCACACCCAGTTTTTCGCCAAGCGCTTTGGCTATGTCCACGTCCAGACCAGTCAGATCGTTGGTGTCCGGGTCATGGTAGGTAAAGGGAGGATAGGTCCCCTCCACCCCGACAACCAGTTTGCCTGCCTGCTGTATGGCGGCGAGCTCGTCCTCTGTTTCTTCTGCAGCTGCGGTCTCTTCGGCTGTTTCTTCTGCAGCCGCGGTCTCTTCGGCACCATCCGCTTCTGTGCTTTCCGGCGTATTCTCGTCCTGCTCCGCCTGCGCTGTGTCTTCTGGACTTTCGTCAGCAGAATTGCTGCTGCAACCGGTGAAAACACCCGCTAGAAGCAGCAGGCACAGGAACACGAGGAGACTGCGTTTGCCAATTGTTTTCATGGTTGAACCCTTTCTTCGTGCGATAGAAATTAGTGGAGATCCATAATCGTCTCAAAGTAATTATCCGCCGTGATTACCGCAGCCATGCCGGTGATGACGGCGATCTGCTCTTCGGTGAACAGCTTTTTCAGCCGGTCCTTCAGCTCCTGGGGAATATGGTGAAAATCCCGGGCAATGGCCCGGCCGTAGTCGATGATGGCCTGCTCCTGCTCGGTGAACTCGGTTTTCTCAAAGTCGATCCCCTGGTCCCGCAGGCATTGTTCGAAGTACCGTGTGCATTTGTCCGAACGGTTTTCCCGGGAGATGACATATTCCAGAAGATCTCCCATCCGTTTGCTCACAAGTCTCTGCAGTTCTGCGTCCATACGCCAGCCGTTGCGCTCCACACTGTCGTAGACAACGGCGTTTCGCAGCAGAGTAGCCGCCTTGTTCGAGTGGAGAAGTTCCGGCTCCTTATCCAGGATTGCCTTCACTTCCTCGGACGCGGTTTCATAGGTGACAGGTTGAATCCAGCCCATGGTGGTCCCTCCTTCGCAGTTTGGGCATTAAAAAGATCATGAAAGAAAGTGGGAGCTGCCGGGAAGCAGTTCGTCACCTTCTTATATTATAGTAGATAAAGGAGCAAAAAGCAATCTGAAAAATAAGGGAACATGGCCATGAAAAGGTTGGGAACAGCTGTCCGGCGGGAAGGGAAGCGGCGGCCCTTCGGAAGGGAGTCCCTGGACACGCCGAAGACGGGCTTCCGCCGGGACAGGGTGTCGGGGAGCGGGTTCGTTGAATTTCCAGGCAATACGCTGTATAATAAAAACGGGGAGTGGTTTTTATGCAGGCAGATCGGATCCGGCCGGCTATACCGGAAGTTCTTCGCTTTCTGGGGGTGGATGAGGACCCATCCGGGGACATGGCCCGGGCGGCGGAAGAGGCAGCAGATACCTTGGTGCAGACAGTGCAGCCCCGGTATGTATACCGGATTTTTCCCGTGCGAACCGATGCGTCCGGCGTCGTACTGGAGGGCAGCGGCATTACTCTGCCCGGCAGTCTTGCCGGGACGATGCTCTCCCCGTGCCGGCGGGCTGTGCTGCTGGCCTGTACCCTGGGCGCGGGATTTGAGACACTCCTGCGGGCGGTGGAGGCCCGGGATATGGCCCGCGCTGTGCTGCTGGATGCCTGCGGAAGCGCCCTGGTGGAAGCAGGATGCAGCCGGGTGGAGCGGGAGCTGGCAGAGCGATTTCCGCAGATGTATGGGTCCGACCGCTTCAGTCCCGGCTATGGGGACCTGCCGCTGGCGCTGCAGCGTCCGGTCTGTGCGGTGCTGGATGCCTCCCGGCGGCTGGGGGTGCAGGTAACGGAGAGCCTGCTCCTGAATCCGGCTAAATCGGTTACCGCGATTATCGGTCTGGCGGACAGGCCGCAGCCAGCCCGCATCCGGGGCTGCGCTTTCTGTTCTCTTGCCGGCCGCTGCACTTTGCGCAAAGGAGGAAAAAGCTGTGCGCCGTGATTTTTGGAACGAGCCTTTTCTGCTGCTGGATGGAGCGATGGGTACCGTTTTGCAGCAGAAAGGACTGCCGCCCGGGGGCAAGCCCGAACTTTTCAGCCTGACCGAACCGGAGACCCTGCTCTCGGTCCATCGGGAATACAGGGCTGCCGGCAGTCAGGTCCTCTATGCCAATACCTTCGGCGCCAGCGCGCCGAAACTCGCCACGACCGGGCACACGGTGGAAGAGGTGGTCTCTGCCGCCGTATCCATCGCCAGGAAGGCTGCGGGTCCGGAGGGAAAAGTCGCGCTGGATATAGGTCCCCTGGGCGAGCTGCTGGAGCCGCTGGGGACCCTGACCTTTGAAAGAGCCTGGGAATACTTTCGGCAGATTGCCCGGGCCGGCGCGGCAGCGGGAGCGGATCTGGCGGTGATTGAGACCATGACCGACCTCTATGAGGCGAAGGCGGCGCTGCTGGCGGTGAAGGAGAGTACGTCTCTTCCCGTGTTTGTCACCATGTCCTTTGAGGAGAGCGGCCGCACCTTTACCGGCTGTACGGTGGCGTCTATGGCCAGGACCCTGGAAGGGCTGGGTGCGGATGCCATTGGTCTCAACTGTTCGCTGGGGCCGGACCGGCTGGTGCCGCTGCTGAGGGAGTTGTGTGAAAATACCCGTCTGCCTGTGATAGCCAAGCCCAACGCCGGCCTTCCCGATCCGGAGACAGGTCTGTATGATATGGCTCCGGAGCAGTTTGCCTCGGCGCTGGCCCCCGCGGCGGACGCCGGCGTCACCATTTTCGGGGGCTGCTGCGGCACCTCTCCGGCGTACATCCGGGCCCTTCGGCAGGCCCTGGCAGGGAAGAAACCGGCGGCCCGGTCCTTCCACCCGGTGGGATTCGTCTGCTCTCCTACCGTACCATGCCGGCTGGAGGGCGTGCGGGTCATTGGGGAGAGAGTGAATCCAACCGGGAAAAAGCGGTTCCAGCAGGCCCTTCTGGAGCACGATCTGGATTATATTCTGGATGTAGCGGTGGAGCAGGAAGACGCCGGAGCAGATATTTTGGATGTGAATGTGGGGATTCCAGGCGTAGATGAGGCTGTTCTTCTGCCGGAAGTGGTAAAAAAACTGCAAAGTGCCGTGGCACTGCCCCTGCAGCTGGATTCTTCCAATCCGGCCGCTTTGGAGGCGGGTCTGCGGGTCTATAACGGCAAAGCAGCGGTCAATTCCGTCAATGGGGATCCGGAGGTGCTGGAGCGGATCCTGCCCCTTGTGAAAAAATACGGCGCGAGCGTGGTAGGACTGACACTGGATAGAAAGGGGATCCCCCAAACCGCACAGGAACGGCTCGCCATCGCCAGGCGGATTCTGGACACGGCCCTGTCCTACGGCATCCCCCGGGAGGATGTATGGATCGACTGCCTGACCCTGACAGTGTCAGCGCAGCAGGAACAGGCGGCGGAGACCCTGCGCGCGGTGCGCATGGTCCGGGAGGAGCTGGGACTGCAGACCGTGCTGGGGGTTTCCAACATCTCCTTTGGCCTTCCCAATCGGGCCCTGATCACCAGAAGCTTCCTCTCCCAGGCGCTGGGAGCCGGGCTGACGCTGCCGATTCTCAACCCCAATATGCGGGAGATGATGGATTCCATCGCCGCGTTCCGGGTGCTGTCCGGGGAGGATCGGAACTGCGGGGCCTATGTGGAACGCTTTGCGGGCCGGGAGGACAGAGGACCGGCGCCCGCGGGGCAGGAGAACAGCCTGACGCTGGAAGGCGCCATTGCAAAAGGCCTGAAGACAGAGGCGGCACGGCTTGCCCGGCAGGCCCTGCAGACGCAGGAGGAGCTGGCCCTGGTGGAGCAGCACCTGGTCCCGGCCCTGGACAGGGTGGGGGCGGATTATGAACGGGGGAAGGCCTTTCTCCCCCAGCTTTTAAGCGCAGCCGGCGCCGCGCAGGCGGTTTTTGAGGTGATCCGGCAGAGCATGGCCCAGCGGGGAAGCGCACCGGAGAAAAAAGGCCGCCTTCTGCTGGCGACGGTCCAGGGGGATATCCACGATATCGGGAAAAATATCGTCAAAACCATGCTGGAAAACTATGGGTACGAGATCCTGGACCTGGGCCGGGACGTGCCGCCGCAGGTGATTGTGGAGACGGTGCAGCGGGAGAAGATCCGGCTGGTCGGGCTGTCTGCTTTGATGACCACAACGCTCCCTGCCATGGAGGAGACGATCCGCCTTCTCCATACGCTGGCAGATCCGCCTGTGATTTTGGTAGGCGGCGCGGTGGTGACGCCGGAATATGCCCGCCGGGTGGGTGCGGATTATTACGCCCGGGATGCCCGTCAGTCGGTGGAGATCGCGAAGAAGGTATTCGGACGGGCAGAACCCTGAACGGGTGCTCTCCCCTGTGAAAAACTTTGGGTCCGTCTCAGAACAAATTTCTGATAACACGGAACGGGAAATGCGGGGGCGTCAGGCCCTGCTTTCTGTCCGGAGAGGGCGGTAAAAACGGGGGCGGAGCTTTTCTGCTGCTTGAACAAAGCCGCCGGCTGTGCTAGAATAAAAAACAACCGCGGAGGAATAGGGGCGGCCTATTCCGCCATCATACGCGGCCAAAGACGGGGAAATGGGGAGTTTCAAGGGTGGTCCTATGGAGGAATTACTGCGGGACGGCCTGCACAGCATGGGAATTGCCGTACAGGACAGTCAGATCGAGACCATGATCGGATATGCGAAAAGGCTGAGGAAAGCCAATGAGACGACCAATCTCACGGCGATCACCGAGCCGGAAGCCATTGTCCGGCTCCATTTCCTGGACAGCGCGGCTTTGCTGCAGACGGCGGATTTTGAGAATAAAAAGGTTCTGGATGTGGGCACGGGAGCCGGATTTCCCGGGGTGCCCCTGCGTATTCTGGTCCCGGCAATTCGCCTGAGCTGCCTGGACAGTGTCAATAAGAAGGTAAAATTTATTGCCGGCGCCTGCAGCGAGCTGGGTCTGGACGACATCCAGTGCCTGTGGGGGCGGGTGGAGGATATGCCGCAGCTGCGGGAGGACTATGATATTGTTGTGAGCAGAGCCGTGGCTTCCATGGATCTGCTCACAGAGATGTGTCTGCCCCTGGTCAGAGTGGGAGGTCTGTTTCTGGCCATGAAGGGGGGAGACTGCGGTCAGGAAATCCAGGATGCGGAACCTGCCATCACCCGGCTGGGGGGAAAGCTGCGGGAGATTATCCGATACAAAATTCCCGGAACGGATGTGACCCACGCCGTGGCTGTAGTGGAAAAGAGCAGGCCCACTCCCCGGGGATATCCCCGCAGCTGGTCTCAGATGAAGAAAAAACCATTACGATAAAGATGTAAAAACAGGGGATTGTCCTTTCTGGCGGAAGCAGGCTTCCGGAAGAGAATGCGGACAGGAGGTTTGGAAAAGAGCATCATGATCAGAAAAGCTTCGGAATTTGTAGTAAATCATCGTGTCTTTTTTGTTGTTCTGCTGCTTGTTATAGCGCTGGTCTGCGGGGTACTTATGCTGCAGGTGGATGTCAATTATGACATGACCAAGTATCTTCCGAACGACTCCTCTATGAAGATCGGCCTGGACATTATGAACAGCGACTTCCCGGCTGAGGAGGAGATCAGTACCATCCGGGTCATGTTTGATGATCTGACGGAGGAACAGAAAACGCAGGTGCTCTCCGAGCTGAAAGCGCTGGAGGGCGTGGACGACGTGGCCTACGAGGAGGGAAGCGAGGATTATAACCGGGAGAACCATACCCTCTTTATCGTGCAGACGTCATATGCCTATAGCAGCGAGGAGGAGCAGGCCATCGAACAGGCCCTGGATGAGAACTTTTCCTCGTACCACATGGTGTGGAAAAACGACGATCCCGCCGGTCCGGAGGTCCCTATCTGGATCCTTGTTACCGCAGTGGGAATTATCATGGTGATTCTGCTGGTCATGTGCAAGAGCTGGATCGAGCCGATTTTGTTCCTGCTGGTCATAGGCGTGGCCATTCTCATCAACATGGGCACCAACATTTTCCTGGGCAGTGTATCCAACATCACGTTCTCCATTGGAGCGGTCCTGCAGCTGGTGCTGAGCATGGACTATTCCATTATTCTCATCAACCGGTACCGGCAGGAGAGGGAACTGGCCCCGAACAAATACGAGGCGATGAAGAATGCCCTGACCAACGCTTTTTCCTCGGTGGCCTCCAGTTCCCTGACCACGGTGGTTGGCCTGCTGATGCTGGTGTTCATGAGCTTTAAAATTGGCAGGGATCTGGGAATCGTACTGGCCAAAGGCGTGTTTATCAGCATGGTCTGTGCCTTGACCATGCTGCCGGGCGTGATTTTGGCAGCGGATAAACTGATCGCGAAAACGGCGAAAAAAGAACTGACGATCCCCATGGAATGGGCCGGTAAATTCAGCTATAAATTGCGCTGGGGCATCGGCGTCTTCTTTGTGGTGCTCTTTGTCGCGGTGTGCATTCTCCAGAACCGGGCCGGCATCGCCTACTCTTTGGATATAGAAGACCCTGTGGCGGACGTGTTCCCCAAAAATGAGACGCTGGTGATGGTCTATTCCAACGAGGACGAGTCGCAGGTGGATGAACTGGCCTCTCAGCTGGAGCAGGATGAACATATCAAGTCTGTGTCCAGTTATGGCACCACCCTGGGCAGGCGCTATTCCGCCGGGGAGATGGCTGAGGAGCTGGCGGACAGGGGGGAGAGCATGCAGCTGGATGAGAGTGTGCTGCGCATGCTCTACTATGACCACGCCGGCGGGGAAGTGTCCCCTATGACGGCGGGAGATTTTCTGAATTTTGTGAGCGAGTCCGTGCTTGGCAGCGATACGTTCTCGGACTATATAGAACCGGATAGGCAGGAGCAGATGGACCTGCTCCAGAAGTTCTCCGATGCCCGGGCCCTGACCCAGCCCCTCTCCGCCCAGGACCTTGCTTCTTTCTTTGAGATGGAGCAGGAAGAGGTGGAGCAGCTGATGCTTCTCTACTATGTAAACCATGGGGGCGTAAGCGAGGGGGAGATGACCCTGAAGGCCTTTACGGACTTTGTTCTGCAGGAGGTCGCGGAGGATGACACGTACGGGTCCCTTTTTGAGGACAGTACCCTGGAGCAGCTCAATCAGCTGGCGGTTTTAACCGATCCGGAGGAGATCACCAAGCCTCTCTCCGCCGGGGAGATTGCCCAGGTGTTGGGATTGGATGAGCAGACGGTGCGGCAGATTATGGTTTTCTGCTTTGCCCAGGATGCGGACTATGAACCGGAGAGCATGACCCTCGGCCAGTTTGTCTCCTTCCTCCAGTCTGACGTACTCTCCGACCCGGCTTATTCCTCTTTCCTGGACAGCGCTATGGCGGAGCAGATCCAGACGCTGGCGCTTCTGACCGATCCGGAGACGCTGCAAAAAGAGCAGACGGCAGAGCAGCTGTCCTCTCTGCTGGGAATTGACGAGTCTACCGTGGATCTTCTGTTGACGCTCTGCAAAGGGCAGGGCGGGGAGGACCGGACCATGACGCTCCGTCAGTTCCTGGATTTCCTCCAGACACTGACGGATAATCCCCTGCTGAGCGGGACAGTCGATGACAAGACTCTGGGATCTCTGCAGCAGCTCAGTGCTCTGATTGAGACGGCACAGGCCGGTACAGCCATGACCCCTGCCCAGATGGGGGAGATTTTTGGACTGGATGAGGAGACAGTTTCCGGCCTTTATATGTTGTACTTCATGGATGATCCCCAGTTCCGGCAGCAGACGGCTTCCATGACCATGAGCGTAACCGACTTCCTGACGCTGGTGCAGTCTGCGGCGGATGAGCAGTCCCTGGCTCAGCTGGCGCCGGTGGAGGCGCTGATAAAAGCGGCTTCTTCCGGCCAGGCGCTTCGTGCGGAGGAACTGGCTGAGATACTGGGAATGGATGTCCAGTCCGTAGAAATGCTGTTCGCGGCACAAAGCCAGCAGACAGGTCAGGAAGTACCGGCTATGACCCTGTCGGATTTCGTGGCGCTGGCGGCGGCTGCCCAGCCGGACAATGCCCAGATCCAGCAGATGAAGTCCCTGCTGGATGCGGTCCAGTCCGGCGCCGAGTTGGACAGTGCGACTCTGGCGGCGCTGTTCGGCATGGAACCGGAACAGGTGCAGCAGCTTTTCGCAATGGCCGCGGCGGAGCAGGAAACCGTGACACTGCCGGAGTTCAGTGCCTACTTGTCCGACACGCTTTTGCAGGATAAGAGATATGACGGAATGCTGTCGGAAGAGCAGAAGAGCCAGATGCAGCAGATGAACCAGCTGGTCCAGCTGGCTGTGTCCCAGGAGGGACTGAGTCCTGCTGCCCTGGCGGAGATGTTTGGCATGGATGAGGCGCAGGTTTCCCTGATATTCCGCCTCTATGCCGGCAGCCAGGAAGAGGGCGGCGTGACGCTGGCGGAGCTGGTAACTTTCCTGGTGGAGGATCCGGCTGCTGCGGGCATGATGGACGAGCAGACGAGGGAAAATCTGAAGCAGATGCAGACGCTGATGCAGGCATCTCTGAGCGGGACCGGCTTTACCTGTGAAGAGCTGTCCCGGTTACTGGGATTGGAGCCGGATGCCGGGAAGATGCTGTTTGTCCTGCATGACGCTTCCACCCGGGGCGAGAGCTGGCAGATGGATCTGATGACCATTGCCCAGGCTCTGACAGCGGAGGACAGTCCGATATCATCCGCGACAGACGAGGAGCAGCGCGGACAGCTGCAGACGCTGTATGCGGTTATGGAGGGGGCTGCGAACGGGAAGGAATATTCCCCCGCGGAGCTGGCTGCTCTGATGGGCCTGGAAGAAGACCAGGTACGGCCTCTGTATCTTCTGTATACCAGCCGCCACGGCGATACAGCCGATTGGAAACTGTCCCCGCAGGGATTTCTGAACTTCCTGGTGGAGGATGTGCTCAACCAGGACGACTACCGGGATCTGATAGACAGCGAAACAGGGGAAATGCTCAGCACGGCCAGAGATCTGGCGGAGGCGGTGACTGGCGGAGAGAGCTATACCCCCGCGCAGATGAGTGAACTTCTCTCCCCCCTGAGCGAGAAACTGAATGAAAACACCATGTCTCTGCTGTACCTGTACGCGGCAAGCTCGCAGGCGCCGGAGGCAGAAAAGATCTCTCTGGAAGAATTTCTTGCCTATCTTACAGACAAGGTACTGGCAGATCCCCGCTTTGAAGATCTGATCGACGAGGATATGCGCTCGCAGCTGACACAGGCGCAAGATCAGCTGACAGAGGGGAAAGACCAGCTGGTGTCAGAACAGTTCTCCCGCATGGTCCTTACCATGTCCTATCCCCAGGAGTCCCCGGAAACCACAGCCTTTATGGATAATCTGACAGCGCAGTGTGAACAGAACCTGACCGGCGAGTACCATCTGGTGGGCAATATAGCCATGAACTATGAGATGGAACATCTGTTCGATCGGGAACTGACCATGATTACGCTGCTTACCGGCATAGCCATATTCCTGATTGTAGCGGTGACATTCCGGTCGCTCTTTGTCCCCCTGCTGCTGGTGCTTGTGGTACAGACTGGCGTTTACTCCACGGTCTGCGTCATTGCATTCCTGGGTGGGAGCATGTATTATCTGGCCCTGCTGATAGTGGAATGCATCTTGATGGGTGCAACCATAGATTACGGTATCCTATTTACCAGCTATTATCGGGAAAAACGGCAGAGCATGGGAATTCAAATGGCTCTGCAGCAGGCTTATGCCGGTTCTGCCCATACAATTTTAACATCCGGGCTGATTCTGGTGCTTGTTACAGCGATCATCTTCAATTTCTTTGAAGAGCCGACGGTTTCTACGATCGTAAAAACAATTTCCATTGGCGCGCTGTTTGCGATTTTGCTCATTTTGTTTGTACTGCCCGGGCTTCTCGCTCTTTGCGACAGGTTTGTTGTTGGGAAAAAACGCAGTCGGTAAAGAAGCAGCCGGCGTGAGGTGAGATTTCTGAGGAGCTCAAATCTATGCAGAATCTGGGCTCTCGCTGTAATTCCTGCATCCATTTGAATGCAGGAATTACAGCAGATTAAACTTTCTGTCAACGAACAGAAGATTTGCTTCCGGTATGGCAGGGAAGGAGGGGATGACTTATATATTATGCCCATCTAAAAGAGAAAGCTGACGGCAGCACCGAGTTTCAAACGGTACATGACCATTTGGAAGGCGTATCCTCTCTTGCCGCTGAGTTTGCTGCGCCATTCGGTGCAGGCGAGCTGGCCAGACAGGCTGGGTTGGCACATGATCTCGGGAAATGTACAGAGGGATTTCAAAAGCGGCTTCTTCAGAATGGCCCTATTGTGGATCATTCTACTGCGGGAGCGGTGGAATGTCTGAAACTGGGAATGCCGCATGCCGCATTCTGTGTTATCGGGCATCACACAGGCCTCCCGGATATGGGGATTCAGGGAGACCAATCCGGCAGCTCGTCTTTCTGGGGCAGGATAAATCAATCTATAAAACGCGAGAATTGGCATGCTGACGAGGTCCAACTGCACTTTGTGCAGCCTCCCGATTATGCAGCGAAAAATCCGCTCTCGGACTTTTTCTTTCTTCGAATGCTGTACTCCTGTCTAGTCGATGCAGACTTTTTAGATACAGAGCGCTTTATGGAGGGAGCAAGGTTCCATGCAGAGCCGAATATGGAGAAACTGCGGGCCGCATTGGAACTTTATATAGATCGGTGGAAATCCCCGCAAAGCGTTCTAAATAAGCAGCGTGAGAAAATACATATAGCCTGCAGAGAAGCGGGAAGCAGGGAAAAACCAGGCCTTTTCACCCTTACCGTACCGACAGGCGGTGGGAAAACGATAGCTTCTCTGGCATTTGCGCTGCAGCATGCTGCAACATTCGGAAAGAAACGCATTATATATGTGATCCCCTATACCTCCATTATTGACCAGACGGTTGAAGTGTTTTCAGACATCCTGGGAGAGGAAAATGTATTGGCCCATCACAGCGGTGTGCAGTATGACACGGGTGATTATGCCACAGAGCTGTCTATCCGAAAGGCAAAGGCAACAGAAAATTGGGATATGCCTGTGGTGGTTACTACGGCTGTCCAGTTTTTTGAATCTCTTTATGCAAACCGATCTTCTCATTGCCGCAAACTGCACAATCTTGTGGACAGTGTCATTATTTTTGATGAGGCGCAGATGCTGCCCCTCCCATATCTGGAACCTTGTGTACACGCAATTGCAGAA
>CAZGAM010000037.1:0-979 GCA_964523685.1 uncultured Oscillospiraceae bacterium | reverse complement strand
AGAACTTGGTGCCCATTATGGCGTGAGCGCAGTGCTTTGTACAGCAACACAGCCTGCTTTGTCTCAGGTGTTTCAAAAATACCTTCCGGGCGAAAAGATTTTGGAAATCTGCCCACAGGAAGTTGCTCAACACCCTGTATTTCAGCGTGTGACATACAAAATGGCCGGAAATATGTCTTGGGATGAGGTATGCGAGGCGCTGCAGGTACGGGAGCAGGTTCTCTGCATTGTAAACAGCAGAAAACGGGCCAATTTAGTTTATCAAAATATTTGCGGGCCGGGAGCATATCATTTGTCCACGCTGATGTGCCCATTCCACAGGCGAGAAAAGTTGAAGGAAATTCGGTTGCGGCTCCGGAATGGTCAGACGTGCAGGGTTGTTTCAACGTCTCTGATTGAGGCTGGTGTAGACGTGGATTTTCCGGAGGTATTCCGGGAGATGACAGGGATGGACTCCATCGTCCAGTCGGCGGGCAGATGCAACCGGGAGGGAAAGCGTACGCAAGCCGAGAGTGTGGTTACCGTATTTGACCCGGAAACGCCTGCGCCGCCTCTGTTTGCAACGGGGATTGCTACAGCAAAGATGGCACTGAAAAGCTGTCGTGATTTTGAAGAAGCGGTTGACTGGTATTTCAGAGAGCTCATGGATTTGCAGGGAGAAGACGCACTGGATAGAAAGAAAATTCTGAAAAAAATCGGTCGGGGAACTTTTCCTTTCTGCTCGGTAGCGGATGACTTCCAACTTATAAACACGCCAACAAAAACGATATATATTCCCTATGGAGAAGGAGAACATCTGATAGAGGAACTACTCAAAGGAAATACATCCAGAGAATTTTTTAGGAAACTGAGTCAATATGCCGTAGCTGTCTATCCGGATCATTTCCAGAGCCTTTACGATACAGGGAATACTTCTTTGATCGATGAATATACAGCGGTTCTGACAAATCAGGATCTCTATTCTTTAGATACGGGACTG
>CAZGAM010000036.1:12464-14765 GCA_964523685.1 uncultured Oscillospiraceae bacterium | reverse complement strand
CCCTTCTTGTTTATGATTATACTCCATGCCACAGCAAGTTTCAAGGATTTTTTTGCCTGTCACGTAAAATTCTGCATGGGGATTGTTTATCCTACTGCTGGCCTGTGTTGGCGCGATGGATGATAGCCAGAATGGATTCCTGCTCTTCAAGACTAATACCCAGGCCATCCAAAGCTTCTCGAATTCCGCAGTCTGGGCAGATGGTGTTGATTTGAAGTTTATCTGGAGCTAAAAAGAGAGGCTTCTTCGCAAATTATTTTTCACATTTGATCATCAATAATATGCAAATACTATTGCAAATTATTTTGCACCATTTCTTCCTGAATTATACTTTCATTTGATCAGGTTCTCTTAGAAATCATACAGCATCCCGCTATCTTCATCCTGATAAGCCTTGAAGGGAGCTACTTCTGCTTGTAAGACGAGGACATGGCGCTGAACTGCTATCGAAACATTTATGGCCTGTCCTATATGTAAGAATTTGAGCATACAAATGCTTTCAAATCAGCAGATCCAAATAATGTGCAAAATTAAGTAGCAAATAAAATGCGAATCAACTAGATGGGCGTCTCATTGTCCGCTCTTGACAGGGCAGGTGGTTCAGTGTGTTGAGTGCCATATTAACAGCCTTCTTAAAGGGCAATTTTTGCCAAATTATATGGTTCCCGTGATCCACTTCCGGCAGGGACGGTTGACAACAGAGGAAAATCGAAGTTTCCCCCGACAGAGCCTCAAGCCGAAGCGCACGCATGCCGGAATCTGCCGAAGAAGCATGCGCCGTCCACCGGAAGCGCAGACAGGTCGGCTAAACCGTTTCGTGCACTCCTTGTAGATTCAGGGCACTCGCCGGCCCATGACCCGCGAGAACTCTGTTTGTACTTGAAGACTGCCCGGTAAAAGCGCTGCTGTAAAGCGTTTCTCGACCTCCGTCAGAAGATGAAATGCAGGGCAGCGACATCCTTCTCATCGATCCTCGGTATATCCCCAACATGCCCCCAGCGCGCTCGAGAGAGGCAACGCTACCGGCCCTGCGGATATCGCAGGGGCTCGAAGGCAATGGGGTACCTGCGTTCCCCTGCTGTCAGCAGGCAGTCCCTGATCGCAAGGGATCCTGTCAGCTTCTCTCCGCGTCGGCACGTCACGCACCGACTTTCGCCGGGAAAGCAAAAAGCGAAACAAAACTATATCTGCCTGTGACACATATTAGGAAGTCACAAGCTCCTATGTCTTACGCAGGGGGCCTTGACGGCCTCCGGATTATTCCCGCGACACGGAAGCAGCGTACACGGAAGACAAAGAAACACTTGACAATAAGCGAACAATCGTTTATTATAGACTGGAAATGGTGGTGATTCCATGCGGCGGAAAGACGATGAGAAGGCACAGCGCATCAAAGATGCTGTCATCCGAGTGGTTCTGGAAGAGGGATTTGGCGACACTTCCATCTCCAAGATTGCGAAATGTGCCGGTGTATCCCAAGCCACTGTGTATATCTACTATGAAAACAAGGAGAGCATGCTTCGCAGCATCTACGAGGACTGTGCAGAGGAACTCTGGGACAATCTGCTCCTTGCCACAAAAGGACTGCATGATGGAAAACAGATCCTGAACCGACTGATCTTTGGCTATTATTCCTTCATACAGGGCCATGAAAATTTGTTTCGGTTCGTAGAGCAGTATGCCAGCTGCCCTGCCCTGACCCATAACTGCTCAGAAATTCAGGGGATTCGAAAAATGCTTGTCAGACTGGAACAGTGGCAGCAGGAGGGACTTTTCAAGCCGTACAGTACCATCAACATTTTCAGCATCATCTTTAACCCCGTAAAAACGCTCACGGCTGAGGCCCTTGTCTGCCAGGGCGAAGAAGAGCATCTTTTGCGAGAACTGATCGCTATAATTGAGGATGCCCTGTTGCTTCCCAATCTGTGAGACCATCTGGTTCTCGTCCCTCCCGGCGCCTGGCTCCCTCCGAAGCAGCGCCCTGCATCCCGGGACAGCCTTATTCTGACCAGAGAGCTCCCGGATTTTCAGCCTCCACATCAGAAAAAAAGAAATACTCGCCGGCAAGGAGAGGAGAGCCCCCGCGGCTGGCAGCGGCCTGCTGCCAATCCATCCTACCCTGCCTGCCGAAATAGATTGCAGAAAGAGGTGTTCAATATGGAACCGAAAGAACACGAACGAATAGAAATTCTTCCTGTACCCGGCGTCCTTCTTCTGCCCGGTACAGATGTGGCTTTCCGCTTGGAGGAACCAGGCCTTCGTGAATTGCAAAAATACCAGGAGCGCGGCCAGATTCTTATG
>CAZGAM010000036.1:0-12454 GCA_964523685.1 uncultured Oscillospiraceae bacterium | reverse complement strand
CTGTACCCGTTCGGTCTTACAAGGAAGGGAACAAACTCACCCCGGATGACTTCGCACCCAAAGGCGTGCTTTTTTCCATAAACAACTTGGTAAAAACCGATTCCGGCATTGCGCTGATGTCCCACGTTCTCGTGCGGGTCACAGTTCTGGATATCCAATACGAGGATGGCGTCTTCACTGCCGACTGGGATATACTGACGGAAGAAAATGACCTGGACGAAGAGAACCGGAAGGCCATGCTCCAGTATATGAAAAAGGCGGTAGCCGAAATCACAGACACCTTCCAGGGCGGACAGCTGTTTTATAAAAAGGTTGACGAATTTGACGATCTCAATTCCCTGATGGTCTTCCTGTCCCACTATATGCATCTGAGCGACGAAGACCGGTACAAGATTCTCGAAACAGACTCTCTTCGGGAGCGCTGTCTTCTCTTTATGGATTATCTGCTCCGGCAGAGAGAACTGTTGAAACTGAACTTACAAATGCATGAACGATTTTCTGAAAATGCCAACAAAGTATACCGGGAACAGGCACTTCGGGCACAGCTTCATGTGATTCAGCAGGAATTAGATGGAACCGATTCAGACGAAGACGAAGGAAAAGGGGATTACCAGAGCAAAATTGAGAAGGCGGGCTTGCCGGAAGAAGTGGAAAAGGTTGCCCGGGAAGAATTAAAAAGACTGGAAAAATCCAACCGGGAAGGAATGGAACAGAATATCATCCGAGACTACCTGGATTTCATTCTGGCACTGCCGTGGCATCCGGAAACGGCGGGAGAAATCGATCTGGACCGGGCAAGACAAATCCTGGATGAAAAGCATTACGGTCTGGACAAGGTGAAAACCCGCATTATTCAACATTTGGCCGTGATGAAGCTGAAAGATGAAAACAAAGGTTCCGCCCTTCTTTTGGTAGGCCCTCCGGGAACCGGAAAAACCAGTTTGGGAAGCAGTATTGCGGAAGCTCTGGGAAGAAAGTATATCCGCATGAGTCTTGGTGGCATCCGGGATGAGGCAGAAATCCGCGGGCACAGGAAAACCTATGTCGGGGCTATGCCCGGCAGAATTCTGCAGAGCATCCGCCGTGCTGGAACCATGAATCCAGTTCTCGTTCTGGATGAGATCGACAAACTGATGCAGGGAGGATTTTCAGGGGATCCGGCAAGCGCGCTCCTGGAAGTGCTGGACCCTGAGCAGAACAATACTTTTACCGACCATTATCTGGATTTGCCGTACGATCTGTCCCATGTATTCTTCATCGCGACAGCAAACTCTACCGACGGTA
Source organism: uncultured Oscillospiraceae bacterium (assembly GCA_964523685.1). Classification (GTDB taxonomy): domain Bacteria; phylum Bacillota; class Clostridia; order Oscillospirales; family Oscillospiraceae; genus CAJOIG01. The sequence continues at coordinate 11,170 of CAZGAM010000036.1, read as the reverse complement.
TTCCCGCTCCTCTTCTGGACCGGATGGAGATAATCCAGATTTCCGGCTATACGCCGGATGAGAAATTCCACATCGGTATGCAGCATCTGCTTGGCGATGTCATGAAGGAATACGGCATTCCCGAGGGGAGACTGGTAATCAGTGAATCCATACTTCGTCAGATCATTGAGGAATACACCCAGGAGGCGGGTGTCCGGGGACTGAAAAAGCAGCTGGCTGCCCTGGCAAGAGCCGCCACAGAAAAAATCGTCAGCTCTCCGTCCGGGGAAGTGTATACAGTGCAGGAGAGCGATCTGGAGAAGGTGCTTGGCCATAAGGTTTCCCGTCATGAAATGGCACAGCAGGAGAATCCTCCGGGGGTAGTAACAGGCCTTGCCTGGACACCCGTGGGAGGTGAAATCCTTTTTATAGAGACTACCGATATGCCGGGCAGCGGTCAAATGATCCTCACTGGACAGCTGGGCGATGTGATGAAGGAGTCTGCGAAAATCTCCCTGAGTTTATTGAAATCCCGTCTGCCGTTTAATACCGTCAACTTTAAAGACCGGGATTTTCATATCCACGTGCCGTCCGGGTCGGTTCCCAAAGATGGTCCCTCCGCAGGCATTGCGCTCTTCACTGCGCTTGCTTCTCTGGTCACGGGTAAAAAGGTAGATCCCCGTCTGGCCATGACAGGAGAAATTACTCTTCGCGGGGAAGTAACGCCCATAGGCGGTTTAAAAGAGAAGTTATACGGGGCGCAGCGGGCAGGCATCCGCAAAGTACTCATACCAAAGGAAAACCTGCAGGATCTGAGTGATGTGTCAGAGGAGATCTTATCCCAGCTAACAATCGTACCGGTATCCAATGTGGAAGATGTCCTGCGGGAAGCACTTGGCATTACACTCCCGCGAATTGAACATGTTCTCTATTCTCTGCCCGAGACGCAAGCCATATGGAGCGGAACCATTCCGGGTATCTAAACAATTTTCAGCGCAATCCACTTTCAGCGTCTATCCGCAGGCGCACAAGGGATATGTGAGTCTTTCCCTGCAGGTACCTTTCCCCAAAACATCCAAGTTAGAATCTGCAGGGAAAACCCCGTTATCTTTCCCTGTCTTTGAAAACTGCCGCTATTCCCCCTGTCAGATACGCGCAGCCCCATGACAACCAGTAAATTTTCAAAAAAATCATTGACAGGCAGATTCAACTGTGTTACCATGTATGAGAGGTTTATGAACATAGGCAAGGGGGTATGGGGGTATAGCTCAGCTGGGAGAGCGCTTGAATGGCATTCAAGAGGTCAGCGGTTCGATCCCGCTTATCTCCACCAAAGGAAAAGGCTTGTTTTCGCAAGAAAGCAAGCCTTTCCCATTTTCATCTTCATCTTCATTTTCATCCAATCACACAAGCGGACTTAGTACAATTGACATATTTCAAAATGCCATTCATAAATGAAAGCGCAACAGCGAAGAGGTACTGACATGGCTGCCATAACCAAATTCTTTTCAGAAGACGGCGGAATTGCTTTCTCCGATCGGTCGATGAAGATTCAAATAGAAGACAGGGAACCTGTAATCATCCCTCTTGATGATGTATTCTCTGTCCGAGTGATAAGACCCCAGGAGGATGCCGATGGCAGTCTGTGTGTGGATACAGTTGATGGCCGGCGATTCAGCCTGCTGTTCGAAGACTACCAATACAGAGACGCCCTAAAATTCAAACGAATGTTTGATGATTTGTTTGAAGACGATTACAATGACGAGCAGCAGGAAAACACAAAAATTCCGATGTTTCAAACATCGAATACCAAGAATGACAAGTATGATGAAAAGACAGAAGTCCGCCGTGAGTACATTGGGAAACAGAAAACCCAAAAACACTTCAACTGGTGGTATGTGTTATTTGCTTTCCTCCTGTTTCTCCTGCTTCTTCTGATCATTGCATAACCTATGATTGGCTGCATAGTAGCAATTGACACGGCGGGAAAGTATTCCTGGAGCCGAACATCCCAGTACCGCCTTCTCTTTTTCCGTGGACTGTTCCGGAAAGGCAGAAACAAGGTGAACTGAAATGCAGCGCAATTTACAGAAGGAAAGGAGAATTCCCTATGCAAAACTATCCCTATCGAACCTGCGTGGAAGTAGATCTGGATAAATTGGAACGGAATCTGGTCAGACTGCGAGCCCTCATCGGTCCTGACTGCCGGATCATGGAAGTCCTGAAAGCGGATGCCTATGGGCATGGTCTGCGCCTGTGCAGCCGAACCGCGGCTCCTTTTGTAGACTGGTTTGCCACCGCGACGCTGGAAGAGGCCCTGGCTGTTCGGGAAGAAACCTCTACCCCCATTTTGCTTCTGGGTCAGCTGCAGGACCATGAAATTCCTGTCGCGGTCCGAAATCACATCACGCTCAACATCTCTTCCCTGCCCTATGCCCTGCATATACAGTCCCTGCTCTCCGAAACGGACCTGACCGCCGACGGACACATAAAGATTGAAACGGGCATGAACCGGCTGGGATTCCGGGCACGGCCCGGTCAACCAGAGGAGGCGGTGAAAGCTGCGGCGGCTGTTTTCTCCCTGCCCCGCATACATATTACTGGTATCTATACCCATTTTGCCTGTGCAGACAGTGACGACGAGGAGGACCGCTCCTTTACCGAGGACCAGTTTTTGAGTTTCTGCCAGGTCTGCAGCGGTCTGACTGACCAAGGTCTGGATATTGGCATACGTCACTGCGCCAGCACAGGAGGACTTCTGTGCCACCCTGCGTACCGTCTGGACATGGTGCGCACCGGGATGTTCCCCCTCGGGCAGAGCATCAGCGAGGACAGCGCCCGCCAGCTGGGACTGGAGCCGATCCTCACCTGGTATGCCCGGGTAATCGATATCCGGGACATCCCTGCCGGGGAAAGTGTCAGCTACGGCCGCGCCTATACTTTCCCGAAGCCCAGCCGCATTGCCGTTCTCTCCGCCGGCTATGCGGACGGATATGCCCGGGCACTGACGAACCGCACCCAGGTAATTCTCGGGGGAAAGAAAGTCCCTCTGCGCGGAAAAATCTGCATGGATTTTATGATGGCAGACATCACAGACGGACCGGATGTTTCCCTTGGTGACCAGGCGATTCTGCTGGGCAGAGAAGGAAGCCAGTGGATCAGCGCCGACTATCTGGCGGAAAAAGCGGGGCCCAACACAAACGGAGGCATCACCACGGCAATAACAGCCCGCGTTCCCCGCATCTATGTCCGGCACGGCGAGGTGGCCGAGATCAGAAAGATAGTCTATTAGCACAGGAACCCCTCTCCCCAGCCGGAAGCGCTGTCCCGGAGAGCATCCCCGCCCTGCGGCACCCTTTTCCTGTCCTGCCGCCGGGAAGAAGAAACCCGCACTATAAAGAAAGGATCCTGATTATGGATGCGAAAAGCTGTTTTACCCCGGACGATGAAGAAAGGATCCTACGGATCCGCAGGGAGATCCACGAGTATCCGGAGATTTGCTTTGATCTGCCCCATACGGTTGCCGTCGTGGAGCGGGAGCTGTCGGATATGGGAATTGCCTGCACAGAGCAGTATGGTCCCGGCAGTGTGGCCGCTGTTCTGAACGGGAAAAGTTCCGGGCGCACCATTGCGCTTCGCGCGGATATGGACGCGCTGGAAATAGAAGAAGCGGCGGATGTACCCTTTCAATCCAAAAATCCGGGCAAAATGCATGCCTGCGGCCATGACGCCCATACCGCCATGCTTCTTGGCGCAGCCGGAATCCTGAAAAGAATGGAAAAGGATCTGCCCTGCCGCGTAAAGCTGCTGTTCCAGCCAAGTGAAGAAGGGGCCGTCAGCGGCGCGCAGTGCATGTGCGACCATGGCGTTCTGGAAGATGTGGACCTGGTAGCGGGCCTGCACGTAGATGTGGAACATCCCACCGGCCAGATCCTGATCAGCGAAGGACCGCAGTATGCTGCCTGCCATCCCTACGCGATAGAATTTTCTGGAAAATCTGTTCATGCGACACTTCCCCACCTGGGAAAAGATGCGCTGGCCATGGCAGTCAAAGCCTACAATGATATTTATCTCATGCGGGGCCGGGAGATTCCTCCTTTCACACCGATTGTGCTCTCCCTTTCGAGCCTGCATGCGGGCACCGCCCATAACATCATCGCAGACCATGCGGTTATGCAGATTTCCTTCCGCTTTTATGACATGCAGCTCCACGACCGCGTTGACAGGCGGATCCATCAGATCTGCGAAAATGCGGCTGCAGAACTGGACGGTTCCTGCTCTTTTTCCGACCGAATCAGCTGTTACCCGCTCATCAATGACCCGCAGGCTGCCGGGCTGTTTCAGAAAGCCGCCGAGAAAGTGGTGGGAAAAGAGAATATCCAGAAAGCAGAGGCAAAAATGAGCTCGGAGGACTTTTCCCAGTATCTCCGCCATGTACCCGGTGTATTTGCCAGACTGGGTGTCCGAAATGAAGAAAAGGGCTGCATAGCTCCAGCACACAACGCCAATTTTATGATTGACGAGGACGCTCTTCGCTATGGCACACAGGTTCTGGTGCAGTTTGTTCTGGACCAGGGGCAGGCCTGACATTTCTTGCCATACCCGGAACGGCAATATCCTTTGCTGGCGCAAAACCGGCGAAATCCCGGGAAACCATTCCGCCGTTTTCTTTACTCTGAAACATAGCCCCGTCCCAGGCTTTCATAAAAGGTGGAGGGCAGGCCATGGGTGTTTTCTTTCCATGCTTTGGTGTAGATCTTTCTCCGCTTTTCCGGAAGACAGGACGATCGTCAGATGCTTTCGCATGGAATATCGAATTTTTCGGCATACTTTTCCGCAGTTCATCCCTTTCGGAAGCAGTAGTCATTCCACTGCAAAAGTAAAGGACTCCCAGGGAATATTTACCGGTGTTTTTTTCGTCAAAATGTCATCGATATGCATCAAAAGGGGAAAATCCTGGATACTGAGAAGGCCAAGTTTATCCGCTCTTCGAATCGCGCGGGCAACTCTCTCGGCTACCACAAGGGATTCTAATGTCATACCCTGCAGATCCTCTTTCGCCTCGTCAATATCAAGACCTCGACCTAAAAGGATGCCAATCTGCCGCGTTCTGCCTCCATACACCGTGACATAGAGATCCCCGGCTCCAACGGCAAGGTTTTCAATCGTTCCTGCCCCCTGGTATTCCAGCAGCCGGTACATCTCCCGGATACTTTGCATAAACACGGCTGCCTGGGAATTAAAATGAGGAGCACTGTCCAGCCCAAACCTCTTTTGATTTTCCCCGATGGTGAGAGCGATGCCCAGCGCATAACCATTTTTCAGCGCCACCGCGCTCTCAATGCCAACCACATCGGTAGACAGACTGATATGGTAATATTCTGTTTCCATAATATTTTTCAGTTTTTGCAGAACCGCTGGTTCTTCCCCGCAAAACACCACTTCCGTCTGATCATGTGCTACCAGCTCATAACTCGTGCAGGGACCACCTACCGCATTGAAAGAAATCTTTTTCCCGCCCAGCTTTTTCTGCCACAATTGTGGATAAGTCAAAAGTTTTCCATCCTCCGTATCCATCAAACCTTTCGTTACTGTGAGTACCGGTATACCATCCGGTATAAGAGGAAGGATTTGATCTCCAAACCAGTCCACGCCAAAGCTGCTGATCCCGCCGACGATCAGTTCCGCTCCCTCGATTGCTCTGCCTACCTCCTCAATCTGATAAAACTGCACACCTTCTGGATAATCCCGCTCAAACTTTGGGTGACGGTTTGTTTTTCGAGAGATGTCAATAATTTGCCGGTCCAAATGCGTCCCTACCAATCGTACTTCATTTCCCTTTTCTCTAGCCGGAAACGTGAGGGCAGAACCCATCATTCCGGAACCAATCACGGTCACAACAGCCATTTTTCTTTCTCCTCTTTTGCAAGAATAAAACTCTGTAAATATAGATATATTTTCCGAAAACCAACTATGCAAATCATAAATTTGCTTCGTTCTCAATTTGTATTTGATAGGCGTTCCCCAGAAAAATATCTGTTTGCAAAGAATATACAGAGCAATCCCGTCCCTGCCCGCTCGGTCATAGGGAGCCAGCCTTAGGCAGTCTGAATATTCAGTCCTTCCAAACACGGCGGCTTTAAGCCCTTTTCTTTCTCATCCCTACGTTTTTTCCCCGGTAAATATATTGATTCCTTTGCTTATCTTTGATATAATATAATAAAGTCCTGAACTTACGCAAGTTTGCGCTGGTTCATATCTCAAGTGAAACCAACTTTCTGGTCCGTGTGCCGCTGTATGCCATGCGAGCCTATACGTATTACCAATTATCAAACAAAAAGGGGTTCAACCTCCCCGGAACAAAAAGATTTCTCTTCCCAAACCAAATATCTTAGCGATTTATACCGGCGAAGAAAAACGGAAGAAGAAGGTCTTTTCCTGGGCGAAGAGGAAGGTAGCCGGATAATGCCTGTCTGATTGTAGGCTCATGGGCTGACGAAGCCCCCAAAAAAAGCGATATCATCAACCAATATCTTTGACGAGCAGATTCGCAAAGCTGGAAGCGCACAGGAAGCAGTAGAAGGAACCAGCCAGATCAGCAAAAGAAGGACTACCTGAGAAAGTATCTCTCGGAACACGAAGCAGAAGCCCCACCAATCTTATGGTTTCCGCTCTCGAGGAAAAGCAGGAATAGACGCGGCTTGCCGTCATGAGCCTGACGGTCCGCTGTCAAGGCAGCGGACCATGTCGGGAGACGTACCTGCTCAGCAAGGATACGGAAGGCATGCCGCGGCACAGCCATGCCAATCTGTCGTTCCCGGAGAAAGACAGACAGAGAAATCAGCGTAGGAACGCTGCCCATGCCCTCGTCTGGGAGACTGATGAATTCACCGGGAACAGACTCTGCGGTATTCTATGACCTGTTCTGCTTTTGCCAGGCACAGCCGAACCCTGTATCTGTCTTTCTGCCGCACATCACAACTCCAAACATGCAGAGGTGGGCAGCAAACCCGCCTCTGCATTGGCCGTTTGCGGCCCAAAAATCTCTATTTTGCCGATAAGCCGTAGATTCAACGTGTCAAAGATTGGGGAAGAGGCGCATTTCCTATGCTGCGGAATATGGCACCATAACCCCGTCACAGGGCTTTCATGGATGATGGAGAGCACAGCCCACAGGTGTCTGCTCCCTTACTCTCAACATTTTCTGGAAAGGAAAAAAGAATGGATCTTCTCGAAGCAATGCGCAGCCGCCACAGCGTACGTGCCTATGAAATCAAACCCATACCGGAGGAAGTGCTCTCTTGCCTGCAGCAGGAAGTAGATCTCTGCAATCAGGAAGGGAATCTGCACATACAGCTGGCAGCCGATGAGCCGCAGGCATTTGACTGTGCCATAGCACGCTATGGCAATTTTTCCCATGTTCGCAACTATTTTGCTCTGGCAGGTCCTGCAGGCAGCAATCTGGAGGAACGGGCAGGATACTATGGCGAACGGCTGGTACTGCTCGCACAAACGCTTGGCTTAAACACCTGCTGGGTTGGCTTGACTTTCTCAAAAAAGAAGGCTCACATCCAGATAGAGCCGGGAGAGAAACTGGCTCTAGTAATCGCTTTTGGGTATGGGAAAAACCAGGGTGTACCCCATAAGGACAAACCCATGGAAAAGTGCTATCAGGTGCAGGGTGATCTCCCGGAATGGTTTCGCAGAGGGATGGAGTGTGCCATGCTGGCTCCCACAGCCATCAATCAGCAGAAGTTCTGTTTCTCTCTGGAACGCCCCAACACCGTTCGGGCAGACGCTCTGCGGGGACCTTTCTCCAAAGTGGATTTGGGAATCGTCAAATATCATTTTGAGCTGGGTGCCGGTCCGGAAAATTTTACCTGGGCCTGCTGAAAACAAAGGACAGGAAAAAAACTTGCACAGGGGAGAATCTGACCAGCAAGGAGTACAACATACAATGGTCGCCTACCCATCCCCTAAAGGAAATGAACTTGTAAAAAGCCCCAGTTGACTACCCTTATTACTACGTCAGGCAAGAATGTATAGGTACCTGCAGACGTTTGTCCTAATCTGCAGCTCTACGGTATGCGGTCAAACAGTCCCAGGGGCTAGGGACAGCACTGCCTATACGAAACCTTGTCCTAAAAGGGCACCAAACCTGCGAAAGCGGGAATTCCTGTGAAAACAGTTCATTTGGATATATCACAAAGAACACCCGTATCAGGAACGGGCTGGCCAAAAGCCATATGGTGGACGCGAGGTGCCTGTCCGGCGATCCGTGAGCAAAGCCATGCCAGGAGACATTTATCGCATAGCCGACCGGCGCCATAACCGGCAGATCCACAAAGCGGCAATCCTCCAAAGCAGGGGTACGCAGGCGGAACCAGGCACCAAAATCTATGCACGGCTTCCAGCTTTTTAACAAAGTGTCGGAGAGGAAGGTTTCCTCTTTGGGCGCAGAGCAAACGTATATTTCGATGTGCACAAGCTGGCTGGAACCAAGATCAACGCAGGTATTACCTACAAAATGAAAACTATTGGAAACCAGAAAAACACTATTGAAGAAGCGAGGAGGTGAATAGGCTCTCCTCCCACCCCTAAAAGGAGTGGGTTCCCGAGCCTGGTAGCTTTATGAACATATTAATCCTCAATGGCTGTCCCAAAGGAAAGTATTCCGTCACCTTGCAGACTTCCCTTTTTCTGCAGCTGAAACACCCGGAGCATTCTTTTCAGATACTCCATGTGGGCCAGCAAATTCAGGCGCTGGAAAAAGACTTTTCCGCGGTGGAGCATGCTCTGCAATGGGCTGATCTTCTGATATTCTCCTACCCTGTCTACACATTCATCGCTCCCAGTCAGCTGCATCGCTTCATTCGACTGCTGAAGCAGAATTCCTCTTCTCTGAAGGGGAAATATGTGACACAGATTACCACCTCGAAGCATTTCTATGACGTGACAGCCCATCGCTACATCCAGGACAATTGCCAGGATATGGAAATGAAGTTTCTTCCCGGCTTATCGGCGGATATGGAAGATCTGACGACAGAAAAAGGACAGAAGGAAGCGTTGGATTTCTTTGACCATATCTGCTGGCAGATGCAACAGGGTTATTTTGAACCGCTTCCGGCACCTCCGACACCGCCGGTCCATGCCCCCGTAACCGTACCGAAGAAAAAACAGGAAGTGCCTGCCGGACAGGCAGGCTCCGCCCCGGTAGTCATTGTCACCGACTGTGCCACGGAAGACAAACAGCTGTCAGCCATGATCGCCCGCTTTCAGGCCCAGCTCCCCCTTCCCTGCCGGGTAATCAATCTCCGGGACGTTTCCATCCAAGGTGGCTGTCTGGGGTGTTTCCGCTGCGCTGCCACAGGGCAGTGTGTCTACCCGGATGGTTTTGACAAATTTTTGCGCAGTGAAATTCAGACCGGCTGTGCCATCGTATATGCTTTTTCCATTCTGGATCATTCCATGGGCCCACTCTTCAAGATGTATGATGACCGTCAGTTCTGCAACGGCCACCGCACTGTAACCATGGGTTCCCCCACAGGCTATCTGATCAGTGGGAACTACCATCAGGAGTTCAACCTGCAAACCATTGTGGAGGCCCGTGCCCAGGTAGGTGGCAATTATCTAGCCGGCGTCGCTTCCGATGAGAGCAGAACGGATGAGGCGATCGATTATCTGGCCGCCAACTTGACCTTCGCCATTGAACACCACTATTCCGAACCTCAGAATTTTTACGGCGTAGGAGGTATGAGGATCTTCCGCGACCTCATCTATCAAATGCAGGGCATGATGAAGGCCGATCATAAGTTTTTCAAAGCCCACGGTCAGTACGATTTCCCCCAGAAGAAAAAGATGACCATTCTAAAAATGTATTTCGTGGGTGCTCTAATGTCCTCCCCCAAACTTATGAGCAAAGCGGGCAATCGTATCAACGAGGGTATGGTTGCTCCCTATAAGAAGGTGCTGCATGCTGCCGCAGAGGAGGAGGAAAAGGGGACGCAAAGCTCCGGCTCCTCGTAAGCTTCCCCTGCCTAGGCGGGTCTCTGCCGATCCTGTAGAATTCCGTTGGGAAAGATGAAATGGCACAGATACAAAGAGCGAAATACCAGAGAAGAAATGCTGCAGTCAGGATCAGGATCTCCCCAGGAGGAAACAAATCCCTGCGTGCGGGACAGTGGTTAGACTGCGAAAGAACAGCATCTGCCCGGATACACGAATAATGCCGGAATGTGCAGACATTTCGAACTCTGTGAACGAAGAGGGAATCCGGTTCAAATGAATTCCGGAATGACTGTCAGACTAAAATTTAGGGCCAAACCGCAGACTTATCCGGCATACTGAGGGAACTGTCAGCGATCCAACGCGAAGATGCACATACCTATAACCCAGCAAAGACTGAGTATTATGGTGCAGATGAATCGGTTGATATTGCATATTTCCTGCCAAACACCATAGAATGTAGCTGCTGCGGAAAGACGCAGATCATCAAAAAGGAGATTGTTCCAATGGGAACCTGGGTAAACCCGGAAGGGGAACAGTTTCGCCTGGCTGTGAAAAATCCCCTGTTTGTGGATAAGTCCGGTCTGCTTTCCTTTACGAACGGCAAAATAGGAGACCCCTTCGGTAATTGTATTTGTGTGTCCCGGCCCCGCCGCTTTGGAAAGACCATGGCGGGTTGCTATGCTCGCCGCTTATTACAGCAAAAACGGAGACTCCCGAGATCTGTTTTGCTCCTTGGAGATTGCCAAAGATCCATCCTTTGAGAAGCACTGCAACAAGCATAATGTAATAAGCTTGGATATTCAGGCAATGGCTGGGGAAGCACTGGAGGTGGCGCCGTCTGAGGACCCGCTCATTTATATCAGTAAATTGGTCATAGATGAGCTGAAGGAACTCCATCTTGGATGCATACCCGAGGGCACAGTCTCTCTTCGTCAGGCTCTAAGGCAAATTACAAAACAGACACACGAAAAATTTATCTTTTTGCTGGATGAGTGGGATGTCATTTACCGGGAAGATGAGTATGCAAGAATGCAAAGTAGATACACGCGATGGCTGGAAACTCTCTTCAAGGCCAGTGACACAGCAGCCTGCGTAGATCTCGTATATCTGACGGGCATTTTTCCCATACCGCAGCAGAAGACACAGTCTGCTATGAATAACTTCAGAGAGTATACGATGCAAA
>CAZGAM010000035.1:0-15811 GCA_964523685.1 uncultured Oscillospiraceae bacterium | reverse complement strand
ATTATACGAAGTAGGTCGAGGGTCGCTTCATGTGCACATCACATTTTTCTGGAAACTCACGTTCAAGAACTGCGCAGCGCTTTTCAGGGCTTCTTGGGCTTATTGCATATGGCCCCATTTTTCTGCGAGAGGATTACGCATCCCTCCAGAAGTATGGACAACGCCTGTTTCAGCATCCGGGGGAACAAGTGAATCTGTAGAAGAAGTATCCGAACTCTGATCATTTGAACTGGCAATATCTGAGCCGCTGTCATCCGAGCTGGGAGTCGTATTACCCCTACTCTTTCATGGTTTCGCTATGGCACGTGAAGTGCATCCTCGTCAATAATTCTCGGCCTTTCTCCGACTTTTGCAGTCGCTCTATTACTGCAATTAAGTCTGCTCTAAGATCCTGGCTTTCCTTTTTGAGGGCAGCAATCTCCTCTGCCTGTTGCTGAATCTGCTCTGCCTGTTGCTGAATCTGCTTATCCCCCTCTTGCAACTGTTCAGCATGTTGCTTTTCTGACTTATGCATCTGCTTATTGCAGTTGTCAGACATCGACTGGTTGACTCGCTTCAGAGTTTCGTTCTCAACGCAGAGATGGGCAGACTTTCTAGAACTGCCCCAACCTCTTCAATGCGCTCTTCCTGATCTTCTATGAAGTTTATCCTTTCCGCTTCTTTTCGGATTGCAAGTTCTGCTCCCCTCCTTTCTTCACAATTTTGGTTCAGTCTTCCGGAGTAGATTCACGGTGGATCATGTCAAATTTTTTCCGAGTTCCCAGCTATGTTCCCACTGCGGATATCAGAACCCAAAGGTCAAAAACCTCAGTATCCGTAGAGGAACATGCCCCTCCCGTGGAGAAACGCATGACAGAGATGTCCATGCGGCTATCAACATAAGAAACGAGGACATTCGTTTGCTCTCAGCGTAACACCTCATAAACCAAAACCGTGGGACACACGGGGTTAGCCTTTTATACTCAATACTTTGGTGTCATCAGGAACCTATCGATGCCTGACATTTTAGCATCATTGAGCAGGAAGCCTCCGCCTCTGTGTGAAACACAGGCGGTGGGAGCATGTCACTTTGACCCTTACTATCCCGCCCGCAAGCAGCGGAGGCAAGACTAACTTGCCTCCGCTGTTGCGCTCACACTCTCCCCTTCCCTTATATCCAGGGTTCGAGAGATCTCCCTGCTCCTGATTTTCCCGGCTAAGCCCCATGCTCCTGCAGAACAATCAAAATTCAGGTTGTCCTTCCGGCACTCCGACAGGGAGAGGTCGGCTGCTCTCTACACATAGAATCGAAGGCCCTCCCGGGCTGTCACGAAGTGGTAGTTCCTATCCATTTCCTCCTCTGACACGTAGACAGCTCCTTTCGCCAGGTCCCAGCCCTCCAGAGCCAGCTTCGCCGCCAGTTCGGCACTTTCTGCCGGATCACTGTAGATCATCCCATTGGTGACCATTTCAAACTGGTTTTTTCCAAAGGCCACTTCATAGATGTTTTGGGGAGAACCGAATTCTTCCTGTCCCAGCCTGTTGACACATGCGCTGCCGACGGCTACCTGCGTCTCAAAAGATTTGTCCGCAGCAGCCGCACTGATCAGGCGGCTGAGCCAGTATAGATCTGTGCTGTCATAAAACTGCGAACCATTCTCCAGCGGGGTCACACCATCCCCGGTGATATCCATTCGCTGCTGGGCTGTATCCCAGGAAGCGGTCGCTCCTACACACTTGACCAGCGAATTCAGGGGAAGCGCCACCGTCCCATTCAGGCACTGCACGCCGTTTTCTACCGGCAGATACCGGTCGTTGCACATAAAATATTCCTGCCCCTGCTGGGCGGTCATGACCAGACCCGGCATAGCGACCGAGAGGGAACTGCCATAGTCAATGCACTGTATGTCAGCATTCAACGCGGCAAAAAAATCCCGTACCGCCATATAGGGCTCCGAGTCCAGCAGGATACATGTACCTTTCGGCTCTCCCTGCACATAGACGCTGATCGGCTGATCGGATGCCGCCGCGGGTCTTTCGCCGGACTCCGCCTCCCCGTTCAAAATGACCAACTCTGACCCAGGACCCTCCGGGGAGGCGGCAGAAGCAATTCTTGCAAAAACCGTCTGGCTCATAACAGCCAAAGACAATCCCAGCGCGCAGCTCACCGCCGCCGCGTGAATAAAAAATTTCTTTTTCAACCGAACCGCCTCCCTTTTCCCGGCAGTGCCATATCCGGAAATCTCTGTTCCGGCCGACCTGTAGCCCATTATAAAGGAAAAAAAAGGCAGGAGACAATTGGCATTCTAGCAAAAATGAACCCGCAGAAATTGGGCAATGTCACAAAGGCACAAGAATTTGTGATGATTTCTGATTTTTACCCGAATGGGAAATCAATATCTTGGGTCCAGCTTTTTGCCGCCACCCTATTTTTTTGCAAAATCTACAGTTTTTTCCAATAAAAAGTCCCCTCTGACTCCCTCAGTATGTTTATTATGGAAACCAATTTTCCAATTTGATCCATTTTTATGTCAACATTTTTAGTGCCTTGGCCAGCTGGTCCGGACAGGAGGTGCCCTTCCCGCCACAATCAATGCCTTCCAGCTTGGATATGACCACATTCACGGGCAAGCCCTCCACCAGGCGGGTAATCCCCTGGAGATTTCCGTTGCATCCCCCCACAACTTCCACTTTTTTTATGATTCCATCTTCTTCCACCACATGCATAAGACGGGAGCATGTGCCCTGCGGTTCATAGGTAATCTCCAATTTATGTTCCTCCTGTCTCTTCTGAAGTTTACCGCATTATTCCCGGAACTGGGGAAGGACCGGAGCCTTCCGACCACTGGCTGGCAGCGCAGCGGCGAAAGCCTCCCTCTGCCGGCTGCCTCAATAGGCAATTCCCCACAGTACCATCGTTTTAGCCGGTCTGCCGCAGCAGGGACAGACCTCGTCAATTTTCTCCTGCTGGAAGGGAATACAGCGGCTGGAGACGCCCGCCTTTTCTTTCATGATCTCTTCACAGGCGCTGTCGCCGCACCACATGGTCCGAACGAAGCCGTCCATCGCCTTTTCCTTTACTTCTTCCACGGTATGGGCGTCCCAGGTGTGGCTTATCCTGTTTTCCTCTGCCCGGAGGAAGAGGGAATGCTGGATTTCCTCCAACAGCGCCGCCACACTGTCCTCCAGATTCTCCAGACTGACAGGCGCCTTCTCCCCCGTGTCCCGGCGTACCGCCATCGCGGTACCTTTTTCCAAGTCCCGGGGACCCAATTCCAGTCGGAGGGGAACCCCCTTCATCTCATATTCCGCAAATTTCCACCCGGGACTGTTGTCCGAGAAGTCGGCTTTGGCCCGGATCCCGGCCTTCTGCAGCCGCTCTAAAACTCCCTGCACCGCCTCGGCTACGCCGCCCTTATGGGCTGCCACCGGGATGAGGATCACCTGGATGGGTGCCACCCGGGGAGGCAGGATCAGGCCGTTGTCATCTCCATGGGTCATGATGATCCCCCCAATGGACCGGGTGGTAAAGCCCCAGCTGGTCTGGTACGGATAGGCTGCCTGGTTACTTTTATCCTGGAAGGTAATACCAAAAGCCCTGGTAAATCCATCACCGAAGTAATGGCTGGTAGCCGACTGCAGGGCTTTGTGATCGTGCATCATGCACTCAACCGTATAGGTTTCCTCCGCTCCGGCGAACTTCTCTTTTTCCGTTTTGATGCCCCGGATCACGGGCATGGCCAGCAGTTCCTCATAGCATCTGGCATAGATCTCCAGCATCTGCTGCGTTTCCGCCCTTGCCTCCTCGGCGGTGGCGTGGATGGTATGGCCCTCCTGCCAGAGGAATTCCCTGCCCCGCAGGAAGGGGCGGGTCGTCTTCTCCCAGCGCAGCACGCTGCACCACTGGTTGTATTTCATGGGCAGGTCCCGCCAGGAGTGCAGAACATTTTTCCAATGATCACAGAACAGCGTTTCACTGGTAGGACGCACACACAGTCTTTCCGGCAGTTCCTCCTCTCCGCCCATGGTAACCCAGGCGCACTCCGGCGCAAAGCCCTGCACATGGTCCTTTTCCCTCTGCAGAAGGCTCTCCGGAATCAGCAGGGGCATGGAGACATTTTCATGACCGGTCAGTTTAAACTCTCTGTCCAGCCAGGACTGGATATTCTCCCAGATCGCGTACCCATACGGACGAAGAATAAAAAAGCCCTTTACGCCGGAATAATCAATCAACTCCGCCTTGGTGCATACGTCAGTATACCACTGGGCGAAGTCCACATCCATGGAGGTAATCCGCTCTACCTGCTTATACTTTGCCATCGTGCTGTCCTCTTTTTTCTTGGTTTCGTCCTTTATTCTATATGCAGTGCACGACCTTGTCAAGGGAAGACTTGACCGAAGGGGGATTTGTGTTTTATAATAGAAGTACCGCGTCTGTCCGGCAATGCCTTGATAGGGAGCGCGGAATCAAGCCACCTCATTTCACAGAAAGGCAGATCCATTCCACCGGATCGTCGATCCATATGAATAAACAGCGATATCTTGCTGAACTGGGGCAGCTGCTGATTTTTATGACCTCTGCCGACAGGAATCGGACCCTGCATCGTTTTGGTGAACTGTTTGATCAGGCGGGGCCTGAAGGAGAGCAGTCACTCACAGAACAGATTGGAACTCCCACCCAGAATGCCATCCGGCTCAGCCGGGGCTATAAGCCGGGAAGAATCACGGACGCATATCTCTTTCCGGATTTTGACCTGGACTCACTGGAGGATCTGAACGAGCAGCCTGCCTCCCCCTCTGATTTGCCCGAAGAGGGAGAGAGCTCTTTTCTCCTGGAAGAAGAGGACTTTCCAGACTATTCCCCGCCGGATTTATCGGCTCTGGATGAGCTTGACCCTGAGGACAGACTGGAAGCGCTGAAAAAGACAATTGCCTCCGAAGACATTCCCGACGAGGAAGAGCGGAAAAGTACCGCCCCGGGGAAACAGCCTGCCTCCGGGGCAGTTCCCAGAGGAGAGGCCTCCCGCGCCCCGGGCAGAGAGGCAGCCAGCCGGAGGACCGGTCCTGCGTCTCCCCCTCCCGGTGGCAGACCGGCCCCATCGGGGGAAAGGCGGCAGGGCCCCCCGAGACGCGCTCCTGCTCCCCCGCCCCCGCCTGAACGCCCCATGCCCCTGCCACTGGGCATTTTCCTGCTCATTCTCTCCCTGCTGGCACTGGGCGTGCCCGTTGCTGCCCTTCTTCTCGTGCTCCTCCCGGTCCTTCTGCTGCCGGGCACCGCGGTCATAGGCGGAGCGGTGCTCGCCGCGGTCGGTGGATTGTGGTGCCTGCAGTATGTGGCTGATGCCATACTGATGTTCGGTCTGGCCATGTTCCTGCTGGGCCTGGGACTTCTGATCTTGTGGGCCGGTTTTTCCGCGGATGTCCGCCTTGTCAAACTTGCTGTCCAGATGGTTCGCTCGCTGAAGCACCTGTTTCTGGGGGATCGGAGGAGAACATGAAAAAAGCATGGCATATTGTGGGCATCGCGGCGATGACCTGTATTCTCCTGGGGATTGTGGGGGTTGCGGTAGGATTTTTCACCGGCAGTTCTCCCTCCGTTCTCCTCAGCCACGGAGCGATCGAACAATACGGCGAGCGCCTGGCCCTGAACTGGTCCATTCTGCGTCAGGATATCGCCGGGTTCCTCGCCTACCTCGGCCTTTAAGAAAGGAAAAAAGAGCCATGCAGATTTCGCCTTTTCTCGTGGAGCAGTGGATGAACACGTACGAGACGGGTGCCCGGTTCAATATCGCGGAAACCTGCGTCAACTCCCTCTCCCTGGATGAGCTTTTTGCACTCACCGGTACCGATCCGGACCGGTTCTGGTCGGAGCTGGGAAAGAAACGGCTCACCTACGGCTATATTGAGGGCAATCCCGCCTTTCTGACAGGGGTATGCTCTCTCTATGAGACCATGCAGCCGGAAAATATCATCCCTACCCACGGCGCTTCCGGTGCCAATCACCATATCATGTACTCCCTGCTGGAAAGGGGCGACCGGGTGATCTCCGTACTGCCCACCTATCAGCAGCTGTACGCCATCCCGGCTTCCTATGGCGCCCAGGTGGAAATTCTCCCCCTGCGGGCGGAGAACCGCTATCTGCCGGACCCGGAAGAGCTGCGGCGCCTGGCGGTGCCCGGCACAAAACTCATCTGCCTGAATAACCCTAACAATCCCACCGGCGCGCTGATGGATCCGCCGCTTCTGGAGCAGATGGTGTCGATCGCCCGGGAGTGCGGCGCCTATCTGTTGTGCGACGAGGACTACCGGCATTTGAACCAGGACAGGAGCTGGACGCCGTCGATTGCGGATCTGTATGAAAAGGGCATCTCCATCGGCAGTATGAGCAAGGTTTTTTCCCTGGCTGGCCTGCGCCTTGGCTGGATTGCCTGCAAAGACAGGCAGGTGCTCCAAAGCTGCTGGTCCCACCGGGACTACAACCACATCAGCTGCGGCCTTTTTGATGAAGCCGCCGCGGGGCTGGCTCTGTCCGGTCAGGAGAAACTGCTGGACCGCAGCAGAACCATTGTACGGACAAATTTGCAGATTCTGGATGCCTGGATCGATCAAGAGCCGCATATGATGTATACAAAACCCCGGGCAGGCACCACTGCGCTGGTGTTCTGGGACTATGATCTCCCCTCCCGGGAATTCTGCCGGCGCCTCTACGAACAGACCGGTGTTCTGACCGTGCCGGGAGACTGCTTTGAACAGGAATACTGCCTGCGCATAGGCTATGCCTGTGACGAAACCGTCCTGCGGGATGGCCTTCACGCCGTCAGCGGCTTTCTGCGCATGTTGGAAAAGGAGGGAATACCATGCCGAAACTGAGCGACCGGGTCGGGACCTTTACAGACTCGGTCATTCGCCGGATGACCCGCATCAGCGATCAGTACGGCGCCATCAACCTGTCCCAGGGCTTCCCTGATTTTGATCCCCCCAGGGTCATGCTGGACCGACTCACCCAAGTGGCCCATGAGGGGCCCCACCAGTACTCTGTGACCTTCGGCGCCAAAAACCTTCGGGACGCCCTGGCAGCCAAGCAGAATCGGTATTCCGGCCTGTCCATCGACCCGGACCGGGAAATTGTTGTCACCTGCGGCGCCACGGAGGCCATGATGTGTGCCATGATGACCATCTGCAATCCCGGCGACAAGGTCCTGGTTTTCTCCCCCTTTTACGAAAACTACGGAGCCGACGCCATTTTGTCCGGCGCAGAGCCTGTGTATATTCCGCTGGTTCCTCCCGATTATTCCTTTGATCTGGACCAGATCGAAGAGGGTTTCCGGCAGGGAGCGAAAGCCATTATCATCTGCAATCCTTCCAACCCCTGCGGAAAAGTATTTACGGAAGAAGAACTGACGGCCATCGGCAGACTGGTGCTCCAGTATGATGCCTATGCTGTCATGGACGAGGTATACGAGCACATTGTATACGCGCCGAACCGGCACTGCTACATGGCAGCGCTGCCCGGCATGGCTGAACACACCATCACCTGCAACTCTCTGTCCAAGACCTTCTCCGCCACAGGCTGGCGGCTGGGCTACCTTATTGCGGCGCCGGAAGTGGTAGAGGGTGCCCGAAAGGTCCATGATTTTCTCACGGTTGGCGCGGCCGCTCCCCTGCAGGAAGCCGCCGTCGCGGCCCTCGCCCTGGACGACAGCTATTACCAGGATCTTCTCAAGCTGTATACGCAGCGAAGAGAGTATTTTCTCGCCGGACTGGATCGGCTCGGCCTGAAGCACAATGTGCCCCAGGGCACCTATTTTGTCCTGGTGGATATCCGGGACTTCCTGGCCCTGCCGGCCTTTTCCGGCTGGACGGACCTGCAGTTTTGCGAGTGGATGGCGCGGGAAATCGGCGTCGCCGCCGTTCCGGGTTCCAGCTTCTTCCGGGAGGAAGACCATATCCAGCACCTGATCCGCTTCCATTTTGCCCGGAAGCCGGAGATGGTGGAGCAGGCTCTCCAGAGACTGGAAAAAATGACCGCCCTTCTCCCCTAAAAAAAAAGCAGCCGGTTCCCGGCTGCTTAGATCCTCGGCTCTGTCTACTCGGCCCCTTTTTTCTTACCCACGGCGATCTGCACCGCCTGAGGAATATTCTCACATTCCACCATGCTGTGCTCCCCGCCGTTGTCTCCATCCAGGCTCCAGGCGACCGGTTCCCGAAACGTAAAGCGTACGTGGGTGCAGTGCAGAAGCGTCACATAGGCGTTGTCAAATTTATTGGCAAGAATGTCGGTGACGATTGTCCCCAGCTGAATGGGACTTTCCGGCGTTCGGATCAGAATCACCTCAAAAAGGCCATCACTGAGAGACACGCCAATTCGCTCATTGAGATGGATCAGGCCGGCTATGGATCGGGAGTTCGTCACCGCGCCAAAAATATAATCATCTTCCAGGGTGCCGGTGTCGTATTCCACTTTGGTCCACTGGTGCGTGAGTTTGGGAATGCGGCCCACTGCCTGCAGAACATACGCCAGCCAGCCGAGCGCGTTTTTCTGGTCCTGGGATGTCTCATAGGACACATCCGTAAAAGCGCCGAAGGCGGCCACATAGGTAAAGTACTTCTCCCCGTTGATAAGACCGATATCCATGGGGATTATGTTGTCCGACACAGCCACATATGAGGCTGCCACCGGGTCGTGGCTGATCCCAAGCGTGGCGGCGCAGTCATTGGTGGTTCCCATGGGGATATAGCCAAGGGGCGGTCTATGGGGCAGCCGCATGAGTCCGGAGACCGTCTCCCCCAGGGTACCGTCCCCGCCTACACACACGATTCTGTCAAATTTCCCTGCCTGCTGGGCAGCGATCTCCGGTGCATCTCCCCGTTTGTCCGTGAAAGCTACCGTTGTCCGGTATCCTGCCTTATGAAAATTTAAAAGCACTTTCCCCAGCCCGTTGCTGTAAGCTCCCTTTCCTGCGTGGGGATTAATCAATAAAAGCAGTTCTTTCATACGCTGGCGTTACCCTTCCCCTTATTATATTCCTGTTTCATCCGGATTGAAGTCAGCTTGAAACTTCAGAAGCGGCGGCCCGCCGCCTCCCTATAATAGCAAAGGATGCCCCGTTTGTAAAGATGCTCTCTCCTTTGCTGCCGGCAGCGGATGCGCCTGGAACGACTGCTTTTTCCCCCTCACCCCAGAGATTAACCTTATGAAGGAGGATCAGGGGATGGCCAAACTCCTCTCTGCCGTTCGCTGCAGGTGTCCCCTGAAAGTACCATGATAGAATGGACCGAACAAGAAGAACAGGAAATGATTGCCCTGGCCAAAGCCGGCGATCCCCGAGCCAATTATGAACTCAGCCAGTGGGCCCTGGAGCGGAGCGAAGAAGAGCCGGATGAGATCCGCTGGAGCCAGCTGGCAGCCAAATGCCTGCTGAAATCTGCCCAGGCAGGCTATGGGCCTGCCCAGCAGAAAATGGAAAGGCTGCTGAAGACGAGCAGTTCCGAATCGGCGAAGCCCCAAACAAGTGCGCCAGAAAAGCCCGCTTCCAAAACGATTCACTTCCCCGCCAGCACACCCGCCGGCGCTGCCACTGAGAAATCCCGCCATGTTGTGACCACCGCGAACCGTCCTTCCGTCAAGCCTATACGCCTTCACAGCACCCGGGAGGAAGATCTCGAGGACGAAGACGAGGAAGACAGCGATCTGGAGGAGGAAGAAAAAGGCCCTGCCAGGGAACGGAGAAAAATACAGTTTACTCCCTTTTCCAAGTGGGGAGAAGCTCAGTGGCGGAAAATGGAGATGATCTGCATTGGCATCTGTGCTGTTTTGATCGTCGCGATTGTCGTGATTTTCCTCACCAGCCGCCACAGCGGCAGCAAGACTGTCCAGCAGCCTAACTCAGCCGTTCCTGCCGCAGAGCAGATCACAACCGCCACGGCGGTACCGGATCTGGGTCCCTATCCGGACGACAGCGTCAAGGAAGCCATTCAAGCTTCCGAGATTGAGATTCAGCCGGCTGAACTGGACTATGTGCAGAGCGCCACTTCTGCCACCATTGTGGTCGGGGAAGGGAACAGCACGCTTCGTCTTCGCACCGGTCCGAACACCAACTACCGGGAAATTGCCTCCATGCCCAACGGCGAAACGGTAGATGTGTACGCCAACAAAGATGACTGGGCCCTGGTCCGGTACCAATCCGAGGAAGGCCCGGTGTACGGATGGTGCCGCAGCACATATCTCCTTATCACCACCGGCGGGGTAGGCTGAGCTGTTTTTTACGCACAGCCTCTCCCCTCCTGCTGAAACGCTTTTCCCCTGTTTTGCGCTATTGTTTCCAAATTGTAATCCTTTTGTTTCCTTTTTCTACTTGTTGTTTTCAATGGTGCATGGTAATTTTACCTGTGTTTCCCTGTATTTTCCCATCCTGGGTACATCATTCTAAAAAAGAGCGGTGACGGTTATGCCAGTAGGTACGAATCCCATAAATTTTGTTTATATCAGCGAAGAAATCCGACAGCAGATCGAGGAGTTTATCTGTTCGGATGCCTGCACCATGTCGAACCTTTCCAAAGAGGATCGGGTGGCACTGGTGAAGCAGTTGCAGCGCCCGGAAAAGGCGTGGGCAATCAGAAAGGCTGAATTCAAAAAACTGACGCTTGAAAATCTGCCGACGTACGCAGGGCGATTCGGATTGCAGGTCAAGGATATCTTCCAGGGGCTGGGATATCCTGTTCAATGGCCCACTGAGCATTATGCGCAAGTTGCAGAAGAATTCGATTCTCTGCAGGAGAATTATCCCAACGGGATGGAAGTTGCCCAGTATCTGGTGGATGAAGCGGAGTTTTTCTGTGGAGAGTGGCCTGTGGAACTCAAAGTGCAGCAGACCAAGTCCTCTTGCCGGGTGTTGACTTTTTTCATCAAGTTTCTCACGGAAAATGACCGTGAAAGGATCATTGCAAGCCTGCCGGACGACTTTTGTGAGAACTTTAAACGGAGGATGTATCGCGACTCTTACCTGGACTTCAAGGAACTGGTGCTGTTAAGCTATACAGCTGAAATTCCCTTCCACTGGGTTACCTGGTATCCCCCCGAAATACTCTATCTTGCCCGTCATCCGCTGACAGAAGAATTCATGGATTCCTACATGAGGATGTCTAAGCCTGTACAGGAAATGATCTATAACATGTTCAAGAAAACAATCCAACTGGGTATGGAAGGGTAATCGACATGATTATATATAAGGATTTCTATTCGGAGAGCGAGGATGGCCTGACATATGGACCAAAGCTGGTTTATAATCAGCCGGAATTCAAAGATTTGATCGACAATACCATTAATGTCGGTATGGCTGAGCTGCGGGATCTCATCAGCGATTATATGTATGACGGGCGTCTTTTCAAGGCGACGTCCCATCCTCTATCGAACGAACTGTATACGCTGTCAGAAATGGCAGAAAAACTGGAAGTCTCTCCCAGTCTTTTTACGCATATTTTAAAAGGGGAGCGTGCCTTTAACCCTACCTCTACCGTCATTGCCTGCTATGATCTGGCGGAAACCTCCTGCCACCAGCTGTTCTGGGGCACCAAGCCGACGATTCCTCTTACGCAAAAGCCTGACTTTGTCGCCTCTGTCCTCGGCGCACTGCCCCCCAATTTTCAGGCAAGTGCTGTCAGGGCTCTGTGCAAAAAATATGACTATGAACATGCCATGGACTGGTACGACTATCGGGATTATCGGATAAACATGGTGGAACGGCTTACCGATCTGGCTGAGATGGCCGGCGTGGATCTGTCCAATTTGAACGTGGCTAATGTCTTTGGATTTAATATTAATCAAAGCTGTATCCGTGTGAACAAGCGGTGGTCCCTGGTGTATATGTTCTCCACCAATAGGGCCAAACCTACCATGCATTCCTTTTTCCTCACCTGTGTCGCCTATAATCTTCCTCTTGATTATCTTCTTGTTCGTGATTATACTCCGTATGCCACACTGGCATACTACCGCAGAGACAGCGAAGATAAGAATAAAGTCGAATTGATCGAGGAAGACGACGAAACCATGATCCAGGCTATTTCCCTGTATCTGCGCCTTCCCAGAGACAAGCAGATTCAGCTTGTCGAAGATGTGCATATGCTGGCCTATTTTTATCAGTTTGGAAACGAGGATGAGCTTCGCCGGTACATTCGAAAGTTATCTTCCGGCAAAATTTGAAGGGGCTTTCGGCACGCAGACCGGATTGGAACACAATTCGGATAGCAGGCTTGCCATGCCCCGGGGCCGGCAGGCTGGCCATCCAGGCAATCGTTCCTTTTCCCGCTCCTGGACGAATACCAAGTTTCCGCCAAACTTGCTCGCTTTCACGCGCTGCTGATAAGGCGGAGGCTCACAGAATTTTGCTCTGCAGTCAGCTTCCTGCTGACGCGGGGAACGCGGGATCTGCTTGAGAGAACGGACCTTGCCTCCTCTGCCCGTGGGGATATCCCTGCCTGTCCATTGGCACCGGGTGGTTTTCAGATTTCCCCCTGCCTGCACTTGCCGGGAACCTAAAAACCGTATGGCTTGGCCACACGGTTTTCCTTTTTTCTGCCTCGTTTTCACCCCCGGGGTTGCTCGCTTTTGTTTCCCCTGGAGAGGTTGGCCGGTGCTGCCACCAGGCGGAATAAGCCCTCCTTTTACGGGGCTCAATTCCCTAATTCAGGCAGGGATTCTGCTTCCAGCGGAATAGATGCGCAGACACATAGGTTGTATGGCAAGTTCTGTGAGCTTAACTAAATTTGTTCCGAAATAAATATTTACAACCTCCGTGATCCGGTTTATATTATTATCAGCCGTTTAGCAGTTCATTTAATTTGGTTTTTGGAGGGCTGCTGAATTTTATACGAATGCGGAGGGTCGTTTCCCACTACCTGCCACCCGCAAAAGATGGCAGGGTTCAGTATGGGCAATGCCTATTGGGGTCAAAGGTCGCAGAGGAACGCCGGCAGGCGCAAGTCGTTCCTACGACTGGGCAGTTACAAGCCCCTGGGCCAATTGGCGGATTGGATACAAGGACGAATAACAGCTGACCTCGAAGAGCTTCCCCAGCCGCCCATGTGGGAGCCCCAAGAAAAAGCCCGGCCGCAGGCCGAAGGCGGCACCATCGACTTCAGCACACTCAGCAGATTTATAAATATGCAGGTTGGCGGCGTGCTCTTCGATGCCGCCTTCCAAAGTGATGACTTAGTGAATTGGAATGAAGAATCTCCGATAACCCAAAATACCGCTGCAGAGCAGAGTACCGTCTCTCAGCCCCTGTCAACCGCAGAGCGAAGTGCTGTGGAGAAGCATCCTGTACCCGCACCGGCTGCCAGCGGCGTAGCCGCACAGGACAAGCCCCGCCGTCCTGGCAGACCGCCCAATTCCAAGGACAGGAAAACTTTGGCCTGGAAGGGTCGATGGCAAAAAGACGCAATTCTGGGAAAGAAATTCTTTTCCTGCCCTTACCCAAACGGGGCAGACGGAAAACGGAAGCCACCTTAGCGAAAGAGGAAGAGGTGCACCTGTGGAATGATAGGTCGGCTATAGGCGGAATTCTCCGACTTGCCCTCCCCCCTCTTCCAAACCGCCGCCCACGAAAGAGGAAGAGGAAGCGCGGGACAAGGCAAACCGTGAATGGAAGGCTCAAGCGGAGCTGGCCTATTGTCAAGCTATTGGTACGATCTGAAAGCGCTTTGGCGGAAAGGAAATAGGGGACTGCGGACATCGGGGCCATGACGGGACAGACCCTTTTATCGCCCATGGAACTGCCATCCGCCCTGCCTTCCCTGCCTGTGCCAGTACGCAGGCTGCCCATGTCACGTTCTCTTTTGCCCCGCTGCTGTGCCATGCATCCGCCAGGCGGCGACTCTTGGTTCCCCCTTTGGACCAGGCTGCATCCTCCTCATGCAATACCGGCTCCCGGAGCCTGCGCCCTGCTTCTCCAAGCACCAGGTACCTGCTCTCAACCGCCATGCATAACCGGCTCTCCTCCCTTCCTAGTAAGGAGTGGAAGGAGTAGGGCTCCGAGCCGAAAAATCTTATGAATATCAACCCTGATTTAGGAGGTGGCGATTCCTCCCCCATGCGCCAGCATGGGGTTCCCTCGCCGAATATTTATGACAAAGTACATATTTGTAACCGGTGGCGTTGTCTCCGGACTGGGCAAAGGAATCACGGCTGCCAGTCTGGGAAGGCTGCTGAAATCAAGAGGTCTGAAAGTAGCGGCGCAGAAACTGGATCCCTATATTAATGTGGACCCCGGCACCATGAGCCCCTACCAGCACGGAGAGGTATACGTGACGGAAGACGGCGCAGAAACCGACCTGGACCTTGGCCATTATGAGCGGTTCATCGACGAGGATCTGAATAAGTACTCCAACCTGACCACCGGGAAAGTGTACTGGAACGTACTGAATAAAGAACGCCGGGGTGAATACCTCGGTTCCACCGTACAGATTATTCCCCATATCACCAATGAGATCAAAGAATTTATTTATAATGTGGGGAAGAAATCCAATGCGGACGTGGTCATCACGGAAATCGGCGGCACCACCGGCGATATTGAAAGCCAGCCCTTTCTGGAGGCCATCCGCCAGGTAGGCCACGAAGTAGGCAAGGAGAATGTACTATACATCCATGTAACGCTGGTACCCTTCATAAGCGGCAGCAATGAGCACAAGACAAAACCCACCCAGCACTCCGTCAAGGAGCTGCAGGGCATGGGGATTGCCCCGGATATTATTGTGCTGCGCACCGACGAGCCCATTAAGGACCCGGGCATTTTCCGCAAAATTGCCATGTTCTGCAACGTGAAGCCGGATTGCGTCATTGAAAACCGCACCATTCCTGTCCTGTACGAGGCGCCCCTCATGCTGGAACAGAGTGATTTCTCCCTGATTGTCTGCCGAGAACTGGGCCTTTGGACCAAAGAACCGAATCTAAACGAATGGAAGGCGATGGTACACTCCATTCACAATCTCTCCCGCACTGTGCGCATTGCCCTGGTGGGCAAATACGTACAGCTTCATGATGCCTATCTGTCAGTGAGCGAGGCACTCAAACACGCCGGCTACGCCAAGGGGACCAGCATTGATCTGCAGTGGGTAGATTCCGAGACGGTCACCGAGAAAAATGCAGAGGAAATCTTTGCCGGTGCCGACGGCATCCTTGTTCCCGGCGGATTCGGCAACCGGGGCATAGAGGGCAAAATCATCGCCGTGCAGTTTGCCAGAGAAAAGAAAATCCCCTATCTGGGTCTGTGTCTCGGTATGCAGACAGCTGTTATTGAATTTGCCCGGCACTGTGCCGGCCTGGAGAGGGCAAATTCCCGGGAATTTGACGAGTACTCCCCCCACTTGGTTATTGATTTTATGCCCGGCCAGAATGATGAGATCAACAAAGGCGGTACTCTGCGTCTGGGGGCCTATCCCTGTGTCATTGCCCCCGGCACCATGATGGAAAAATGCTATCGGAAAAAAGAAATCGCGGAACGGCATCGGCACCGGTACGAGTTTAACAACGACTACCGGGAAAGACTGACGCAGGCCGGCATGGTAATCAGCGGCACCAGTCCGGATGGAAATCTGGTGGAGACCATTGAACTGCCGGACCATCCCTTCTTTGTGGGTGTGCAGTTCCATCCGGAGTTCAAAAGCCGACCCAATCATCCTCACCCTCTGTTTCTGGGCTTTATTTCCGCTGCCCTGGAACATTCCGGAAAATCATTCTGAAAGGAGTACACACCCGCTTTTTCCCGATTGTTGACGCTTATCTCGTCAACTACTCACGAGGTATAGGCCTCGGAGCTTGTGACTGTCCGGAAGTGCG
>CAZGAM010000034.1:0-16182 GCA_964523685.1 uncultured Oscillospiraceae bacterium | reverse complement strand
TCAGACTGTCTATATACTCCTTCGGCGTCTTCAGTGCCATATACGGATCCTCCCTGTCTTATTTATTTTGAAATACTGCCGGTCTCTTCTCCAGGAAAGCGGCCATGCCCTCTTTCTGATCCTGGGTAGCACAGCACATGGCAAACAGCTCGTTCTCCACGGCAATGCCATCGTCTATATCCATCTGCAGGCCGCGGTCAATGCAGGCCTTGGAATACTTCACCGCGATAGGCGCGTTTTTGGTAAAGCTCTTCGCCATCTCTATGGCCCCGTTCAGCAGCTCTTCCGGCGGGTACACCTCATTCACCAAGCCAATGGCTTTGGCCTCGTCAGCCTTGATATGCTTGCCGGAGAAGATGAGCTCCTTCGCCTTGGCAGCGCCTACCCGGCGGGGAAGTCTCTGGGTGCCGCTGAAGCCGGGTGTGATGCCCAGACCCACTTCCGGCTGGCCAAAACGGGCCTTTTCCGATGCCAGGATGATATCGCAGCTCATCGCCAGTTCGCAGCCGCCGCCCAGGGCAAAGCCGTTCACCGCCGCGATGGTGGGAATCTCCAGCTTTTCAATTCTGCGGAACAGCGAAGATCCCCAGCGGCTCCACTTTCGGGCTGCCGCCAGATCCATAGTGCTCTGCTCGCCGATATCCGCTCCCGCCACGAAAGAACGTCCTGCTCCCGTGAGAATCAGCGCTCCCAGCTCTTTGTCTTTTTCCACCTCGCCGATGACCTGCTCCAGATCGGTGAGCACAGCGGTATTCAGTGCATTAAGGGCTTCCGGCCGGTTAATGGTAATAATGCCAATATTGTCCTGTTTTTCATATTGGATGGTACTCATATTTCCTCCTTATATCCATCCCGCCCGTCGGGCTGGCGGGCGGGTCACGAGATTTTCGGTTCTCTTGGGATCTGGCTGAATCCCAGGGGCACTATGATACGGCACCCCTGGGATACGATTCAAAAACGATCCCGCTCCTCATGGGACGGGAAAAGCTTCAGCCTTCCGCCATCTTCTTATATTTGGCGTAACGGGCTTTTACATCTTCTACTTCCTTGGCGTAGAGGGCGTCTGCCTTGTCCGGGAAGCTGTTCTTCAGGGAAGCATACCGGTTCTCCCCCATCAGGAACTCCATGACCTTGCTGTAATCCGGCTCGGGAGAATCCAGCTGGAAGGGGTTCTTCCCCTCTGCGGTCCGGCGCGGATCATAGCGATACAGATGCCAGTATCCGCACTCCACTGCCTTCTTCATCTCGGTCTGAGTGCAGCTCATGCCGGCCTTGATGTGGTGCTCCAGGCACGGGCAGTAGCAGATGACAATGGATGGTCCGGGATACTCTTCCGCCTCCCGAATTGCCTTCAGGGTCTGAGCCTGATCCGCTCCCATAGCTACCTGCGCCACATAGACATAGCCGTAGGTCATGAGAAGTGCTCCCAGATCTTTCTTCGCAACCTGCTTGCCACCGGCGGCAAACTTCGCTACCGCAGAAGTATTGGTGGCTTTGGAGGACTGGCCGCCGGTATTGGAGTAGACCTCCGTATCCAGCACCAGCAGATTCACATCCCGGTTCTGCGCCATCACATGGTCGATGCCGCCGTAACCGATATCGTACGCCCAGCCGTCCCCGCCGATGGCCCAGTAGGACTTCTTGGAGAGGAATTCCTTATTCTTCACCACATACTGCGCTTCCGGAGAGGTCTCACCCTCCAGAGCCGCTACCAGTGCATCCGTCACGGCCCGGGTCTTGGCCTTATCCTGCCAATTTGCCAGATAATTGTCGATGGCCTCTACCGCCGTGCCGGCTTCCTTCAGGGTCTCCAAGCGCAGCACCAGTTCCTTGCGGATGGAATCGTTGGCGTGGAAATAGCCATAGACAAACTCGGCGTTGTCTTCAAACAGAGAGTGCTCGTAAGCCGGTCCGAATCCGCGCTGATTCCGGCAGTAGGGCAGGGTGGGCAGCCCGCTGCTGACTGCGGAGGAGCAGCCTGCTGCGTTGCCTACGAACTCCCTCTCGCCCACCAGCTGGCTGACCAGCTTGATGTAGGTGGTCTCGGCACAGCCTGCGCAGGCCGCAGAGAACTGGAAGTACGGCTTGGAGAAGCCCAGATGCTTCACATCCTTGTCGCTGATGATATCGGGCTTGAGGTACTTTTCGTCCATGGCCACCTTGTCGAACAGTTCCTGCTCCGGCTTCATCTCCTCGAAAGGCGTCATTACCAGAGCATCCTTTGCCGGGCACTGGGTCAGGCACACGCCGCAGCTCAGGCAGTCATAGGGGGAAACCTGCATGCGGAAATGGTACTTGGGGGCGTCTTTCCCCAGACCCTTGGCAGGCACCGTCTCAAATCCGGCAGGCACTTCTTTGATCTCTTCGTCGCTGAGCAGCACAGGGCGCAATGCGGCATGGGGGCAGCACATGACGCAGCGATTGCACTGGATGCAGGCGGCGCTGTTCCACTTGGGAACCACCGTAGCCACACCCCGCTTGGAGTACAGACTCGTACCATTTTCCCATGTACCCGTCTCTGCGCCATATTTCGTAAACACGGACACAGGCAGCTTGTCGCCCTGCTGACGGCTCATCGGATCAATCAGATCCTTCACCATCGGGGTAGACTCCACTTCGGGCACCGACACGTCAGCTGCATCCGCCCAGGAGGAAGGAATATCCACCTTCACGGCTGCGTTGATTCCCGCGTCCACCGCCTGGTTGTTCAGATCCACGATCTTCTGACCGGCTTTCTTGAAGTAAGAATTGTAGTTATTCTTCTTCATATCCTCAACAGCCAGATCCAGGGGGATAACCTTGGTCAGAGCAAAGAAGGCTGCCTGCAGGATGCTGTTCGTCCGCTTGCCCAGACCGATTTCCTCTGCGATCTTGGCCGCGTCAATGATATAGAACTGCGCGTGCTTCCGGGCCAGATCCCTCTTCATCTTGGCGGGCAGGCGCTTGTCCAGCTCCTCCGCGGACCAGGGGCAATTCAGAAGGAAGATCCCGCCCTCTTTCAGATCCTCGGTGGTGTCGTACTTATCCACGTAGGTGGGGGCATGCACCGCCACGAAGTCGGCATGGGACACCAGATAGGTAGAGCGGATAGGCGTATCGCCAAAACGCAGGTGGCTCTGCGTCAGGCCGCCGGACTTCATGGAGTCGTAAGAGAAGTACGCCTGAGCATACTTGCCGGCAATGAGGCCGATGGTGCTGATGGCGTTCTTGTTGGCTCCTACGGTGCCGTCGCCGCCCAGACCCCACAGTTTGCAGGACACCTCGCCGGGATGCTCCAGCTCGATCTCCTCATAGTCGAGGGACAGGTGGGTTACGTCGTCGTTGATGCCGATGGTGAAGCCGTTCTTGGGCTGATCCTTCTTCAGCTCGTCAAAGACAGCGATAAACTGGCCGGGGGTCGTATCCTTGCTGGACAGGCCGTACCGGCCGCCCACTACCCTGATATCGCCGCGGCCGGCCTGGTTGAGCGCTGTGACCACATCCAGATAGAGAGGCTCACCTACGGATCCCATCTCCTTGGACCGGTCCAGCACCGCGATCTTTTTCACCGAGGCGGGGATTGCTGCCGCCAGATGTTCTACGGAGAAGGGGCGATAGAGGTGCACCTGCACCATGCCAACCTTGCGGCCCTTGCTGTTCAGGTAATCTACGGTCTCCTTGACGGCCTCCGAGCCGGAGCACATGATGACAATGCATTCCTCCGCATCAGGGGCGCCGTAATAGTTAAACAGATGGTAGTCCCGGCCTGTGAGCTTGTTGATCTCTTCCATGTAGTGTTCTACAATCTCGGGCACGGCGGCAGTGCGCAGGTTTCCGCCCTCTTTGGCCTGGAAGTACACATCCGGGTTGGTGTTCACACCGCGAATCGAAGGGTGCTCCGGGTTCAGAGCCTGGGCCCGGTAAGCCTGGACCGCGTCCATATCCAGCAGGCCCCGCAGGTCCTCATAATCCAGCGCTTCAATGCGCTGCATCTCATGGGAGGTGCGGAAGCCGTCAAAGCAGTGCATAAAGGCGTATCTGGCTTTGATGGCCGACAGGTGGGCGACCGCTGCCAGATCCATGCACTCCTGGGGGGAGGAACTCATGAGCATGGCGTAGCCGGTGGTCCGGCAGGTCATAAAGTCGCTGTGGTCTCCAAAAATAGAGTGGTGGTTCGTAGTGACGGTGCGGGAGGCAATATGCATGACGCTGGGGAGGAACTGCCCGCCCATGGCGTACATGGCCGGAATCATCAGCATCAGGCCCTGGGCGGAGGTGAAGGTGGTGGTCAGAGCACCCGCCTGCAGAGAGCCGTGGCACGTGCCGGAAGCGCCCGCCTCCGACTGCATCTGGATCACATCGACCGGAGCGCCGAACAGATTCTTCCTCCCTTTAGCTGCCCATTCATCCACCTTCTCCGCCATCGGGGAGGAGGGGGTGATGGGGTAGATGGCTGCGACTTCCGTAAAGGCGTAGGCGGAATACGCCGCAGCGCCGTTTCCGTCCATTACTTCATATTTTTTCCCCATCTATGAAAATCTTCCTTTCTTCAGACTTTGGCGTCATCATACATAGTTGCACACGCGGGCAATAGCCATCTCGGTAAAACCTAGGGCTTCCGCCTTGGTCTTCTTGCCGCAGGCCACCTGCTGGAGCATCGTATAAATCTCATCGCCCATCTCCTCCATGGTCTTGGTACCATAGATAATGGGAGAGGCATCCAGGTCAATGTTGTCCTCCATCTTGGCAAAAGTCTGCCGGTTTCCGGTGATTTTAATGACTGGAACAATGGGGTTGCCGGTTGGCGAGCCGCGTCCGGTGGAGAAGACCACTACCTGGGCTCCCCCGGCCACCATCGCCGCCACGGAAGAGGGGTCATTGCCCGGGGTATCCATGATCACCAGACCGCCGTGGGACTCCACCTGCTTGGCGTAGTCGTAGACCGCGTTGACCGGGCTGTGGCCGCCCTTGTGGATGCAGCCCAGACTCTTCTCCTCCAGGGTGGTCAGTCCGCCTGCCTTGTTGCCGGGAGAGGGATTGCCTACCCGCACTTCCTCGCCTACCAGGCGAAGGGCATCCTCATAGCGGTGCACAATGCCCAGGACCCGGTCGTGCACCTGCTGGTTGACCGCCCGCTGGGCCAGGATGTGCTCTGCCCCGATAAACTCTGTGGTCTCACTTAAAATGGAGGTTCCTCCGTCTGCCACCAGCATATCGCTCAGCTGGCCGATCAGGGGATTGGCCGCCAGGCCGCTGGTCGGATCGCTGCCGCCGCATTCAGTGCCCAGAATGAGCTCCGACATGGGGAACTCTTCCTTCTGCAGCAAGGACGCCTGCTCCACCATCTCCCGGGCGTAGCGGGTAGCGATATCCACCGCCTTGATGGTGCCGCCCACTTCCTGAATAATCACCTGCTGGAGGGGCTTGTTGGTCCGCTCCTGAATGGCCTTAACTACCAGGTCCATCTGGCAGTTCTCGCAACCCAGGGACACAACCACTGTTCCGTATACATTGGGATTGGCCGCGTAGCCGGCCATCACATCCATAGTCAGCTGCTGGTCAGAAGTCACCTGAGAGCAGCCGTTCTGGTTATTGAAAGTAACCGCACCGTTGACCTGCTGAGCAATAAGGCGGGTTGTATCCGAAGCACACACGCTGGCGGGCAGAATCAGCACATGATTGCGCACACCCACGCGGCCGTCCGGCCGCCTGTAACCGTAAAACTTCATGATCTTCTCTCCTTTTCAGCCTAGATTTTCCCGGTGACTTTCTACGTTGTGCACATGCACATGCTGACCTGTTTTGATATCGCAGGCCGCGATGCCGATGTGCTGGCCGTACTTGGATATAGGCGCTCCCTTGGGAATGTCCCGCCGGGCAATCTTGTGATAAATCGTCACATCTTCTGCCGCGGGGAACTGAAGGGTCTGCCCCTCCAGAACGTACTCCACCGTATCGCCCTGATGGATCTGCTCAATGGCTACCACCACGTCATCGGCAGGGTCAATAATCATTGCGTTGCGCATGGTCGCATATCCTCCTACACTAACTCAAAACAGATTTCCGTTTTCGTCAAACGGCAGATCATAGGGTTCCGTGAGAATCTCAATATGGGGATTCGCCTTTGCCTGCGGAAGGAGCGCTTCGGAGATCTCGATCTCCCCGATGTGAGCCGTACTGGGAATGCGGATCAACTTCAGGTTGTCCTGGTCTTCCGCGCACGGGCAGGAGCACAGCGCCACCTGGATGGCTTCCCGGTCGTTATCCATGATCATGGGGATCTTCACCAGATGCAGGAAGGTGTTGGTCACGCCGGTCGGATAGGTCATCTCCAGCTTCATCCGGTTCACCAGCCGCCGGGTCGTCACTTCCGCCAGACCGATGCCCTGGGCATTTCCGTGGGTCTCATCGGTGATATCCAGTATGACCACTTTCTCCGCATCAATCCCGCCTTTACAGATATCCGGGGTCACAAACCGGCCGGAGACGTTGGGATCCATCCCGTCGCCGCTGATGTTCTTACCGATCTTATCCACTACCAGCACGTCGCACTCATCAAAAAGAAGATGGGCGATGGTCTTATAGGAGATTTCCTTCAGCTTGGGCTCTTCCTCAATGATTCCCTGCTTGCTCAAACCTTTAATTAAATAGGTATCATCGTAGGCGTTCTCAATAATCGCGATCCCGCCCAGAACCGGCGCGTTGTTCAGAATACACTTGCCATATTCCTCAATCAACTCATGCATAATGTAGGGGCTCTGCTTGTGGATCGTACGGGCTCCCACCTGCTTTCCCAGGCCGATAGCCATCATCTTCATCAGGCCGCTCTCATAGGGACCCCGATAGGAGGTGTGAGGCTTAATGCGGTTAAACAGGACAATGCCGTCCGCCTGGGAGGCATTCTTGTCAATAAAGACCGGCTGATGGCGCACCTCAGACGTACCGATCTGCACCACTTCCATCGAGCTCTTCACCGGGCAGCCCATGCTCTCTTCCGTGACGCCGTAATCGTGAAGAATATCCAACTGTCCCTGGGCTGTGGCTCCGCCGTGGCTCCCCATAGCAGCTACTATATAGGGCTCCGCGCCACGGGAACGCACATAATCCACGATGGTACGGGCCATCAGCGCATAATGGTTAATGCCCCGGCTGCCGCAGGTAATGGCGATTTTCATCCCGGGCAAAATCTTTCCTCCCAGATCCGGCTGATCCATCTCTTTGCGGATGATGGAGGGAATTTCCTCTTCCGGAATATGGGTGTCGTCGTACAGTTCCCTGATTCTTACCATCTTGGGAATGGGGACATCCTTAATGAGATCGGTAATGGTTTCCATAGAATCATTCTCCTTATTCAAAATTCAAATTCCGGGTGGAATTCCCCTTCTGCGGAGATAGGGCAGAAATCTACCCGTCGTCGATTTTGCTCCGTCTGACTTTTCTGGTTTTCTCTATCCGCGAGAAAAAGAACAGAATTTCCAAACATACAGTAATTTTAACAAAAATACTGTACAAAGTCAACAAACTAGCGCCTGTCTTTCTTCGGTTGAAAAGCCAAAATTTGTTCTTCGGTTTTGTCAGTTTTTTACAATTGCAGGTTGGAACCTGCGTTGTCCGGCACGGGAAAGCGGCTCCCCGCGCCGGGCACCATTGATCCGCCGGCACGCTGATTTCTGTTTTCAGCCCACCCGACGGGCAGAATCTGCATCAATAAATTTGAAAAGAGCCGTCCTGGGGGACGGCTCTCAATTCAACACAGAACTACAGCAGACCGGCCAGGAACGTAGACAGAGGCGGCAGATACGTAATCAAAATCAGGTCGACAATCATGACGACCAAAATGGGCACAATTCCCTTACATATCTGTCCCAGGCTGGCATTGGCCACGTTGCAAGACACAAACAGGTTTACACCCAGAGGAGGCGTCACGAAGCCGATTGCCAGGTTCACAACCATAATCACGCCAAAGTGAATGGGGTCTACGCCCATTGCCTGCACGATAGGCAGGAAAATGGGGGCCAGAATGATGATCGCAGCATTTGTCTCCATGAAGCAGCCCACAATCAGCAGCAGGATATTGATGAGAATCAGCATGACGATCCGGCTGTTGGTAATGGAGGAGAAGAATTCACCAATGATGGTGGGGATGCGCTGCAGGGTCAGGATACGGCCGAATGTGGTGGCGGTACCCAGAATAATCAAAATGGTCGCGGTGGTCAAAGCCGCGTTACTGAAGATCCGATACAGATCCTTTAACTTCAGGTCCTTATATACAAACAGGCCTACAATCAAGCCGTAGGCTACTGCCACAGCGGCAGCCTCTGTCGGGGTGAAAATGCCGCCGTAGATGCCGCCCAGAATGATCCCGGGCACCAGAAGGGCCCAGATCCCATCCAAAAGGGCATGTCCCACATTCTTCCAGGAGAAGGGTTCCGCCTCCGGATTGATATACTTGCGCTTTCTGCAGTAGAAGTAGGAATAGATGCACAGAGAAACACCAATCAGGATTCCGGGAATCACGCCGGCCAGGAACAGAGCACCCACCGAGGCGCCGGTGGCCACGCAGTACATCACCATGGGAATGGACGGCGGGATAATAACACCGATAGAGCCGGCTGCGGCGGTTATGGCTCCCGCGAAGGGCTTGTCATATTTCTGTCTGAGCATGCTGGGGATTGTCAGACCGCCAATCGCAGCCACGGTGGCCGGGCCGGAACCGGAAATCGCTGCGAAAATCATACACGCCACGACGGTAACCAGAGCGGTACCGCCGTATTGTCGGCCCAAAAATGCATCTGCGATATTTAATAGTCGTCGACTGATGCCGCCGGTCGCCATCAGCTCGCCGGCCAGCACGAAAAACGGCACTGCCATCAGAGGGAAGGAGTCATTTCCTGTTACCAGGCCCTGAGCCAGATACGTCGGCTTCACCACGCCGCTGGTAAAGATCGCCACCAGGCTGGCCATACCAAGAGAGATACCGATAGGAACACGCAGAATCAGAAAAATGGCAAAGGAGCCGAATAATATTGCTACAACCATATCTCATGCCTCCTTTTCGCTTTCTTCGCTTCCCGGCCCTTCCGCTACACCGTATTTTGCCGTAAGATAAATACGCTGAATTAACCGGATAGCGCTAAGGGAAAATCCTACCACTGGAGCGGCATAGACGATCGTCATGGGAACATGCATAGCCGGAGAAACCTGACCGCTAGCTGCCTGCATACCCACTACCTGAATACCATAATAAACCACGGCAAGGGCAAAGAGCAGGGTTAGAACATATCCGACGATCGCATAACCCTTCTTGATTTTTTTTGGCAGGAAAGAATACACGGCATCCACGCAAATATGCTTATCCATCTTTATGCCGTAAGGGATACCAATCTCAACGAGCCAGATAAACAGGTAACGGGCCAGCTCCTCTGACCAGGACAGGGAGTTGTTTAGAACATAGCGGAAAAAGACCTGAAGTACAATGACGAAACTCATAATCGCCAGAAACGCAGTACATAGGATTCTCTCGAAGTGTTCGTCCAGAAAATGCAGTACTTTCATCCCGCTTGCCTTGCCTCCTTTTTAAATTATTCACCTCACTCCGCCTTTTTAGGCGGGGTACTACGGCGTTCGCTGTGACAACAAAAAAGAGGCGGGGTCCTCCGACGTGAACCGGTGGCCCCGCCTCTCCAGGTTTTTTATTTAGATTCTGTCAGAAAGATCATCCTTGCGATCACTCTGCTGCTGTGGGAGGTGTAAAGTCGCAGGCTGCCCACAGATCTTCCGCATAGGTGCCGCCGGCAGCTTCCTTGACCATGTCGTAAATGCCGGCATCGGCGCAAGCCTTCACCATTGCCTCATGCAGCTCATCACTGACTTCATAGGTCTTGCTGACACCGGAGGCGTTGATGTTGTCAAAGCAGGCCTGCTCGTTGTCCGCGCTGATCTCACGGCAGTAAGCGACGGACTCATCCATGCACTCCAGAATCAGTGCCTGCGTATCCGCATTCAGGCTGTTCCAGAAATCAAGGCCTATATAAATCACGTACGGAGTATAGATATGGCTGGTCAGATATACGTGATCCTGTACCTCGAAGAACTTGGTATTGTAAATCAGCTCAGCAGGGTTCTCCTGTGCGTCAAAGGACTTCTGCTGCAGGGCCGTATACAGCTCGCCGAAGGCAAGAGGTCCGGGGTTGGCGCCCAGAGCTGTCCAAATCGCCAGATGGATGTCGTTCTC
Source organism: uncultured Oscillospiraceae bacterium (assembly GCA_964523685.1). GTDB lineage: Bacteria > Bacillota > Clostridia > Oscillospirales > Oscillospiraceae > CAJOIG01. Next base: position 5,969 of record CAZGAM010000034.1, on the reverse strand, counting down.
CATCACGCGGATCTTCAAGCCCTTCAGGTCATCCAGGGTCTCAATATCCTTGTTGGTGGTCAGGTGACGGAAGCCGTTTTCATAATAACCCAGACCCTTCAGGCCAACTTCTTCCATAGAATCCAAAATTGCCTGACCGGCATCACTGTCCAGTGCCTTATAGATTGTCTCACGGTCGCCAACCATGAACGGAGTTTCAAAAGCATTCAGTGCCGGAGCAAAAGGAGCTGCGTTCGCACTGGACGGGCCGCCCATTTCCAGGTTGCCCTGCTGTACGGACTCTGTGTACTCCCGGTCGCCGCCCATCTGCTGGTTGGGATAGATCTCAACCTTGACCTTGCCGCCGGATTTCTCCTCCACCAGCTCTTTGAACTTCTCAAAGCTCAAGTTCTCAGAAGTGGTCTCTGCAGCACCATGGGCCGCACGAATGGTAACTTCATCATAGTTCGCGTCAGCGGCAGGTTCTGCTTCCGCATCAGCTTCCGCTTCATCTGCTGGAGCCTCTTCCAAGGTCGTAGTTTCTTCCTCTTCAGCTGCTGCAGGCTCTTCCTCAGTCGCCTCGGTTTCTTCCGCCGCTTCTTCCTCAGCCGCTGCGGTCTCTTCTGCCGCTTCTTCCTCGGCTGCCGCGGTCTCTTCCGCCGCTTCTTCCTCGACTGCCGCGGTCTCCTCCGCGGGCGCTTCCGCTACTGCTTCCTCTTCTTCAGTTGCGATCTCCTCTGCAGCTGCGGTCTCTTCCGCCGCTTCTTCCTCAGCCGCTGCAGTCTCTTCTGCCGAGGCTTCTTCCTCAGCCGCTGCGGTTTCCTCGGCTGCCGCGGTCTCTTCCGCCGCTTCTTCCTCAGCCGCTGCGGTCTCTTCTGCCGCTTCTTCCTCAGCCGCCGCGGTCTCTTCCGCCGCTTCTTCCTCAGCCGCTGCGGTCTCCTCGGCTTCTTCTTCAGCCGCCGCGGTCTCTTCTGCCGCTGCCTCGGTCTCTTCCGGTGCTTCTGTTGCGCTGGAGCCGCCTCCACCGCCGCAGCCAGCAAGGGCAAACACCATTACAAGAGCGAGAATCAGTGCAAGTGCTCTTTTCATATTGTTCCTCCTATAATAATACTTGAAAAGACATGTGAAAATGGTCCAGACCGCCGGAAACAGAATTTCGACCCTTTTCGGGCTGCGCCGGATGCCTGGAAGCAATTCCTTTCTCAGACGCTGTTCAAAATTATTCGGCTCCCTCCGCCGCTGCCGTCTCTTCGGCTTCCTCCGCAGCCGCGGTCTCCTCCGCCGGCGCTTCTGTGGGGCTGGACTTATCTCCACCGCCGCAGCCAGCAAGGGCAAATACCATACCAAGAGCGAGAATCAGAGCAAGTGCTCTTTACATATTGTTCCTCCTATAAAAACTCGTCGGAATCGGAATAATGCAGGCCTCGGCCACCCTAACTGCAACCCCTCCGGCTGTTCAGATGACACGACCCGGCCGGTAGGGACCCTGCAGGACAAGCGCCTCACTCCATACAATATTCGGCATTCCCACGATACGTAAACATCGAGGATTTCAAATTTGATGGGTTGCCAAAAGCCCAATGGCTTCCGCCGCCTTTCGCCTTTTCTCTGCGAAGCGAAAGCTTTGAAATAGAATTCCCTCCCTCCGCAGGAGGAAGGAAAGAGCCCTTTTGTCCTTTCTCTGAACGCTTTCGGAGCCAGAAATTGCCCATTTTGCCGGTCTTGTCTTCAGCAGCGCTTCCCCGCATTTTCCCGGGCAATCGCCTATTTATGCCAGGCCAGCTAAACCATCTGGTGGGGCTGCTCAGTTATTCGGACCAGCAAACGACCGCTATAATTTTAATTCTCTCCCGCCAATTTGTCAATGAATTCTGTGACTTTTTTGAACAAATTGTTAAATCACCGTGGAAAGTAGGGTTTTCCAGACGCCGGAGCGGAAAGACTCCCTTCTGCAAAAAGGCCATTCCGCCTGTCTGCTGCGTTGGAACACTACTGAGTTTCGTAGTCTCTGCTGTTGCCCGTTTTCCCGGTAAGGAAGAACACGTTACGACGCTGCCGGCAGCCCAAATGGAGTACCGCAAACACTGCACACGGCACTGTTCTTCGCCTGAAGGGCAGCTTGGCACGTGTCAATCCTCCCGCTTCTTGTCTTTGTTGGCTTTTGTCACCATATCGGCATGTTATCTGACAGATAGGCAGCACATTCTCCTTTGCACTTTGCGCACTTCACAAGCTTTACACTGCGAAACAGCAGAAACTCTCTTTCCCAATCAATCTGCTCCGTATGGATTTCAAAAGCGAATCCGCCAAGGCTTTTTGTCTATCAGGCCTGATAGCTGTTGGAAGTCGTCGTACCGCCGTGGCCGGTCCAGTCCGTATGGAAAAACTGGCCTCTGGGGGCATCTGTGCGCTCATAGGTGTGCGCGCCAAAATAGTCCCGCTGCGCCTGCAGCAGATTCGCCGGAAGGCTGGCAGTGGTATAGCCGTCAAAATAACTGAGAGCCGCGGAAAAAGCCGGTACTGGAATGCCGTTCTCCACGGCAAAGGCTATCACTTTTCGCCAGGCTGGCAGTGCGCTGCGAACCGCCTGGGCAAAATACTCGTCCATGAGCAGGTTCTGCAGGCCAGGATTCCTGTCATAGGCTTCTTTGATGTGTCCCAAAAATACACTGCGGATAATGCAGCCCCCTCTCCACATCAGAGCGATGCCTCCGTAATTCAGATTCCAGCCGTATTTTTTGGCAGCTGCGGTCATAAGGGTATACCCCTGGGTATAGGAGATGATCTTGGAAGCATACAGAGCCTGCCTGATCTGCTCGATCAGCTGGTCCCGGTCAGCCGGTTCACTCCTCTCCGGGCGGGGGAACTGTTCTGCCGCCACAGTGCGCTCCTCTTTCATGGCAGACAGGTACCGGGCAAACACAGCCTCCCCAATCAACGTCAGCGGCACGCCTTCATCCAAAGCCGTCATGGCTGTCCATTTGCCTGTCCCCTTCTGGCCGGCGGTGTCCAGGATATGATCCAGGGTAGCCTCGCCTTTTTCATCCTTATAAGCCAGAATGTTCTGGGTGATTTCAATGAGGTAGCTGTCCAGTTCCGTCTTGTTCCAGGCCTGGAACACCTCACTCATCTGCTGATTTGTCATGTGCAGGCCGTCCCGCATCAACTGATACGCCTCGCAAATCAGCTGCATATCGCCGTATTCAATGCCGTTGTGAACCATCTTCACAAAATGACCCGCACCGTTTTCGCCTACCCAGTCGCAGCAGGGGACATCCCCTTCCACTTTGGCGCAGATCGTCTGAAAAATCGGTTTCACCGCGTCCCAAGCCGCAGGAGATCCGCCCGGCATGAGAGATGGACCATGAAGAGCGCCCTCTTCTCCGCCGGATACCCCGGTACCCACATAGAGAAGTCCCTTGCTCTCTACATAAGCCGTACGGCGGATCGTGTCCGAGAAGGTACTGTTTCCGCCATCGATCAGAATATCACCCGGCTCCAGCAATGGAATCAGCTGTTCGATCAGGTCATCTACCGCCTGCCCCGCCTTTACCATCATCATCACTTTCCGGGGCCGACTCAGGCTGCCTGCCAGTTCTGCCAGAGAATGGGTGCCGAGAATGCTTTTCCCTGCGCCGCGCCCCTGAACAAAGTGATCTACTTTTTCAACCGTGCGGTTGAATACCGCCACTGTGAAGCCATGGTTGGCCATATTCATGACCAGATTTTCTCCCATGACTGCCAGACCAATCAGGCCGATATCCGCTTGTTTCTTTTCTTTCACGGCAAAGCCTCCCCCTTCTGTCTGCAAAAACTGCTGCATTCCTTTTTTTGTGCTCCCTCTGGACAGCACTCGGTCGAGTGCCGTTCAGGCTGTTTCAGTGTAAAATCAGTCCGCCTGTGACATTAATTGCCTGCCCTGTCATATTGTCTGCCCAGGAGGACGACAGGTAAAGGAACATATGCGCGATATCTTCCATGGTCTGGGGCCGTTTCAGGGGAATGGCGCCAATCCGCTCGTCCCAGTAGGCATCCGGATCTCCTCCCGCCTCTTTCACGTCAGCCAGCAGCCGCTCCCAGATCTGTGTGCGGACGATCCCCGGACAGACACAATTCACATTAATATGGTACGGAGCCGCATATTTCGCAATAGCCTGGGTCATGCCGGTTACAGCAAATTTAGAGGCGGTATAGGCAACATTCGTGGGATATCCTTCTTTGCCCGACATGGAAGACATATTTACAATCTTCCCCGCTTTTTGCTCCACCATCACCCGCAGCACCGCCTGATCCACGAGAAAAGTTCCCTTGGCGTTCAAGTCCATCATAAGGTCGTATACGTCTTCCGTCATCTCCAGGAAATCGACCTTGGTGCTCGTCCCCGCGATATGATTTAAGATGTCTATTCTGCCAAAAGCCTTTACGGCGGCAGAAACCATATCCTCTACCTGCCCCTTTTTCGTCACATCACAGGGAAAAGAAAGAGTCCGGACGCCGCTGTGGGAAGCAAGTTCCCCGGCTGCTTTTTCCGCCGCCTCCCCATTTATATCGCAGATCATGACATTCGCACCAGCCTGCGCAAGAAGTTTGGCGGTCTCAAACCCCATTCCCCGGGCTCCGCCGGTCACAATCGCATTCTTCCCTGTCAGAGATATTTCCACTGCCATATGCGCTATCCTTTCTCCCATCTGAAAAAATGGTTTCTGCTCGAAACCGCCTCTTCGTACTGTCGCTTTCCTGTTGTGTTCCCCTGCTGGAAAGCCGTTCCTTCTTTGTTCTGGGGCTCGACCAGTCAAAATCCCGCTGCTTTGCCAGGCCGCTCCCCTGCAGCTCCGTCTGTCCTTCCTTTTCACAGTTGCACTCTTCAAAAAGAAAGTGTATTCCCGTCTTTTTTCAATTATATTCTCTCTCCTGCAGACTGTCAAGTTGCGGGGAAGGGGAATGCCCTGCCCGCCTTGCTCCTGGTTCCGGATCCAGAGGGAAACTTTCCCCGCACGCTGTCTCTTCCCTTCTGACAGGGAAAACCCTAAAAAATAGGGGGAACTGCACAAACATGTCTCCTTCTATCCATCCTGTCTTGATTTCCTTCCTCAACTATACAACTATAAACTATTTATTGACTTCAACACTATCCTGCGAATCTAATGAATACAAAGAATGTTTTTTTGGAGGAAATGCCTTGTTTATTGACTTCAGAAGGTCAGCACCGTCATATTGGTTCATGTCGCATTCTTTCTGGGCATTCCCCGGGTCTTTTCACAGGCGGAGCTGCCGGCTTGGTTTGCCCCCTTTCGACCGCCCTCTGCACCGCTTTTGCGGCTGCGGCGCCGGGTTCGTTGCCGCGCGCAGTTTCTCCTGCTCTTCCCGGGCTATACGCTCGAGCGTTTTGTTGTTGAGTCTCCCCTTGGGACGGCTTCGCTTCCTCTTTTGCGTGACGACAGACTTACCTGGTTCTTTCCATTCGACCGACAGCTCTTCTTTTTGTGGCTGGCCTGCAGGGTTGTCTTTTTCGGAAGGCGCTGCCAGTATGCTGCGGCCTGCCGCTTCCTTCTCTCCGGAGGACTTCCCCGTTGAGTGTATCTACTTTTTTGTGGGTGGAGTCCTTATGGCATCTGAAGATCCGGCGACTTGAAAAGTAGCGGGGATTTTCCCCCCTGGCAAATGCAGAGCGGCCGCCACAGTCCTTCGCATAACGACAGAAGCTGCACCTGTATTCCTTTCCTGATTCCCTGGATGGAGATAGGGTATCTGTCCGCCCTGCGCATTATGCCGGAATACCTCCAGAGAAAAGCTGCTTCCTTCCAGGCGATGGCCCGGCAGACGTCGCTTCCCTTTCCGCAGAGGGCCCCTCAGCGTCTTGTACAAACACACGAGGCCTGCAGGGAGAGCCAAAGTCTTTGACAATGTGCGGCATCTGTATTATACTATCCGTGTCAAACCTATTTATCCGATAGGAATACTATTTAAGGAGAGAGCGGTTGCTAAACGGA
>CAZGAM010000033.1:10500-16217 GCA_964523685.1 uncultured Oscillospiraceae bacterium | reverse complement strand
ACTTCTTGGATCGCTGGAAGCGACTGCGTGCTCATGATTCAGTTGCGATACCTCTGAGCCCAAATGCCGGACCGGTGGATGAGACTGGCAGGTCTCTGACAGCTCAAGTTACCTATTTGAAACGTCTGAGCCTGCTGAAAGAGACTGAGTGGTCTGCGCCGGGCTTTTTTCCCAGCTGAACAGCCCAGATGTCAGACTGACGGATGGCACAGACAAGCTTCCTGACTGACGGAGCTACCCCTTTGAACCGCCCGGTCTATGAAAGAAACCGGGGGCCTACGCCGGCAATTGCACAGTCTTTGAACCCCCTAGAGATGCCAAAACCAGTAGATGGCGGGGAGGGTGCTTTGGTGGTCAAGTCCGTTTCTTTGAACCCCTTGGCATAAGGGAAGAGCCTGGGTGGTCTTCATGACGCTGGCAACACATTCCGAACTCCAGATACAGAACTGGCGTGCGATATAGCGGCTTTTCTGACTGCCAGAGCCGCTGATAAAATCACCTGTACTGCGGAAGAGACTGACAGTCCGACACCGACGCAGTGCTCTCCTAAAAGGTCAGATGACCGGACCGCAGAGGACAGCGGCGGCCTTGCCGACCGATGAAGTCACGGAAAGCTTGTGCTGAGACTTTTTGTTGTGCCATATGCATATTAATATGGTAATTTAAGATTACCAGTCGAATCGGGTCTTCCGGGCAGTTGAAACGGGCTCTACTGGCCAGTTGGAGCGCAATATGCCAAGAAATCACAGGCCGCTATTTGCTGCTTATTTTTAATCAATACCCAAGGCATGTTCCGTCCCATCGTATCGGAATCTGACCCCTGGTTTTGGCAATATCAAGACGGCCCACGCCTGCTTTCAAACCAGCGTAACCGCCTAGGACCGTCGACCTCCAAGAGCAATCTGCTCGTCTATGATGGCCCCTCATCATCGGGAATGACCACAAGGAATTTATGACAGACAGGACATGGGATCAGGATTATTCCATTCTGAGCCTCGCCGCCGCGGTGGAGCCCCTGTTTCTGTAATCTCACGTCAGCCCACGTTTACCTAGCCGTGGGCCTCTCTCACCTGGGTGAGCGAACAGACGGACAGCTTCAAGACGTATCTGCACCAGAAGGGCAGCACGGATTTCTCCTTTCGGGGAGAGCCGTTTTCCGGCGGAGGTTTATCTCCAGGGCTTTTCCGCTGTTCCGGACCACCTCCGGGAATTTTCTGGGACCAGGAATTTGCTCAGCGGCAGCAGCCCCCAGAAACATCATGTATAGCAAGCGGCAGGACAATCCCCAGCCGAGATACTTTTTGAAAAGTACGGCACCTACCAGTGCACATTGGCCGTGCGGGAGAAGCTGACGCGGCAGCTTGGCCCCGCAATAGACGATACCGTGATCGAAAATGTACTCCGCTACGGCGAGGCAGGTATCGGCCAGCAGTATCTGGACACCATCCGGGAGAGCGCCGCAAATTACGCCGATGGTATCATACGCCGCCTCCGGGACCTCGAATACAGTGCCAAGCGGCGTATCGGGAAAGATCAGGGAACCTAAGAATTGTCCTCTGAAACCCCTATCCCTCACCAAGGTTTGGACCCGCGGGCGGCTTGAGCCTTCACCATCCTGGATCCAGCCGGCACTTCCTGTTCCGCCTGGGCACTATGGCTTACTGCACATCTCCTTTGTCAACCAGGGCTATGGTCATCTCCAATTCCTCCCCGTCGCGATAAACCGTAAAATCCATGGTGTCCCCCACTTCCAGCTCTTCCTTGATTTCGTTCACTTGTGCCACCGAATTGACTGGAATGCCGTTCACCGCCGTAATCACGTCTCCCTCCTGAAGGCCCTTCTCCAGCGCGTCAGACCCCTCCTGCACGCTGCTTACATACAGTCCATCAGGGAGGCCATACAGGCTCCTGGCTTCCTCACTGACGCTGCCTGCCATAATGCCTATGGTAGGTTCTCCCGAGACATACCCCTGGGCTATGAGCTGATCGGAAACTTCTTTCACCACGGCAGAGGGAATGGCAAATCCAATGCCCTCCACCGTAGACAAATAGGAGGACATGATTTTCATATTGGTGATTCCAATCACCTGACCTTCTTCATTCACAAGCGGTCCGCCGGAGTTGCCCTCATTGAGCGCCGCATTGGTCTGCAGAAGCGTCATCGTGTGCCCTTCGTATGTCACATTCCGATCAATCGCGGAAATAATTCCATCTGTCATGGTCCTGGAATAGTCCTCATTGAGGGGATTGCCAATGGCGCACACTGCCTGTCCTACCCGAAGGGAGGCAGAGGATCCAAACTCGGCAAACGGCAGATCCTCCGCGCCTTCCAGAAGGATCACGGCAATATCGCTGACCTCGTCGGCTCCCACCAGGCGCGCCTCATATTCCTGGCCATCCGAGAAAACAACAGAAGCCGCTTCACAGCCCTGCAAAATGTGCGTATTGGTAATAATGTATCCGTCAGGAGAGAAGACAACCCCCGTACCCCAGCTGAAACTCTCCTCGTCCACATAGGTGGTGATGCCCACTACCGCCGGACTGACTTTTTCATAAACCTCCGTCAGGTCCAGTGTCTGCCCCCTGGAGGGAGTCAGCTGCAACGTTCTGCCGCTGCCCGGCTCTACCTTCGGCATGGAAATTTCGCTGGACGTAGAATAATAGCTAGCAAAATAGTCCCGATAATCCTCATAAACATTTTCCGCTTCCCCGCTGTCAGTGCTCTCCGGCTCTTCCGCTGCCGCCGGTTCCATAAAACCGTAGAGTTCTGCTGTCTTCTTCGTATGGACAGCCGCCACATATACGCTGGCGCAGACCAGGGCGATGCACACCGTCAGCGCGATGATCTTTCCCCAGATGTGACGTTTCCTTCTCGGAGGGGGCTCCAAGATCTGTCTCTCCCCGCCGTCTGTACCGAGAGGTGTATACCAATCCCTGGTATTCGCTCCCTTGTTTGAATGTTTTCCCATGATTCCTCCCTCATCGGATCCTGTGTGATGTGCCTGCCGGATCCGAGGATTCCTCTTTTCCTCTGCCGCTCTCTGCCAGTGCCAGGGTGAAGGTGAACGCGGTGATTCCGTCCTTGCTGGTCACATAAATATCCTGTCCATGGACAGAGAGAATCTGCCGCACCATGTACAGGCCCAGGCCTACCCCTTCTCTGTCCTGACTGCGGGAGCGATCCGCCTTATGGAACCGGTCAAATATCAGGGACAACTCCTCCTCCGGAATCGTCGGTCCCACATTCTGCACACAGGTATAGGCTTTTCCGTTTTCCTTCCATACGCTTAAGGTGAGATCCGTTCTCTCCCATGCAAATTTAATGGCGTTATCCAGTAGATTGTATACCACTCTGGTCAGGGCGTCCACGTCCCCTTTGACCATCAGCGGGTCTTCCGGCATGTTCAGCTGCACTTCCAGTCTCTTGGCGTCCACCCGCTCCTCAAAGTTGAACAGGGTCTGCACCACCATTTCTCCCAAATTGAAGATCTTCTCTCTTTGTGCCAGATCCCCGTCCTGCATCCGGGACATATCCAGCATGCTTCGGACCAGCCGCCCCAGTCTCTTGGATTCAGAAGAAATTTTCTGCAGATATTTTTTCTCCTCGGAGGGAGGGATCGTACCGTCCAGAATGCCGTCTGCAAAACCGGAAATAGAGGTCATGGGCGTTCGCAGCTCATGGGAAACATTGGCGATAAAATCCTGCCGGCGGGACTCGTTTTTCTCCAGGCTGTCTGCCATGGTATTGAAGGCATCTGTTAGGGTCCCGATTTCATCCTCTCCCCGGTAAGGCGTCACCCGGGCACTGTAGTCCCCCCGGGCGAATCGGTCAGCCGCTTCCGCCATCTCATTGAGAGGCTTTGCCAGTCGTTTTACACTGGTATATTCCACCGCCACCGCCACCACCAGCATACCGGCAGCAATGAGAACGAAAATCACAATAAACCCGCCCCAAAGGCTGAAAATTTTCGTTCCCGCATAGTTTACGAACACATAGCCGATTACGGAGCCGTCCTCGTCGGTTAGAGGTTCCGCCACCACATAATAGCGGCTGCTGTAGAACCCGTCCAGATCCGTCATAGCCTCATAGGAACCATTTTCCGCCAGTTCCTCCACCACATAACGGGGAATCTCCCTGCCAATGCAGGTGTCATTCATATCCCGGTCGGAACTGGAAAGCACCGTACCCTCTGTATTGCAAAGAAAAATATGGTCCCCCGTGCTCTGCGCGATCGCGGACAGATTCATGCGCAGCTCCCAGCTGCTCAGCTCATCTTCCGTATGCATAGCCTCCACATAGCGGCTCACCTCCGCCGCCGTAGCGTGGAGGGTATCCTGTTTTTCCCGCAGTACCATTTCCCGCCCCATCACGAACATGGTGGCGCCAAACAGCAGAAAACACACCACAAAAATACAGGTGGTCAGCAGGAAACTGCGGAAAAAAACGCTCCGTCTCACAACTACTCTTCTCCCACCTCAAATTTATATCCAACGCCCCAAACCGTCTTCAGGCGCCACTGATCCGACACGCCCTCCAGTTTCTCCCGCAGCCGCTTAATATGCACATCTACCGTCCTGGAATCGCCAAAGTAGTCGAATCCCCACACCTCATCCAGCAGCTGGTTGCGGGTAAAGACATGATTGGGAGCGGAAGCCAGATGATACAGCAGTTCCATCTCCTTGGGAGGTGTGTCGATTTTTGTGCCGTCTACCACCAGCTCATAGGAGTCCAGATCTACCGTCAACTTATCAAATTCCAGTTTTTTCGGTCTGTCATCCACTGTTCCCTCTGACCGGCGCAGCACTGCGTGAACCCGCGCCAGCAGCTCTTTCACTTCAAACGGCTTGGTTATGTAGTCATCTGCCCCCATTTCGAGTCCAGCCACCTTATCGCTGGTCTCCCCTTTGGCTGTGAGCATGACAATCGGCGCTTTAGAGAAGTCCCGCACTTCCCTGCACACCTGCCAGCCATCCTTTCCTGGGAGCATAATATCCAATAGGAGAATATCCGGCTCAAAGCTTCGCGCGCACTCCACACCTGCAGTTCCATCCATTGCCTGCTGCACCTCAAAACCATCCCGCTCCAGATACAGTCGAAGCAGTTCGGATATGTTTTCATCATCTTCTACGACCAATGCCTTCTTTGCCATCATTCCGCCTTCTTTCTCATTCAATATCTACAATTATATATCACATTTCCCCGTTTAGGTTAACAAAATGTAAAAAAATGCAGGAAAATGCAAAAAGGGCTTTATTTTAGCTCGCTAACGTGATAATATGCTAAACAGACAATACATTGTCACAGGAGGAAATTTTCTATGAAAAGAATGCTGGCTCTGCTGTTGATTCTGACGATGCTGCTGGCGGCTCCCGCCTATGCGTTTGCAGAGGAAGAGGAGAGCGATTTAGCCTATGTACAGGACAAAGGTACCCTGGTGGTTGGCATAACGGAGTTCGAGCCCATGGACTATAAAGATGAAAACGGCGATTGGATCGGATTCGACGCGGATATGGCCAAAGCCTTCGCGGATAGTCTGGGGGTAGAGGCAGAATTCATAGAGATTGAATGGGACAACAAAGTCCTGGAACTGGACGCCAAAACCATTGACGTTGTGTGGAACGGCATGACTCTGGCGGAAGAAGTCCTGGCAGCTATGGAGTGTTCCAACCCCTACTGCAACAACGCCCAGACGGTCATTGTGCCGGTGGAGAAAGCC
>CAZGAM010000033.1:0-10490 GCA_964523685.1 uncultured Oscillospiraceae bacterium | reverse complement strand
CCCATACGGTGATCCTGCCCTCTGACAAGGCCGATCAGTACCAGAGCGTCGAAGATATGAAAGATCTTACCTTCGCAGTAGAGGCCGGCAGCGCCGGCAAGGAACAGGTAGAGGCACTGGGGTATGAATATACAGAAGTGCTGACCCAGGCCGATGCCCTGCTGGAAGTCAGCGCCGGCACCTCCGATGCCGCCGTAATTGATCTTCTGATGGCTGCCGCCATGGTAGGCGAGGGGACCAGTTATGAGGACCTCGTCAACACGGTGAACCTGAACAGTGAGGAATACGGCGTGGGGTTCCGGAAAGGCTCCGACCTCGCCCAGGCTCTCAATGAATTTCTGCTCTCCTCGTATGAAGAGGGAACCATGGAGGAGATCGCGGAGACCTACGGCGTTCAGGCCTCTCTGATTGATCAGACTGCTTTGAACAGCGAAGCGGAATAAAATCCCCTCTGGCTCTGTACCCACACGCCGGTTCTGCCGGCGTGTGGGTGCTTTGTAAAAAAGGAGTTTTCATGCAAGAGATGCTGCAGGAAATTTTCAGTCATTTTCAGCTTGTTCTGGATCAGATGCCCATCGTGCTCCAATCTCTGAACAGCGGCTTTCTTCAGACATTAAAACTTTTTGTCGTCACTGCCCTCGGGGCCTTTCCCCTTGGCCTGGTCATCGCCTTCGGCTCTATGAGCCGTTTAAAACTGCTTAGCGCACTCACCCGTTTTATCGTATGGGTCGTCAGAGGGACGCCCTTAATGATTCAGCTTCTGGTAATTTACTACTTTCCTGGTATGGTGATGCATAATAATATTTGGGGTGGCGGCGAGTCGGGCCGATTTCTCGCCTCGGCCATCGCCTTCATATTCAATTATGCATGCTATTTTTCGGAGATCTACCGAGGCGGCATTCAGTCCATCTCCAAGGGCCAGCAGGAGGCAGGGCTGGTTCTGGGCATGACACGCGCCCAGATTTTTCTGAAAGTGACGCTCCTGCAGGTGATCAAGCGCATTGTCCCGCCCATGTCCAACGAGATCATCACCTTGGTTAAAGACACTTCCCTGGCCAGAATCATCGCCCTGCAGGAGATCATCTGGGCCGGCCAGTCTTTCCTGAAGGGGTCCCGGGGGATTGCCGGAGCCATATGGCCTTTGTTTTTCACGGCTGTTTACTATCTGGCCTTTACCGGAATTCTCACCCTCGTGCTGGGAAAAGTAGAAAAGCATCTGGACTATTTTCGCTGAGGTGGACACCATGCCCATACTGGAAGTAAAAAACATTTGCAAAAGCTTTGAGAACACGAAAGTGCTTAGAGGCATCAGTTTCTCTCTGGAGCAGGGCCAGGGTCTGAGCATTATCGGCTCCTCCGGATCCGGAAAAACGACTCTCCTCCGCTGCCTGAATTTCCTGGAAAAGCCGGATGCCGGCTCCATCGCTGTAAAAGGCGAAACCATTCTTGACGCCGCCGATCCCTCCACCCAGAAAGAATCGGAAATCCGGCGAAAGCGCCTCCACTTTGGCCTTGTATTTCAATCCTTCAACCTGTTTCCCCAGTACACGGCGCTGCAGAATGTCACTCTGGCGCCGCAGCTTCTCGCGAAAGAGGATCCGGACTACAAGAGCCGGAAAAAAGAGCTTTTTGCCTCCATAGAGCAACAGGCAAAACAGCTGCTTGCGCAAATGGGTCTGGCTGACCGGATTCAGAATTACCCACATCAGCTCTCCGGCGGCCAGCAGCAGCGGGTTGCCATCGCCAGGGCCCTGGCGCTGCAGCCTGATATTCTCTGCTTTGATGAACCCACCTCGGCCCTGGATCCGGAACTGACCAAGGAGGTGCTGCGGGTTATCCGGGCACTGGCCCAGCAGCACACAACTATGATCATCGTCACCCATGAAATTCGTTTTGCCCGGGATGTGTCTACCCAGGTAATTTTCATGGACGAGGGCGTAGTGCTGGAACAGGGTCCACCGGACCAGGTAATCGGCTCTCCGACCCAGGAACGGACCCGCCGCTTCCTGGAAAGTTTCCACCAATCGAATTCCCAGGCAGGAACTTAAGAAAATTCCCTTGCTTTTCCCCACGCTTTCTTGTAAACTGTAAAGTGCAGTATTGGGGAAGGAGCTGAGAGCTTGGCGAAAAAGAAAATCAGGGCAGTGCTGCTGGTCTGTCTCTCCCTCCTGCTCACTTTCAGCGCCTGCGGCAGCAGCGCTTCCGGCTATCGGGTCGTGGACGATTACAGCGGCGACAATAGTTACTATATTGCCTTCCGGAAAGGGGACAGGCTGAAAGAGTATGTCTCTGCCGCTATGGAGGTGTTGGCCTCCAGCAATGCACTCAAAGCAACTTCGATCAAGTGGTTCGGAGAGGATCTGCTGTCGGTAGACGGAGACGAACACGCTATGGAGCCCTATTGGGACAATGTTCCCAGCCGAACCGTTACAGTGGGGATTGATCTGGACAATATGCCCTTGAGCTATCTGTCGAATCAGGGATATGAGGGGTTTGATATTGAGTTTATCAGCCAGATCTGCAATTACCTCAGCTGGCAGATTGTCTTCTATCCCATCAGCATGGCAAACGTGGAAATCGAACTGAATGCCGGAAATATTGACATAGCCATGGCTGTGACGGAATCCAATATTGCGGACAGTCTGGATGCGTCCCCTCCTTATCTCAGCAACCGGTATGTGCTGGTAGCGCGCTATGGCAGTCATATTCGCCGCCGATCCGGTCTGAAGGGAAAGGTGCTGGGAGTCACCGTGGCGGATGAGACTGTCCTGTACCAGAATCCAAAATTTGTGGAGAGTCTGGATTCGGTCATCTATCAGACCAACAGCGAGGGCCTGTTCCAGGCCCTTATGAAGGGGGAAGTAGATGGAATTTTGGCACCCAGTATCGTTGCTGCCTATTATATGAAGTAGGAAGCCGGGAATTCTGAATTTTTCAGAAAGAAAGTTGGGAAGTTATGGCAACCAAGAAAATGTATGACCTTGCTTTCCAGTATTGCGAAACCAGGATTTGGGAACATCTGCATGAAGATCAACTATTCGCTGTACAGCTGACCGGAAAGGATATTGGGTACTGCTGTGTGCTGGGAAATCTGGGCCAGCACATCGCGCTGGGTCTATACGTGGGAGATGCCGGCTACCACAGCTACAGAATGCTGCATGATGCATCCAAGATCCTCATACTGGATGAACCAACCACAGAGGAAGACCAGATCCAGCTCGTGACGGAAACGCAGGATACATTACAGTGTTCGTTCGAAGACAAAGAGAGCCTCCCGCCGCATATAGTGAAAGAAATTGAGAAATACGCCAGGTTGCTCAATAAACCGCTGAATAAACCAGACGCATACCCCGCCTTCGTCAAGTATAAGCCTGGTAAACATCCCTGGTCCATTCAAACAAAACTGGATGAACAGCGCATCACCATCGCCTTGGAGGCTGCTCTGGAACTCTGCAGGATTTTAAAAGAGAAATCTCCGGAAGAAATTGGATTACAGCCGCTTTTATTTTCGGATGGAAAAGTCCCCTATCTGAGTAAACCCGACGGCCGCTGGGTTCTCTCGTCGATTGACCTGCCTCCTTTGAAAAGGATGGAAAATCCTGTTCCTGCTTTTCAAAATACTTCGCTTGCCTCTAAGATCAAAAACAAGAAAAAGAAAGGGGCCTGGGATTGTTCTGTGCAGCGTTTGGTCACGCCGGTCCTGCCGGACAAAAAAGGACAAGCTCCGTATTTCCCCCAGATTCTCATCGCCGTAAACAGGCAGAAATTTCACATATACCCTCCCGTGATGTCTGATGGTGAAAATGCGGAAAAAATGTTAGAGGACTTTGCGAATGATGTTTTGCTGCACGAATGTCCGGATACAATCTATGTATCAAACGACAAAGGTTATTCCCTTCTGCAGGATCTGTGCTCTAAAACGGGAATTCATCTCCTGAAAACAGGGAAAACTTCTATGGCGGATCGTATTTTGAATAATATGATCACAGATGTAAAAAACGATCAGCATTCGTCGTTTGAAGAGATGAAAACAATGCACCGCGAGGATTTGGAAGGCTTACAAATGATTAATGATTGGGAACTGGAAGACTTACCTCCCGAATTAAAAAAGAAATTGCTGCGCATGGCAAAAGAGGGATCTCTTCCCAAAAAATTAGCCGAACGGGTGGAGAGGCTGTTTTCGTGATTTCCCATCCTGACGCAAAAAACCTCTGTCTCCCAGGACAGAGGTTTTTTGCTTTTCGTGCCATTCACACCAGCTCTATAACAGCCATCTCGGCAGCATCTCCCCGGCGGTGCCCGATGCGGACAATTCGCGTGTAACCGCCATCCCGATCGGCATACGTATCTGCCAGATTGTCGAATACCTTTTTTACTACGTCTTCCCGGGTCAGAAACTTCATGGCCTGACGATAATTGGCCAATCCTTTCCTCTTGCCAAGCGTGATCATATGCTCAGCAAGAGGGCGAACTTCCTTGGCACGGGTGATGGTAGTCTCGATTCTGCCATGATCCAGAAGATCCGTGACCTGCTGGCGGAGCATCGCCATCCGGGCAGCCGTCGGTTTACCGAGTTTGCGTGTTCCGGGCATAACTATTTACCTCCCATTGTATGTGGAAATGGATTATTTGGTGTCATCATCATTGGCCAGGGACAATCCCATCATCGCCAGTTTCTGAATTACTTCTTCCAGGCTCTTTCTGCCAAGGTTCCGCACCTTGATCATCTCCTCCTGTGTCCTGGAAACCAAATCCTCCACGGTATTAATTCCTGCGCGTTTGAGACAGTTGAAACTGCGTACGGACAAATCCAGCTCCTCAATGGTCATCTCCATGACCTTATCCTTCACAGTCTCTGTCTTTTCCACAACGGTTGAGCTCAAATCTACACTGTCGCTGAGATCCGTAAAGAGCATGAAGTGATCACACAGAATCTTTGCCCCCAGACTGACCGCATCCCGAGGTGAAATGGTTTGGTTCGTCCACACCTCCAGCGTCAGCTTGTCATAATCTGTCTGGTTGCCTACACGGGTATTCTCTACTGCATAATTCACCTTCAGCACAGGAGAATAGATGGAATCCACCGGGATCAAACCCAATATTGGCTGCGCAGGTTTATTCCTCTCCGCCGGGACCCAGCCCCGGCCATGTGAAATCGTCAGTTCCATGGACAGGGTCGCATTAGGACCCAACGTGGCAATGTGCAGATCCGGATTCAGTATCTCCACTTCCGCATCGGTCTTTATGTCCCCTGCTTTGACCTCTCCTTCGCCGTCTGCTTCGATATAGACAGTCTTGCTGCCCTCCCTGTGCAGCTTGGCGATGAGACTTTTAATATTCAATACAATTTCTGTTACGTCTTCCTTCACGCCAGGAACGGTAGAAAATTCATGCTGCACGCCTGCAATTTTGATGGAAGTGACAGCTGTACCCGGCAAAGAGCTTAACAATACTCGACGCAAAGAATTGCCTAATGTTGTTCCATAGCCTCTTTCCAGCGGCTCTACAATGAACTTCCCGTAGCCTTCATCAGATGGGTTCTCCACACACTCAATGCGCGGTTTTTCGAACTCTATCATGTGGTTCTCACCCTCCTTAAAATGTACGCTAAAAGCTTCACGCGGTCTTCAGCTTACCAACCGTGAGGGTTTTACTTGGAATACAGCTCGACAATCAAATGCTCCTCAATGGGCAGATCAATATCTTCCTTCGCAGGAACTGCGGTCACCCTTGCAAGCATCTTATTGGGGTTATAGTCCAGCCACTTCGGGGGCTGACGGGACGCATTCGCCTCAACGTTGGCCTTGATCTTCTCCAAATCTCGGCTGGAGGGCTTCACAGAGATCACCATACCGGGCTTTACCAGAAAGCTGGGAATATCCACTTTCTTGTCATTGACAGTAAAGTGTCCGTGACTCACCAATTGACGCGCCTCGGGACGGCTCATGGCAAAGCCCAGGCGGTAGACCACATTGTCCAGGCGGGACTCCAGAATACTCAACAGGTTCTCACCTGCCTGACCACTCCGGCGCTCTGCCATGTCGAAATACTTCCGGAACTGGGCCTCCATCACGCCATAGTAGCGCTTGGCCTTCTGCTTCTCCCGCAACTGCATACCATATTCAGAGGCCTTGCTCCTCCCCTGGCCGTGCATCCCGGGAGGATAGGCCCGGGAAGAGAGGGAACACTTATCCGTATAACAACGGTCGCCCTTTAAAAACAGCTTTTGATTTTCACGGCGGCACAGACGGCACACCGCATTTGTATATCTCGCCATATCAACAATCCTCCCCTACCTCAGACACGGCGGCGCTTGGGCGGACGGCAGCCGTTATGGGCGATCGGCGTCACATCCTTAATTCTTGTGACTTCCAAACCCGCTGTCTGCAGAGCGCGGATCGCTGCTTCGCGGCCGCTGCCGGGACCCTTCACAAACACTTCCACCGTCTTCAGTCCATGCTCCATGGCGGCGCGGGCTGCAGACTCGGATGCGGTAGAGGCCGCAAAAGGCGTGCTCTTCCTGCTCCCGCGGAATCCCATGCCGCCGGCACTGGCCCAGCTGATGGTGTTCCCGTTCGGGTCCGTAATCGTGACCATCGTATTATTGAAGGAAGAGCTGATATGAACCTGGCCCTTCTCAATGTTTTTCCGCTCCCTGCGGCGGGTACGAACTACTTTCTTACCCTTTTGAGCTGCTGGCATATTCTCTCCCCTCCTTACTTCTTCTTATTCGCAATGGTGCGCTTGGGCCCTTTGCGGGTGCGCGCATTCGTCTTCGTGCGCTGTCCGCGGACAGGCAGTCCCTTGCGGTGACGCATCCCGCGATAGCATCCGATTTCCATCAGGCGCTTGATATCCATCGCATTCTGACGGCGGAGATCCCCCTCCACCACAAACTGCTTATCAATGCACTCACGGAGCTTCGCCTCGTCTGATTCAGACAGGTCCTTCACCCGTGTATCCGGGTTGATCCCGGTCTCTTCCAAGATTTTCCTTGCAGAGGTCCTGCCAATCCCGTAGACATAGGTCAGGCCTATCTCTATGCGCTTTTCTTTCGGCAGGTCAACGCCGGCAATTCGTGCCATCTTTTTTTAATCAGTCCTTTCTTAAGGATAGGCTCTCAGCCTTGTCTCTGCTTATGTTTCGGGTTCGGGCAAATGACCATGACCCTGCCATGGCGCTTAATCACTTTGCACTTCTCGCACATGGGCTTTACGCTGGGCCTGACTTTCATTTTCTATGCCTCCTAATGGATTTACTTGGTGCGCCAAGTGATACGACCTCTGGTCAGGTCATATGGGGACATCTGCACCGTGACTTTATCACCGGGAAGAATGCGTATGAAATTCATGCGCAGCTTTCCTGAAATGTGAGCAAGAATCAGATGTCCGCCTCCTATGTCCACATGGAACATGGTGTTGGGCAAAGACTCGACTACTGTGCCCTCCAGTTCGATAACGTCATCCTTCGCCAAGAAGCTTCCCCTCCTCCGCTCCGGCCGTCCGCGCGGCCTGTGCTAATGTCAGTCGAATCTGCCTGTCTGTAAGGGGACGTTCTGTGCCCTCCCTGACCAGACGCACATGCTTAGGACTTTTCACCTTTGGCTTATTCAGGTTTCGTCCGCGGCCATCACAGATCTGAAGCCGCTCTCCCTGCTGACCAATGACAAGGAAGACCTTTCCCCTGTCGTGTCCAGCCAAAGACACCACCACATCATACGGCGATGGAACTCTCATTCAAAGATCCTCCGAATAGGTAAGAATCTCCGGCTCACCGTCGGTGATCAAGATGGTGTTCTCATAGTGGGCGGAAAGACTTCCGTCTTTGGTCTTCACCGTCCAGTTGTTTTGTGCGGTATAGACTTCCCAGCCGCCCGCATTGACCATGGGCTCCACCGCAATGGTCATCCCCTTTACCAAGAGAGGACCGTGTCCGGCCTTTCCGAAATTGGGAACTTCCGGCGCCTCATGCATATTGGACCCCACCCCGTGGCCCACATATTCCCGCACCACCGAGCAGCCGTTGCTCTCTACATACGTCTGCACCGCATGGGATATGTCACCCACTCGATTTCCGGCTCTCGCCTGGCGGATTCCCTCGAAAAAGCTCTGCTTTGTGACGTCAATGAGGTGACGTGCTTCCTCCGTGCACTCTCCCGCTACAAACGTGGCAGCACAGTCCCCCACATAGCCTTTCCAAGTAGCCCCTACGTCCACAGAGACAATATCTCCTCTCTTCAGAACCCGCGAAGCGGGAATCCCATGAATGACCTCCTCGTTGATGGACAGGCACACACAGGCAGGAAAATTGTTGTAGTGCAGGAACGTAGGGTACGCGCCTTCCTTTGTGATAAAGTGTTTGATCTCATGGTCGATTTTCTTGGTGGTCATACCGGGGGCAATCATATCCCGGGCAAGGGCCCGGGCAGCCGCGGCGATTCTCCCCGCCTTTCGCATCACGTCAATCTCCCATGACGATTTTACAATAATATTATTCATAAGCCCAGCGCCTTCAGGATAGCCGCTGTGTTTTCCTCAATTGTGGGTCTGTTCTCCACCGTGCGCAGTTTTCCCCGGCTTTGGTAAAAGGCCAGAAGAGGCTCCGTCTGCTCATGGTAGGTACGCAACCGGTCCAATACCGTCTCCGGCGCATCATCCGCCCGGATAACCAACGACGCACCGCACACATCGCATACTCCCTCTTTAGCGGGTGGTTTGTTGACGATGTGATAGGTGGCCCCGCAAGCCGGGCACACACGGCGGCCTGCCATGCGGGAGACAATCACCTCGTCTGCCACTTCCAGATCCAGCGCCGCATCCACCTCCAGCCCCTGCTTCTCCATGGCTTCCGCCTGGGGAATGGTTCTGGGCACGCCGTCCAGAATATAGCCGCCGGCGCAGGAGGGATCCTGCAGGGCTTCCGCCAGAATGCCGATAATGACCTCATCCGGTACCAGAGCCCCGGCATCCATATAGGATTTTGCCTTCCGTCCCACCTCCGTCCCTGCCTGAACGGCAGAGCGAAGGATGTTGCCGGTGGAGATGGTGGGGATACAGAGCTTTTTTGCCAAAATCTCCGCCTGTGTCCCCTTTCCCGCACCGGGGGCGCCTAACATGACAATTTTCATATTCAGCGCCCTCCTGTTTACTCGAGGAAGCCCTTGTAGTGACGCATCAGCATCTGGCTCTCCAGTGCCTGTACGGTCTCCAGCGCCACACCCACAACGATAATAATCGACGTGCCGCCGAGAGAAATACCCAGACTTGAGGCGGTATCAGAATACTTGCTCACAATATAGGGTACCGTCGCGATAATGCACAGATACACGCTTCCGAACAGGGTGATTTTATTCAGTACCTTCTGGATGAAATCACTGGTAGGCCTGCCGGGACGGTATCCCGGAATAAAACCGCCATTCTTTCTTAGATTATTGCTTATTTCTACCGGATTAAACTGGATGGTAGAGTAGAAATATCCAAAGAAAATAATCAGCAGTGCATAAATGATGATGAAAAACCAGGTTTTCTGACTGGAAATGTATCTGGCAAAGCTCCCATCCCAGCCGAACAGCTGCACCAGCGTGCCGGGAAGAGACGCAATCGACTGCGCAAATATAATTGGCATCACGCCGCTCATATTTACCTTCATGGGCAGATGCGTGCTCTGGCCGCCGTACATTTTCCGTCCCACGACCCGTTTGGAATACTGCACGGGAATCCGACGCTCCGCGTCGTTGACAAAAACAATCAGCACGATAATGGCCAGAGCGCCTAAGATGGTAAGCGCAGCTACCCACCAGGCCACGGAACCATTCGCGACCCCGCTCACGGTATTAATCACACTGGAGGGGAACCGGCTGACAATACTGGCAAACAGAATCATGGAAATACCGTTGCCTATGCCAAACTCTGTGATCTGCTCACCCAACCACATAATCAGGGCCGAGCCCGCGCAAAATGTAGCGATAATCACAACGGCTGCCCAGACACCCTCTCCGTCTGTGGTAAGAAGGCTGTTGTTCTTAATGAGCATATAATAGGCAAAGCCCTGCAGCAGAGCAATGCCCACGGTGGCATAACGGGTGATCGAAGCGATTTTTTTCCGGCCTTCTTCCCCCTCATCCTTGCTCATGCGCTCCAAGGCGGGAATAGCCACGCACAAAAGCTGGATGATAATGGAGGAGTTGATATACGGCTGAATACTCAAAGCGAAAATGGTCGCCTGAGAGAATGCACCGCCGCTCATGACATTGTACAGGCCGAGAACCGTATTCTCCAGGGAGCGGAAATACTCCTGAAGATAGGAAACGTTAACATAAGGCACAGGCACTGCATTTCCTACCCGGTAAAGGAGGATGATAAACAGTGTAAAGAGGATTTTCTTTCGAATTTCCTCTATTTTCCAGGCATTTGTAAACGTCTTAAGCACTTCACACCACCTCAGCCTTTCCGCCGGCGGCCTCTATTTTTTCTTTGGCAGACGCGGAGAAG
>CAZGAM010000032.1:0-16242 GCA_964523685.1 uncultured Oscillospiraceae bacterium | reverse complement strand
CTGTAAGCACGTGGCTGGCCGAACCGCAAGCGGCTCACTCAACGATATAGGAGCCAATAGGTAATGTTTTGCAATCTAAGGACTGTTGAATAGGGGCTGGCATAATGTGTAAAGTCATGGAAGTCATGAGAAATCAAGCTGCAGCGGAAGCAGAAGCCAGAGGCAGAGAAGAAGGCATAAAAGAAGGTAGAAAAGAAGGTAAAAAAGAAGGCAGAGAAGAAGGCAGAGAAGAAGGTAGAAAAGAAGGCAGAGAAGAAGGCAGAAAAGAAGGTAGAGAAGAAGGCAGAAAAGAAGGTAGAGAAGAAGGCAGAGAAGAAGGCAGAAAGAGAATGGCATTTAATCTTCATACTCTTGGTATGTCCAACGATGATATTGCCACAGTAGCGGAAGTTAGTGTTGATACTGTAAGCACGTGGCTGGCCGAACCGCAAGCGGCTCACTCAACGATATAGGAGCCCATAGGTAGTGTTTTGTAATCTAAGGGCTGTTGAATAGATGCTGGCATAATGTGTAAAGTCATGGAAGACATGAGAAATCAAGCTGCAGCGGAAGCAGAAGCCAGAGGCAGAGAAGAAGGCAAAATAGTGCTCCTACTTCTTTCTAAGGCATTGTGTGTTGATCACCATACGCAACGTGCAAATTGCCAGCTCACCGAATACGTGCCTTTTCGCTATTGCGTTAAAGCCGTACTATGTTGAAATCCCACCAAAAAAGTGACTGACCCTAAAAACATCCAAATCATAGGGTATATCATGGCAGCCTGTTCTGCTACAGGCAGAATACACTGTCAGCGCACTTTCCGAACTGACTTTGCAGCATCTGCCTGTGGGAGCAAAAATCCGAGTCCTGAAATGATCTGGCACCAGTGGGACAGAAGTGGATGCATGCCTGACATTTGATGCAAATTCCTTGGTGTACAGAGGGGTCCTCTCCTATCGATCCCATAGGGCACACTTGGGCACATTTCCCGCAGCCTGTACATTTCTTTCTGTCTACCATCGGTACGGATTTGAGAAAATGGGCTGGCTGCCCATCCATACGAAGAGGGGTATAATACTTTTCCGGATGTCTTTCTCCCGGTACAGAGGGCGGCCTTGTGTCATGCAGTATAATCTTATGGGCCGCTTTTTCCGCAAATTGCCGTATTTGCTGAAGATCCCTCTCGTCCGGCCGGCCTTTTCCCAGTTCCGCCGCAAAACTGTGCTCCGTCGCTGTCGCAGCAGCCGCGATCACCTGAAAGCCATTATCCTCTGCTATCTGACATAATTCTGCCAGGGCGTCGTCAAATGCCCTGCAACCGAAAGCAACCATGGCCACGCAGACAGAGCCGTCACCGGCAATACTGTCCCGCACATATGGCATGATTTTGTTAGGTACCCTTCCAGCATAAACCGGCGTGCCAAAAACCACCGCCTCCTCCCTGCCAAAACGCACTGCTGTTTTTCGGGATTCCGGCAGCGTAAAATCTAAGATGCGATACGGCACGCCCAGCTTCTCAGCCAGTTCCTCTCCTGCGGCGGATACTACTTTTCTGACATTTCCGCAGGGACTGAAATAGCACCCGCAGACACTTCTGATTTCAGATTCCGTCTCTTTTCACCTTTCTTTCACCCGTCAACTTTCTGCTTCATCTGATAGAGCAGATTCAGCGCTTCCAACGGCGTGATGGTATTCAAATCCAATTCCCGCAGCATTCTGGACAGCTCTCTGCCCGCCACATCCACCAGGCTCATCTGCTCGTCGGCAGGTGCTGCGCTCTCCGGTGTCGGGTCTGCCTGACCGCTCCCGTTATCCAGTTCTTCCAGATATTTTCTTGCCATTTTGATGACGGAATCCGGCACTCCTGCCAGCTTCGCGACTTCTATGCCGTAGCTGTCATCCGCGCTGCCGGGGACAATTTTCCGCAAAAAAATCAATGTCCCATGCTGTTTTTTGGCTGTGATGTTGTAGTTCTTGACGCCCTCCAGCTTTCCCTCCAGGGCAGACAGCTCGTGATAATGGGTGGCAAACATGGTCCGTGCACCCAATTTTCTCCGATCTGCACAGTATTCCAGCATAGCTCTGGCTATAGCCATGCCGTCAAAGGTGGAGGTTCCCCGACCGATCTCATCCAAGATGAGCAGGCTCGCCCCGGTAGCGTAGTGCAGAATATTGGCCATTTCCGCCATCTCTACCATAAAGGTTGACTGCCCGCTTGCCAGGTCATCCGAGGCACCGATCCTGGTAAATACCCGATCCACCAGACCGATCACGGCGCTTTTAGCCGGGACAAAGGAGCCGATCTGGGCCATCAGCACAATGAGGGCTGTCTGGCGCATATACGTGGACTTTCCCGCCATATTGGGCCCTGTGATAATCGCAACTCTGTCGGTGGAGTCATTGAGAAAGGTGTCGTTGGCTACAAACAGAACATCCTTCTGCGCCTGTTCCACTACCGGATGGCGTCCCTCCCGGATTTGGATACTGCGGCTCAGATCCACCTGCGGACAGACGTACCGATTGCGCACAGCCACCTCCGCCAGAGAACATAGCACATCCAGTTCCGCCACACTGGCGCTGGCGGCCTGTACCCGGTCCACCTGGGCCGCCACGCGGGCTCGCAGGTCATTGAACAGCGTATATTCCCGCTCTGCCAGCTGATCTTTCGCTCCCAGCAGCGTATTTTCCAATTCCTTGAGCTCGGGGGTGTAATACCGTTCATTGGACACCAGCGTCTGTTTGCGGATATACTCCTCCGGCAGCGGTGCGTCTCCGGCAGACCTGGGTACATCAATATAATACCCGAAAACCTTATTATAGCCGACTTTCAGCTTTTTAATGCCGGTTCTCTCCCGTTCCCGGCTCTCCAGATCCACGACCATGCCGGCACCGTTGTCCCGCACATCCCGGAGCCGGTCTACCTCCGCGTCCGCACCCGGCCGAAGGATCCCGCCCTCCCGAACGGAAAAGGGCGGATTGTCCGTGATCATACCCAAGATGTCGTCCCGGAGGTCATCCAGGGTATCCAACTTCGCCACATCCCGGAGCGACGCGGAGCGGGCCTCCCCCAGCAGGGAAAGGATCTGGGGAAGCAGGGCAAAATAGCTGCCAAGCGCCAGCAGGTCTCGGCCGTTGGCTGTGCCGTATACACACCGGCCCACCAGGCGCTGCATATCCCCCATATCCTTCAACAGCACCAGAAGTTCCTGCCTGACAATGGCATTGCCGTACAGTTCCTCTACCGCCGCGAGGCGGCGCCGTATGGCAATGGGATCCAGGAGGGGTCTCTCGACCCAGGCACGGAGTAAGCGGCCGCCCATAGGGGTTTTCGTCCGATCCAGCACCCAGAGCAGGCTGCCCCGTTTCTCCCCCGTCCGGAGGTTCTCTGTCAGTTCCAGATTTCGGCGGGTTGTATAGTCCAGTTCCATATACCGCCCCTGGCCGAATCTGTCCAGCTGCCGTATAGGGGACAGATCGCTTTTTTGCGTATCGTGAATATAGGACAAAAGCGCCCCCGCCGCCAGGGTCTCCCGGGGGCTGATTACCTCCCCGAACTGGTCGTACACCTGTTTTCTGCACCGTTCCTCGTCGAAACGGCTCTCTCCTGCCTCCGGCAGACAGTTGATTTTTTTCAAAAAAGCCGACAGTTTTTTTTCGGCTTCTGCGCCGGCGGAGAGAACGGCCTCCCGTGGCGCGAACCGGCCCATCTCATTGGTGATATGTGTCACCGGATCCGAGCCGAATCCCATGGTGCAGAACTCCCCGGTAGAGATGTCGCAGACAGCCATGGCTCCCTCCTCCCCGTCCAGCCAGACGGCGCAGAGGTAATTCGATTTGCTCTCCTCCAGCATAGTGCTGTCTAACACCGTTCCGGGGGTTATTACCCGCACAATGCCCCGCTCCACAATGCCCGCAGCCTCGTTGGGATCTTCCAGCTGCTCACAGATGGCCACTTTGTACCCCTTGGCGATCAGGCGGGCAATATACACCTCGCAGGCGTGGTAAGGCACGCCGCACATGGGCGTGCGCTCCTCCTCGGGCCTGCCCCTGTCCCGTGTGGTCAGCGCCAGATCCAGTTCCCGGGACGCCACCTGTGCATCCTCATCAAACAGCTCGTAAAAATCGCCAAGCCGGAAAAAGAGCAGGCAGTCCGGACACTGTTCTTTGATCTGGGCATATTGCTTTTTCATGGGAGTCAGCTCTGCCATTGGTCTCATCTCCTGTTTGCTTTTCTGCTGTTCGCCTGTTCCCGGGGAAGAGGATATGCCTCGGGGCTTTTCCCCTTCCTCAGGGCACCAGCTCCCCGAACAGCGCCCACGTGCTGCTGGAGACAATCCGCACCTGCACAAACCGGCCCACCAGGGAATCGTCTCCCTTTAAATGGACCAGCCGGCCCCCTTTGGTACGGGAGGACAGGGTATAGGGGGTCTGACCCGTTGACCCGTCTACCAGCACACGCACGGTCCGGCCCACATAGGCAGCGTGCTTTTCGCCGGATATCCGGTTGGCTGTCTCCACCAGCGCATCAAACCAGACCTGTTTTTCCTCTCTGGTCACAGGATCCGGCAGAGAGGCGGCCGGCGTTCCCGGCCGGGGGGAAAAAATAAACGTAAACATGGAATCAAAGCGCACCTGCTCCACCAAGGAGAGAGTCTGGGCAAAATCTTCTTCTGTCTCCCCGGGGAACCCGACTATAATATCCGTAGTCAGTACCAGATCCGGCATGGCCCGTCTGGCCGCCTCCACGGTTTGTACATACTGCTCTCTGGTATAGTGCCGGTTCATTTGCCGCAAAATCCGGTCAGAACCTGACTGGAGAGGCAGATGGATATGATGGGCACAGTGCTCGCTCTCTCCCAGTGTCCGCAGCAGCTTTTCCGTCGCATCCTTGGGGTGGCTTGTCATGAACCGCAGCACATAATCGCCCGGAATCGCATCCAGTTCCGCCAGCAAATCCGGGAAATCCACCTTTTCCTCCAGGCCCTTCCCGTAGCTGTTCACATTCTGTCCCAGCAGCGTGATGTCCTTATAGCCCCGCGAGACAAGTTCTGCCGCCTCTGCCGCAATCTCTTCCCGGCGCCGGCTCCGCTCCCGGCCCCGGACATAGGGTACAATACAGTAGGAACAGAAATTATCGCAGCCGTTCATAATGGACAGCCACGCCTTGACCGTGCTGTCCCGTTTTCGGGGCATATCCTCCGCAACGACTCCCTCTGACGGCTCCGCCGCAATCAGCCTGCCCTGGCTGCCTCTCCGCCCCTGCCGCTCCATTGTCTGCCAGAGAAGCTGGGGAAACTGCCAAAGCTCATGGGGCCCGAAAACCAGATCCACCACCCGGAAGGAATTTTTGATCCTCTCCCGCATGGCCGGCTCCTGGGCCATACACCCGCCGACGCATACAAGAAGCCGGGGGTTTTTTTCTTTTTGATGGATGAGAGCGCCTACATTGCCCAGCACCCGCTGTTCGGCATGTTCCCGCACAGCGCAGGTATTCACCGCGATCAGATCCGCCTGGTCCTCCTCCCCGGTGATTACATAGCCGCACAGTTCCAGCCAGCCTCGGAGTATTTCACTGTCCGACTCGTTCTGCTGGCAGCCGTAGGTATCTACCAGCGCATAGTGTTTTTGCCCGGCAAGCCTGGCTTTGATTTTCTCACAGTACTGCTGCTGCTCCAGTCTCTCCTGGGTGGTAATCTCTCTTCGCTGATACATGGACCCGCTCCTATCCAACCCGATAGCCGCTCCGGCGGCTGCCCGCAGGCCGGTATCCGGCCTTTCTTTTTTGCTTCCTCTTTATATTATCATCTTTCTATGGTATAATCAAGAAAAGCAAACCAATTTTGAAGGAGTATGTCATGGCAGTAATCAACGTTCTCTCTCCCCATCTGGCGGATATGATCGCCGCCGGGGAAGTGGTGGACAGGCCCGGCAGTGTGGTCAAGGAGCTCATGGAAAATTCTCTGGATGCCGGAGCCAGGAATATCACCGTGGAAGTGGAAGCCGGCGGGGCCATCCTGATTCGGGTGACCGATGACGGCTGTGGCATGGCCCCGGATGACGCACAGGCCTGTTTTCTCCGCCACGCCACCTCCAAACTTCGGGATGAACAGGGTCTGGAGGCGATTGCCACCATGGGCTTTCGAGGCGAGGCCCTGGCCGCCATCTCGGCTGTGAGCAAAATAGAGCTGCTCACCCGACTGGAAGAAGAGGACCAGGGTACCTTTGTGTCGGTACTCGCCGGGGAAGTACAGCAGACAAACCCGGCCGGCTGTCCGCCCGGCACGGTTTTTACGGTGCGGGATCTTTTCTTCAACACCCCCGCCCGGCTGAAGTTTCTGAAAACCGACCGTTCGGAAGGCTCCTTCTGCGTACAGCAGGCCGCCCGGGTCGCCCTGGGCCGGCCGGAGGTCTCCGTGCGGTGTCTCCGGGATGGAAAAGAGGAATTTTTTACCCCCGGCGATGGCAAGATTTCCTCCGCCCTCTACGCCATTCTGGGCCGGGAAGCCGCTCTGGCTATGCTCCCCGTCTCGGGACAGGGGGACGCCGTCACTGTCACCGGCTTTCTCAGCTCCCCTGCCGCCTGCCGAGGAAACCGGGCAACCCAGTTTTTCTTCGTCAACGGCCGCTCCATCCGCTCGCCCCTTCTCCAGGCGGCGCTGGAGCAGTCTTATAAAAACTCCCTCCCGGCGGGCCGGTTTCCCGCCTGCGCTCTCTACCTCGCCCTCAACCCGGGCTCGGTGGATGTGAACGTCCACCCCACCAAAAACGAGGTGAAATTCTCTTCGGAAAAAGTGGTTTTTGACAGCGTCTACTATGCCTGCTGCGATGCGCTGGCCAGCGAAGACGGCACGCTGCAGATGCAGTTGTCCCGCTCTACGGAGAAAAAACTCCATCCCGCCGGTGCGCCGGAGCGCCCTGCCGGCCAGGCTGGAACGCCCGGCCAGCCGGGTTCCGCCCGCCCTGTCCCGCCCGCTTCCCAGCCGGTGCTGCACAAGTCGGGCCCCTCGACCCAGCTCCCCTATACCCCGGCAGGCTCTTCCCGCGCTCCGACCCAATCCCCGGAGAGCGGCTTGCGGGGGCCCCGCTCCCCCCGGGGCCCTGCCCCCTCAATGCCCGGCGTCTCCGCCCCCGACCGGATAGAGCCGGCGGAGGACCTGCCGGTGCGCGTGGCGGGAGAGGTGCTTCACACTTATATTATTGCAGAGCAGGGAGAGCGCGTATATTTCATTGACAAGCACGCCGCCCACGAGCGAATGAACTTTGACCGGCTGAAAGCCAGGGACCGGGAAATCATGAGTCAGCATCTGATCCAGCCCCAGGCCTGGCGGCCCAGCGCGGAAGAGCTGCAGACCCTTGACGATAACCAGGACCTGCTCCGCCGTCTGGGGTTCGGTCTGGAGCGCTATGGGGAAGAGGATATCCTGGTGCGCTCCGTACCCGAGGACCTGGATCCCGCCCAGACGATTCCCGCGCTGGAGGAAATCTGCGAGAAGATCCGCGAGGGGGGAAAGGATCTGGCACCGGACAGCGTTCTGCAGACCATCGCCTGCAAAAGCGCCATCAAGGCAGGCTGGGATACGGACCCTCGGGAGATGCAGATTCTGGCTGAACAGGTCGTATCCGGGAAAATCCGCTACTGCCCCCACGGTAGGCCGGTGGCGATTGCCCTCACGAAAAAGCAGCTGGACCACCAGTTTGGCCGCACCTGAGCCATGGCGCAGATTCTGGTAATCACCGGACCCACCGCTACCGGAAAGACTGCCCTGGCCATCCAGGCCGCCGGCCTTCTGGAGGGGGAGATTGTCTCCGCCGACTCCATGCAGCTGTACCGGGGGATGGATATTGGTACCGCAAAGCCCACCCCGGCCGAACGGCAGGGGGTTGTGCACCATATGCTGGACGTGGCGGATCCCCGGGATAATTTTTCCGCCGCCCGCTACGCGCAGATGGCCGGCGCGTGCGTGGAGGACATCCTCCGCCGGGGCAAAACCCCTCTGGTCGTCGGCGGCACCGGGCTCTATATAGACGCCCTTGTCCGGGGCCGGGACTTTGCCTGCGCCCCCTATGATCCGGCGGTGCGGCAGCGAGCGGAAGAGGAATACGATCTGCTGGGCGGCGAGGCCTTCCGCAGCCGCCTTGCCAGCGTGGATCCTGTCCGGGCGGCACGTCTGCACCCCCGGGACCGGAAACGTCTGGTCCGGGCCTGGGAGGTCTACGTCCTCACCGGCGAGAGCCTGACCGCCTTGGACGAGCGGTCACGGACCCAGCCGCCCCGCTTTCAGGCCGTGACGGTGGCGCTGGATTATGCCCAGAGAGACACGCTCTACGCCCGGATTGACCGGCGGACTGCGGACATGTTCCGCCGGGGGCTGGTGGAGGAAGTGCAGACCCTTCTCCAAAGCGGCGTGGACAGGCAGTGCACAGCCATGCAGGCCATCGGCTACAAAGAAGTCGCCGCTGCCCTCCATGACGGCATTTCCCTGGCCCAGGCGCAGCAGCAGGTGGCGCAGGCTTCCCGGCGCTACGCCAAACGGCAGCTCACCTGGCTGCGGAGCCGGAAAGAGGTCCATTGGCTGCGCTGGCAGAAGGAGCCGGATGGCGCCTGTCTCGCCCTGGCGGCCCGGCTTGTTGCCGATATCTTTTGGAACCGTCCCCGGGGGGCGATCCCCCCGGACGCAGGTTTTTCGGGGCTTTAGGTAACGGTAAGCTGCCTGGTGAATGTTTCGAAGCGGGGTTCAGCTGCCGGCTTCAAGCGCTCCCATCACGCCGAAAAGTCAGCTATCGTGATAAACACCCCACAATTCCGGTGGGCTCTGCCCTGTTTTTTTTTATTCGCCCCTTTCGCAAAGG
Organism: uncultured Oscillospiraceae bacterium; assembly: GCA_964523685.1. GTDB lineage: Bacteria > Bacillota > Clostridia > Oscillospirales > Oscillospiraceae > CAJOIG01. The sequence continues at coordinate 7,413 of CAZGAM010000032.1, read as the reverse complement.
CGAAAAATATGGTACAATATATTCAGGCTGACATGACAGAACCGTGTTTCCGGACCCGCCGGATCGGGTTCCAGGCAGTCCTGCGGGGTATACCGGGAAAAAGGAGGGTCTTTCCCCGTGAAAAAAACCGACGCATTTCTTCGGGTAACCTCCCTGCTGATTTTCATCGCGCTGGCGGCGTATTTGGCGCTGTACATGGTCCACCGGGCGGCAAACCCGGTCCAGACCGCCCTCACCGTCACCGCCTCCATGAGTGACAGCGCCCCCATGAGCGGACTGATTATCCGGGATGAGCGGCTCATCAACAGCGGCGGAGAACGATACGTGGCTGTCACCGCCGACAACGGAGAGAAGGTATCCGCCGGTGAAGAGGTCGCTGTCGTCTACAGCTCCGAAGAGGCTCTGGAGCGGGCTTCCCAGCTGCAGCTGCTGGAGCGGGAAATCCAGAGTGTCACCGATATTCTGAACGGTTCCGGCACCATACCCACCACAGGGGACCGGGAGGGGAGCGTCAACAGCGCCCTTCTGGATCTGTCCCTGTGCCTGCACAGCGGGGATCTGTCGGAAATTGACACCAAAGCCAGCGCACTGGCCGCCCTCGTCTTCCCTTCCGATTCCACCGCCAATACTTCCCAGGAGTACCTGGACCAGCTGCAGGCAGAGTATGAGGAACTGGCGCGGACCAGTGAAGAAGATATTCAGAGTATCGCCGTAAGCGAGAGCGGTACTTTTTCTACGATTGTGGACGGTTACGAAGGGGTGAGCCCCAGCTATGCGCAGAATCTCACGCCCAGCGGTCTTCGTGCACTCATAGACGCGGACCGGGTCGTGGATGAAACCTCTCTGGGAAAGCTCATCACCTCCTATGACTGGTACTACGTGGGCATTATCCCCCGGCAATACGGCCGGGACATGCTTCCGGGCAGCCAGGTGAGCCTGTCCTTCGGGCGCTACTACAGCGGGCCCCTGGAGGCAGAAGTAGAATTTGTAGGCAGGATCGAAGCAGACGAGCAGATTGTCATTTTCCGGGTGGAACAGGGCTTAACGGACATGCTTGCCGTGCGGGCCGTGAATGCAGAGCTGGTCTACAACGAGTATAAGGGCCTGCGCGTTCCGCTGAAGGGTCTGTACCGCTATTATGCCGGTTATCTGTCCGATGCGGACGGCGCCTCCCTCTCCCCGGGCCAGAGTGTGCATCTCGCTCTCAACGGCGTGGAGCACGAGGCCTTTGTATCGGAAGTCGGTTCCGCCAGAGCCTATGGGGATCTTCCCCTGGGCGTGGAGTCCGGCTCAGAGGAGGACACCCGTCCCAAGCGGCGTCTGGTCGTATTCTGCTGGCTCTGGGATCCGGAACAGCCGGCGCCCGACATCTCCGCCGGCGGCGGAAGCGTGCTGACAGCCAATGCGGAGCTCCCGGTCGCGAACTACTATGAATTCGATCCCGCTCTGAACGAACAGCCGGAACACCTGTGTGTGTTTACCCTGACCGGTATCCAGGCCGAGCGGAAAATCGTAGAGCTGGTCTATGCCGGGGAGGAATACTGCCTTCTCTCTTCGGAGGGAACCGACGCGCTGCGGGAGGGAAATGAGGTCATTCTCCAGGCCCGAGACCTGTACAATGGCAGGGTATTTTCCTGAAACTCCATCGAAAAACAAGGAGAAAGAGGATGGAACGGACAATCAGACAACGCCTGGAGGACATCCGGGAAAGAATCGACAAAGCGGCCTCCGGCCGAAAGGTCCTGCTGGTAGGCGCTGCCAAAACCAAAAGTGCGGAGCTGGTCGCCGAGGCGGTGCAGGCCGGTCTGGAGGCGGTAGGGGAAAACTATGTCCAGGAGTTCCGGGAGAAAAGCGCCGCGGGCGCCTATGGCAGCGCGCAGGTGCATATCATTGGCGGGCTGCAGATCAACAAGGTAAAATATGTGGCGGGCCAGGTGGATCTGATCCAGTCCGTGGACTCCCCCCGCCTTCTGGAAGCCATCTCCCGCCGGGCAGAGGCGGTCGGCGCGGTACAGGATGTGCTGCTGGAGGTGAATATCGGCCGGGAGCCGGGCAAATCCGGCGTCCTTCCGGAGAGGCTGCCTTCCCTGCTGGAATGTGCCGCCCTGCAGAAGGCTGTCCGGGTCCGCGGTCTGATGGCCATCCCCCCTGCCGGCTCTTCCCGAGCATATTTTGGGCCCATGTACAACCTTTTTATTGACATTGGGCAAAAAAAATACGATAATACGAAAATGGATTATCTGTCCATGGGAATGTCGGATGATATTGAGGACGCCATCCGCCAGGGTGCCAATATGGTCCGAATTGGCACCGCCCTTTTTGGGGCACGGCAGTACAGCACCCAGGGATAAAAGAATTTGCAGCCAGGAGGCATACCATAATGGGTTTTTTGGACGAACTGAAAAAGCTGACCAAGCCGTACGATGATGAGGACGATTTTTTCGGCAGCGAAGGCGTTCAGGGCGAAGATAACGACCCCACAATCGTGGCGCCCCGTACGGACCGGACGGACCGGGCTGAGAGCAAAGAGCGCTACAGCAATCCCTTTGATGATCTGGATGCTCCCCAGTTTGAGGGTCAGCGCACGGCCCCGAAAAAGGACAACAACGTGGTGAACATCCACACCTCGACAGCCGTTCTGGTAGTTCTCTCCAAGGCGGAGCGCTTTGAGCAGGCGGCGGAAATCGCCGATCATCTGCGGGAAAAGCGCACGGTAGTGATGAATCTGGAGACCACGAATAAGGATGTAGCCCGCCGTCTGGTGGATTTTCTCTCCGGCGTCGCCTATGCCAACGATGGAAAGATCAAGAAAGTCGCCATCAACACCTATATCATCACCCCCTATAACGTGGACATTATGGGGGATCTGATTGAGGAGCTGGAAAACAATGGTGTGTACTTCTAAAATAATAAACGGTATAAGCAGAAGCGGCGGATGCCGCTAGTTCCCATATTAAGGAAAGGACTGTATGTAGTATGATTACGGCGCAGGATATCCAGGAAAAAGCTTTTGAACGGGCCGGTAAAGGCTACAATATGGAACAGGTAGATGAGTTCCTTGACGAGCTCGCCGCCGATTTCGGAACCCTGAGCAAGGAAAATGCCGCCCTGAAGGCAAAAATGAAAACCCTGGTGCAGAAAGTGGATGAGTACCGCCAGACCGAGGACTCCATGCGCTTGGCGTTTCTGTCCGCCCAGAAGCTCTCCAGCCAGATGGAAAGCGAGGCCAAAGAGAAAGCGGATGCCCTGGTCGCGGAAGCCCAGGAGAAGGCGAATCGGATCACCCGGGAGACGGCTGACAGCATTGCCAACGAGCAGGCCAAGCTGGAAGAAGCCAAGAAAGCCACCAACCGCTTTTTTGACCATATGCGCACAGTCTGCGAAAAGCAGATGGAGTTCTATGATAAACTGGGCCAGATGGAGCTGCTGGGCTCCGACGCCCACGGGGAGGAAGAAGTCCCTGAAGCGCCTGCGGCGCAGGAGCCCGGTCCCGCCAAGCCGGTCAATGTGGAGGAGACGGTCCGCTCCATCTCCTCTGCCGCGGAAGCAGCGGTAGACGAGTCCGGCGACGAGGAGACGGTGCTGCTGGAGGCCGAGGAGGAGGCCGCGCCGGCGGAGAAAGCGCCGGAAGAGCCTACGCGCCTTTATTCCAACCTGGCGGACCCCTTGAAAAAGAAAAAACGCAGCTTTGATGATTTCAGCTTTGACGACGATATCTGACCCATTCCTACTCAGGGCGGGGCGCCAGCTCCGCCCTTCCCCATTATCTTTTGCTCTGGAGTGAACCGCTATGCCCACTGATTATAACGCCACTTTAAATCTGCCGCAGACAGACTTCCCCATGCGGGCATCCCTGCCCAAAAGAGAGCCGGATATGCTCCGGCAGTGGGAAGAACTGGACCTGTATCAGGAGATGCTCAGGAAGAACGAGGGCAAGCCCCTCTATGTGCTCCATGACGGCCCGCCCTTCTCCAACGGGAGCCTGCACATGGGTACGGCTCTCAATAAGTGCCTGAAGGATTTTATCAACCGCTATAAGTCCATGACCGGCTACCAGGTTCCCTATACCCCCGGCTGGGACAACCACGGCATGCCCATTGAGTCCGCCATCATCAAGGAACAGAAACTCAACCGCAAGGCCATGAGCACAGCCGAGTTCCGCCGCGCCTGCCATGCCTATGCCGAGCACTACCTGGACGTACAGCGCAGCGGCTTTAAGCGTCTGGGCGTTCTGGGGGACTGGGATCACCCCTATCGGACCATGGACCCGAAATTCGAAGCGCGGGAAGTGAAGGTCTTCGGGGAGATGTACGCCAAAGGCTATATCTATAAGGGAAAGAAGCCGGTCTACTGGTGCCCCAAAGACGAGACCGCCCTGGCAGAGGCGGAGATCGAGTATTCCGAGGACGAGTGCCGGTCCATCTATGTAAAATTCCGTGTGAGCGATGACCGGGGCGAACTGCAGTCCCTGTGCGATCTCACCCGCCTCTATTTTGTCATCTGGACCACTACCACCTGGACCATCCCGGGGAACCAGGCCATCTGCCTCAATGGCGATCTGGACTATGTCCTGGCCCGGCAGCCCAACGGCGAGGTGTACATTGTAGCCCGGGACCTGCTGGAAAATCTGCGCCGGGTCATGGGTGTTGATCATTTCCAGATCCTGGCGGAGAAAAAAGGCTCCTTTTTTGAACTGATGCGGGCCCGCCATCCTCTCTACGACCGGGACAGCGTAGTCCTTCTGGGTGACCACGTCACCCTGGACGCCGGTACCGGCTGCGTACACACCGCCCCCGGCCACGGCCAGGAGGACTACGAGGTGTGCAGGCGGTACGATCAGGCGGGAAAGACAAATATCGGCATTCTGGTGCCGGTGGACGACCGGGGGCGGATGAATGCGCTGGCCGGGCCCTATGAGGGTCTGACCACGGATCAGGCGAACCAGAAGATTTTCGACGACTTGGCCTCCTGCGGCGCTCTCGCCGCCAGTGAAACCATCACCCACCAGTACGCCCACTGCTGGCGCTGCCACAGCCCCATCCTCTATCGGGCCACCGACCAGTGGTTCTGTTCCGTGGACGCCTTCAAGGAGGACGCGGTCCGGGCAGCCCGGGCGGTACAGTGGAACCCGGACTGGGGCGCAGACCGCATGGAGGGCATGATCCGGGAGCGGGCCGACTGGTGCATCAGCCGGCAGCGCCGGTGGGGCCTGCCCATTCCCGTATTTTACTGCAGCCAGTGCGGCAAACCCATCTGTACGCCGGAGACCATCCAGTCCGTCTCGGATATCTTCGCCGAAAAGGGATCCAACGCCTGGTTTGAACTGTCCGCCCAGGAGCTTCTGCCGGACGGCTTCACCTGTCCCCACTGCGGCGGCGCCGTGACGGAAAAGGAGACCGACACCCTGGACGGGTGGTTCGACTCCGGCTCTACCCATTATGCCTCCATGGAGCTGGACAGCCCGGGCACCTGGCCCGCCGACCTGTACCTGGAGGGGGCCGACCAGTTCCGGGGCTGGTTCCAGTCCAGTCTGCTCACCGCGGTAGCTACCCGGGGCCGGGCGCCGTACCGGGCCGTGCTGTGCCACGGCTGGACCGTAGACGGAGAAGGCCGGGCCATGCACAAGAGTCTGGGCAACGGGGTTTCCCCGGATGAGCTGGTTGCCCGGTACGGGGCGGACCTGTGCCGGCTGTGGGCAGCCAGCGCCGATTTCCGCCTGGATATGCGCTGCTCCGATGCCATTTTCAAGCAGCTGAGTGATAAGTACCTGAAAATCCGCAATACCGCCCGCTTTCTGCTGGGCAATCTGTCGGATTTCCAGCCTGACCGGGACAGTGTCCCGCTGGAGCAGATGCAGGAAGTGGACCGCTGGGCCCTGGACCGCACCGCCTCTCTGCTGGATAAATGCCTGACCAGCTATGAGAACTTTGAGTTCTGGCAGGTCACCTACGCCATCCACAACTTCTGTGTCGTCGATCTTTCCAATATCTATATGAATATTCTCAAGGACCGGCTGTACTGCGACGGGCGCGAGAGCGTCTCCCGCCGCTCCGCCCAGACCGCCCTGTGGAACATTCTGGATGTGATGGTCCGCCTGCTGGCTCCGATCCTCGCCTTCACTTCCAATGAGATCTGGCAGCAAATGCCCCATCGCGCCGGCGACGACAGCCGCCACGTCATGCTGAACGACATGCCGGAGCGCCGGAGCGCCTGGAAGCTGGACCCGGAGCAGGCGGCCTTCTGGGAGAACAGCATGCACCTGCGGGACGATGTGAATAAAGCACTGGAACTGGCCCGGGGGGAGAAAATTATCGGCAAGCCCCTGGACGCGAAAGTCACCATCCACGTGGGAGAGAGGGCCAGGCCGGTGATGGAGAAGCTGTCTCACCGCCACCTGGAGAGCCTGTTCATCGTATCGGAGGCGGAACTGGCGGAGGGAGAGGGACCTGGCTGGGCCGGCACGGCAGTACCCGGTATACAGATTGAAGTCTCCCCCTCGACCCTGCCGAAATGTCCCCGCTGCTGGACGCACAGCGCCAGCGTGGGAAGCGATCCCAGCCGCCCGGACCTGTGTGCCCGGTGCGCCCAGGCTCTTCGGTAGCCGCTTTCGGGAGAAGGCACCGCTGCCTCTCTACCCGGGTACAATGGACAGGAGGAAACCAACGTGATTTACTCTATTGCCGCGGTACTGGCAATGATTCTGGACCAGGCAGTCAAATATTTCACCATCAAACACATTCCCCTCAACGCGGTAGGGGATCAGTGCATACCCTTGATCCCCGGTGTTCTGCACATGACCAATGTCCGCAATACCGGCGCTGCCTTCAGCATCTTCCCCAACGCGCGCCTTGTGCTCATAGGTATCTCTGCCGCGTTTATTATCGCCATCGTCCTGCTGATCAACTCGGAGATCATCCACACCCGCTTTGGCCGTTGGACCGCATCTCTGGTGGCAGCGGGCGCGCTGGCCAACTGCATTGACCGGGTCCTGTTCGGCTATGTGGTGGATATGTTTGAGTTTGAGCTTTTCTCCTTTGCCGTGTTTAATGTGGCGGATATATTCATCACCGTCTGCGGACTTCTGTTCTGCGTGCATGTCATCATCTATCGGGACCCGCTGGATCTGCCCAAAAAAGAGGAGCGGCAACCCAAGAAAAAAGAAAAGCGCCCCGCCCGCGTGTCCGAGCTGGAGGAAGAAGAGGACGACTATGAAGAGCGGGAAGAACCGCCCCGCACCAGCAGCCGGCGGAACAAGAAAAGTGCTCCGCCCAAAGAGGATCCCTATGCCAATATCCCCCACCGGGGCCAGCACAGGAGTCTGGAAGAAGACCTGAGACTGGACCCCAGCGATCCCTTCGCGGAGTGGAGTTCTCCTCAGCCTTCCCCGCACCCGGCCGCTTCCGCTGCGCCGGA
>CAZGAM010000031.1:0-16415 GCA_964523685.1 uncultured Oscillospiraceae bacterium | reverse complement strand
TCGTTCCGTGATAGCTAAGAAACTCACGCACGACCGGCGGCGCTTCGGTCCGATAATCCATAATGATCGCCTCCGCAAAGCATCTATAATAATAACAGAAGGAGGTTGTCTTGTCTACAGGAAAAACACAGAAAATTCGGCATAATTAATATTATGCCGAATTTAGGGGAGGAAAATCCCTCCGCCCACGTCAAATACAGGCTTGTCTGTCAGAAATCGCACCGTTTGCCCGTGATCGTGCAGAAAATCCACAATTCGATTCTTATCCGGATGATCGTCCAATTTTCCAGTAAACGCTACTGTATTATCCGCAAGGCGAATTACAGCTCCGCCGAGAAAACCATATGGGAAACCGTCTAACTGAACAAATCCCGGCGCAATCCGCAGTACATCCATGCCGGCCGTCCTGGCGGCTCGACAGATACCTGGATCGGCTGAAATGATGCTGTGATCATCTGCAACTACCACAGCACATCGGCTGTATCCCTGGGCTACCTGGATCATCCTGCCATGAAGAAACGGCACCAGCGCTGGATCCATGACAGCTGGATTGGCAATTATGTAGCGGCCCGTATCACAGATACATAATCCTGCATCCGCCGGATAGCGGGATTTCTGACCCATACTGGCTGGTAGTACCGAATAGCCCTTGAATTGGTAAGTTTGAACCAGATAAGAATAAATTCCGCCGGCGGCTACCACCGTCCTGCCGGCAGCAAAGATACTCAGATCCGCATGACCTGCCAAGCGGCTGTCCACATCCGGATTGTCCGGAAGCCACAGGACCTCGAGTCCCATTGCATCCAGTCCCGGTTTCAGCAGAGTCTGGTACCTCCTCCCTATCAGGTGCATCACAGCGTTTTTTCTACGGCTTCCCGCAGGGTTTTCACAGGGATCAGCTGCAGATGGGAGGGACATTTCAGTTCGCCCCGGATGCGTCCTGGTATGACACACTGATCAAAACCGAGTCGGGCAATTTCAGACAGGCGCAGATCCAGGGATTGTACATTGCGGATTTCTCCCGTCAGTCCCACCTCTCCGACCGCGGCTAATTTGCCGGGAAGGGGTTTATCTCGAAAACTGGATGCAATGGCCAAACAGGCGGCCAGGTCTGCAGAAGGTTCATCCAACGTGAGTCCGCCTATAATATTCATATAGGCATCGCACCCATTGATTTTCATTCCGCCGCGCTTTTCCAAAACTGCCAGAAGCAGGTAGAAACGGTTATAATCAAAGCCGTTGGAGGTTCGTCTGGGTGCAGACAAACTGGTTGGCGTGATCAGCGCCTGCACTTCCGCGAGAATCGGACGGCTGCCTTCCATGACGCAAGTGACGCAGGTGCCCGGCACACCAAGGGGCCTGCCCGCCAGCATGACCTCGGATGGATTGGGCACTTCCCGAAGGCCGTCCCGGACCATTTCAAATACGCCTATCTCATTGGTAGATCCAAAACGGTTCTTTTCGGCCCGCAGAATGCGGTAGCTCAAAGATCCGTCGCCCTCAAAATAGAGAACGCAGTCGACCATATGCTCCAGGACTTTCGGACCGGCAATCGCGCCTTCCTTGTTCACGTGACCCACCACAAAAGCAGTAAAGCCGGTGAGTTTGGCAAGCTGCATAATCTCCATGGCACACTGCTTCACCTGGCCTACACTGCCTGGCGCTGAAGTCAGAGCCGGATCATAAACGGTCTGAATGGAATCAATGATTACAATATTGGGGGACAAATCATCAATAGCAGCCAGGACATCATTAATATCGGTGCCTGCTAAAACATGAAGATTATCCCGCTTCACCGAGAGCCGTTGAGCCCGCATTTTCAGCTGGTGTTCACTCTCCTCGCCGCTTACATAGAGAATAGATTCTTCTGGCTTGATGCGGCCGCATGCCTGCAGCAGCAAGGTAGATTTGCCGATTCCTGGAGAACCACCAAACAAAACAATCGAACCGCGTACCGCGCCTCCGCCCAGTACCCTGTCTAATTCTCGGATCCCTGTGCTGAAACGCATTTCTTCGCTTTCATCCAGTTCAGTCAGCTTTTTAGGAACCGATCGGCGAACAGGGCTGACTTTCTCCGGTATCGTCTCCACAGGCGCTTCTATAAGGGTATTCCAGGCACGGCAGCTGGGACACTGTCCCTGCCATTTTACACTCTCATAACCGCATTCTGTGCAGAAAAATCTTGTTTTTGCTTTCATATGAATTCCCCACAGGCTGTAAATTGTTCTGACTTCTCGGCAGCCAAACACAGCCATTCTTCTTATATCTGCGGCGATACATAATCATGGGATGACATTACACCATCCCAAAGTGCAGGTATCAGGTATACGTACAGAAACTTACACATAAGAAACAGAACACAAAGAACGAATTCCATGAAGGGGTTCTATACGATATACTGTCCTAAGTATAAAACAGAATGCCTGGCTTGAGCGTTTGGGAGATAGAAAAACGAACGTCAGGAAAAGCCTTCTTCAGCCAACTATATAATACAGGAACCACCACATTCTCTGTGCAGAAATGATCTGCATCTATCAGATTTATCTGGAAGTGCTTTGCCTCCAGAAACTGGTGATATTTAATGTCGGATGTAAGAAGGGTGTCACATCCAGCCTTGAGAGCTGCCTGAACGTCACCGCCCCCGGAACCACCGCATACAGCCAGGTGTTTCACCGGTCCTCCTCCCTCCACGTACCGAAGTCCATTACAATGGAGGATCTTTTTTACACGATCCAGAAAGGCCGGCAGTTCCACCGGTTCAGGCAATTCCCCGATTCGACCAATGCCCGTATCCGGCTCTAAAACATCTGTGGTTCTTCCTCCCAGTGCCGCCATCAGCGCATCGTTTACACCGCCCTGGGCAGCATCCAGATTTGTATGCATGCATAGGGCGGCTATTCCCTGTTCCGCCAAGGACAGGGTTAGAAGACCGCCCAGAGAGGAATCAGAGACTGATTTCAGCTCGAAAAAGAGAGGGTGATGGCTGATCAGCAGCTCCGCCTGTAATTGTACAGCTTCTTCAATCACTTCCTGGGTAATATCCAGCGCTATCAGTGCCTGATGCACAGAGCGGTCCTTGTGACCTACCAGCAGACCTACATTATCGAAATCCATCTTGCTGCGCACAGGCGCTCTCTCATCCAAATAAGCAAATATATCATGTACCGTTGTCATCTGTACAAGCCCTTTTTTCCATCTCGTCAAATTCTTTCATGAGCTCCGCCGCCTGGTCATCATATGGCGCGGCCTTGGCAGCCAAGGCGCGGAGCCTGGTCAGCCAGGGATGAAACAGAGGCTGCCTGGAGATCTGACCGGTAAGTCCCAAGTGGAGCTCTGCGGGAGAATAAGCAGGTGACATGCCTCCCTGCGCAGTGAGCAGAGCATAGATTCTGCCTCTCTCCCCTGCCAGATATTCTCCCGTAATCTGATATCCGTTTTCAATCAGCCACTGGCGTAAGACATCCCTCTTGCTCTGGGGCTGCAGGATGAGAAGCCGGCCCTTTTCTCGCAGCCAGGGGGCACCCGAGAGTATGGAGACCATGCTCTCTCCCCCCATACCGGCCAGAATGACCGTGTCCCCCGCCCCGGGAGAAATGCCTTTCAACCCGTCCGTCTGGAACAGCTGGATGCGCTCCTGTGTTCCGGTTCTTTCTATTAAGCTCGCCGCTTTTTTCAGAGACGCCGCCTGAATATCGGTAGCAAGCACATGGGGGCAGCGCTCATTCTGTACCAGCCATACTGGAATCATGCCATGGTCGGTCCCCACATCAATGGCGGTGCTTCCCTGAGGCACCAGATCGGCTACCGCAGCCAGCCGGGGTGACAGTCGAATTTTGCTCATAAAAAAACGGCGGAGAACCGCCGTTTTGCCTCAGGCGTTTGCTGCAATGAAGTCATTTACTTCTTGCACAAAAGGTTCTACTTCCACCCCGTGAGCCATGCACGCCTGCTCTACACTCTCCCCGGTCGCATAGGCGCAGCCTAAGCAGTGCATGCCGATACGCTGGAACAGGGGCTGTGTCTTCGGAGCGTTCAGCATGATATCATAAATAATCGTATCCTTTGTCACCTGATACATCAAATCAATCCTCCCAAATGAGATTTCTCTTATTATATATGATTTTAGTGGAAAATACAAGAAAAAATAGAGGAAGCTTTTGCTTCCTCTATCTCTCTGGTCAACAGACACAATTACAGTTCACCTGCACGCATCTTTGCGAAGCACTCACTGCAATATACCGGACGATCGCTCTTAGGCTCAAAGGGAACCCGGGCTTCCTTGCCGCAGGCAGCGCAGACGGCGGTGAAATACTCACGGGGACCGCGGCTTGCGGCCTTGCGGGCATCACGGCAAGCCTTACAGCGCTGGGGCTCATTCTGAAACCCATGTTCCGCATAGAACTGCTGCTCGCCGGCAGTGAATACGAACTCCTGTCCGCATTCCTTGCAAATGAGGGTTTTGTCTTCGTACATTGTGGATCCTCTCTTAAAGATTATTCCCATACGGGCTGATATATTGCGAACAGCTGTTAGCTGTTATCGCCAGGCAACAGTTTCGCCAGTTTGCGCCGAATGCGCTGCACGGCGTTATCTACAGCTTTGCTGTCCTTTCCTGTGGAATCAGCTATCTCACTGTAGGATAATCCCTGCAAATATAAATGCAGAATCTCTGTTTCCAATTTGGATAAACACCGTGTAAAGGCGGAAATGAATTCGCTTTCGCTCTCTCTGGCTAGAACCTGTTCCTCAGGACTGCGCTCATAATAGCTGGTACCTAGAGACTGGGATTCATCTGAGAGGACATCCTCCAAGGATACACCGTCGTTCAGCGGCGCATGTTTCATGCGGCTCGCGCTTCGAACAGCAGACAGTATACGATTGTGTACACAAGCCTCGGCATATGTCTTGAAGTTGGCGCCTTTGCTCTCATCGTACTCGCGAATAGCTGACAGAAGACCAATCATTCCTTCCTGAATAAGGTCTTCACTGTCTCCACCCGCCAGAAAATAAGGACGGGCACACATACGCACAACACGGATATACCGTTCTGCCAGCGCTTCTTCTGCCCCGGCAGTCCGCGTCTTCACTAGAGCTAGTAATTCTTCATCAGACTTGGAAGTAAAAATGTATTACCACACCTCTAATTATATATCATTATATATCGTTCCTAAAATAAGTCAAGCAATTTTCAGAACTTTTTCGCCATTTTTCATGAAAATTGAGAAAATTTTTGCCTTGTGCTGTAGAAAATGCCATTTTTTCCGGCAGCCTGTCTACAGATCCAGACTCGCCTGCCCCAGAAAGGGAATTCCCAGATGCTCGTAAGCCTTCTGCGTCACGCACCGGCCGCGCTGGGTTCTTGTGAGATATCCCTGCTGCAGAAGATACGGTTCATACATATCTTCCAGCGTTACCGTCTCCTCGTTAATTGTAGCGGCGAGCGCTTCCAGCCCCACCGGTCCGCCGTTATAGTATTCAATGATGCTTCGGAGCATGCGCCGGTCCACATCATCCAGCCCGGCCTCATCCACATCCAGGCGCAGAAGGGCTTCATCAGCAATTTCCCTTGTAATGACTCCGGCTCCCTTTACCTGTGCAAAATCCCGGACCCGGCGGAGCATCCGGTTGGCAATTCGAGGAGTGCCCCGGCTGCGGGAGGCAATCTCCTCCGCTCCTTCCGGAAGAATCTCTACGCCAAGGATTCCGGCACTTCGCTGAATAATATGCGTGAGATCCTCGGTGCTGTACAGCTCCAGGCGCAAAATAACCCCAAAACGGTCCCGCAGGGGGGCGGACAACTGCCCGGAGCGGGTAGTGGCCCCGATCAGGGTAAAGTGGGGAAGATCCAGCCGCAGCGATTTGGCAGACGGTCCTTTCCCCAATATGATGTCAATGGCGTAATCCTCCATGGCAGGATAGAGGATTTCCTCCACCGTTCGGTTCAGCCGGTGGATCTCATCCACGAACAGAATATCATTTTCCTGCAGATTCGTCAGAAGAGCTACCAGATCTCCCTGTTTTTCTATGGCCGGTCCGGAGGTAATGCGGATATTGACCCCCATCTCGTTGGCAATGACGCCTGCCAGGGTGGTCTTGCCCAGTCCGGGCGGCCCGTGCAGAAGCACGTGATCCAATGGCTCATTTCTCAACTTGGCAGCTTCTATGAAGACCGACAGATTTTCCTTGGCCTTTACCTGGCCGGTGTATTCCTCCAGGCGCTTAGGCCGCAGCGTGGCTTCCGATCCGTCTTCCGGCTGGAAGGACGCAGAGGTAATAACCTGTTCAGGACCTTCGTCAGAAAAGTTGATACTCAAAGGATCCTCCTTACTTTACCATTCCCCGCAAAGCTGCGCGGATTGCATCTTCCAGCGACAGGGACTCCAGATCCAGTCCTTTTACCGCTGCCGAGCACTCTGCCCGGCTGTAGCCCAGGACCATCAACGCACTGATAAGCTCCGAGAGCTTGGTGGAACCGCTTTCCACAGACAGGTTCCCGGCAATTTCCTCCGGCAGAGAGCCGGACTGCTTTTGGATTTTATCTTTCAGCTCCAGGATAATCCGCTGTGCCAGCCTCTTTCCCACACCGGGTGCGCTGGTGATCGCCCGCTCATCGTCATTCAATATAGCCATAAATACCTGTTCCGGGGTATTGAGGGAGAGTATGGCCAGCGCTGCCTTGGGTCCTACGCCGGAGACGGATATGAGCATATCAAAGCAGCGTTTTTCTCCCTCCTGGGCAAATCCGTACAGATCAAACGCATCTTCCCGGATCTGTTCTGAGATAAAAAGCTTCGCCTTCTCCCCGCGATGGATGGCTGCAAGGGTATTGGACGTGGTGCTGACCGAAAATCCCACGCCGCCGCATTCGATCACCGCCAGAGAGGGTTCTACCTCCGTAATGATGCCGCTCAAATGGTGGAACATGCGCTGCTTCCTCCTTCCATGGTAAGCCGGCTGCTGCTGCTCCGGGCGTGGCAGATTGCCATGGCGAGCGCGTCGGCTGCGTCATCCGGTTTGGGGGGTGATTTCATATTCAGAAGTTTCTGTACCATATAAATCATCTGGCTTTTGCTGGCATTTCCGTAGCCCACTACCGCCTGCTTGACCTGCATGGGGGTATATTCAAATACGGACACGCCGCTCCGATAAGCGCTGAGGAGAATCATGCCCCGCCCGTGGGCTACCGCAATGCCCGTGGTGATATTTTTGGCGAAAAACAGCTCTTCCACGGAAATTGCATCCGGAGAGAAGGTGACAATGAGCTCGTTGAGATCGTTGTAAATCATATCCAGGCGGGCAGACAGGGCTGTATTGGCAGGGGTGGTAATGGCGCCGCATGCCACATACGTGCTGCTGCTGTTCGTGCTGTCGATCACCCCAAAGCCCACGGTCCCGATACCGGGATCCACGCCAAGCACTCTCACAGAAGCTCCCCCCTGTTTTGAAAATACGCCCGGGTCAATTCCCTATCCTTTCGAATCTGCTCAGACAGATCCGCTCCGCTGGGAAAGCGCCTCTCATCTCGAATAAAGGCAAGCAGTTCCACCCGGACAGCCGTACCGTACAACTCTCCTTCAAAATCCAGCAGATTCGTCTCCACCGTCACATGGCCGTCGTCCTGGAAAGTAGGCCGCACCCCTATATTGGTAATGGCCGGATGCGGACCGTCCGGCAGCCATGCCCGGGTGGCGTATACCCCGTACCGAGGCACAATAATTCCCTCCGGAATGGGGAAGTTAATGGTTGGAATGCCCATTCGGCGCCCCCGCTCATAGCCGTGGACTACGGTGTCGGACACGGAATAGGGGTGGCCCAGAAAGCGCGATGCCTCCTCCATATCCCCCGCCATGACCAGGCGGCGGATATAGGTGGAACTGACCACTACCCCATCCAGAAGCACAGGTGGAATGACATCGCAGCCAATTCCCCTGTCCGCGCACCAGGCGCGGATGCGCCCGGCGCGGCCCTCTCCCCGCCAGCCGCAGGAAAAGTCGTGGCCCATCACCAGATGCACCGCTCCCATCTCCTCCACGACAGAGCGGATAAACCGCTCCCAGGGCGTCTGCATAAAAAGTTCATCAAAATGCAGAACGATGATATCCTGGATCCCCGCCGTCTGCCGAATCAGCTCCATACGGCCGGTTGTTGTGCTGAGAAGCGGGACTGCGGTTCCGAATACCACGCTGTCCGGATGGCGGTCAAAGGTGATCACAGCCGGCTCCACGCCCAACTTTTCCGCCTGCTCCCGGGTGCGGGCCATCAGGGCCTGATGGCCCAGGTGGACACCGTCAAAAAAGCCAAGAGCAACAACCTTTTTCCCTACGCTCATGGAGTTTTCTTTCCGGGCAGCAGGGCCAGCGGGAGGACACACTGCTCTGGGTGCAGACGGATCTCCTCCAGGGTATGGGCTCCGTGGATGGTAAAGGCGCCGGCCGCGACCCGGCGCAGTGCGCTCATGCAGCCCCCGCATCCCAAAGCCTGCCCTATATCATGACAGACAGTCCGAATATAGGTTCCCTTGGAGCAGGTAATCTCCAGACCCCAGTCCCCTGCCTCGTCCCGGTCCGTGAGAACCAGCCGGGATATGGTGATGGGACGGGGTTCTCGCTCCACTTCTCCGCCCTTTCGGGCAATTTCATAGAGTTTCTTTCCCTTATGCTTCACAGCGGAATACATGGGCGGCGTCTGCATCAGGGGCCCCCGGAACCGGTCCAGTACCTTCTCCAGATCTTCCCGTTCCACACTGACATTCTGGCTCTTCTCCACCTGGCCCCAAATATCCTGGGTGTTCGTCGTAACGCCCAGACGAAGCCGGGCCTGGTACTGCTTGGTGTCGTTCCGCAGCCAGCTGGCAGCCTTGGTTCCTTTCCCAATCAGGACCACCAGCAGACCGGTGGCGTTGGGATCCAGTGTGCCTGTATGCCCTATATGCCTTTCTCCCAGCACCCCGCGCAGATAGGCGCACACATCCATGCTGGTCCAGTCCATGGGTTTGTCCACCAGAACAAGCCCGTCCATTACATGGCCTCCAGGATATCCATCAGAATCTCATCCCGGGTCTCATCCGGATCCGCATGGATGATACAGCCGGACGCCATTTTATGTCCGCCGCCCCCATGGAGTGCGCAGATTGCGGAGGAGTCAAAATCTTCCGTACTGCGAATACTTACTTTGCACTCTCTCGGCCCGATCTCCCGGATGGTCACCGCGACCCGGTTCCCGGCGACACGGCCGGCCAGGGAGGCCAGATCTTCACAGTCATCTTCCGTGGCCCCGCATTGCTGCATCATCTCCTGGGTGACAGTCACCACATTCACGCAGCCCCTCTCGCCATACTGCCGCATCCCCGCATAAATCTGTCCCTCCAGCTTGAGTCGGGCTGCCGAGCAGGAGCGGAACAGCAATTTGTTCAGTCTCTTTGTATCAGCCCCCGCCTCCATCAGCTCCGCGGCGGCCCGGTGGGTATCCGCGCGGGTATTGGCATAGACAAAGCATCCGCAGTCCGTGCTCACGGCTATATAGAGCAGCGAGGCCAGGTCCGGGTCCAGCGCGGGCAGGGCTTTCTTGGCAAGGTCCAGGATGATCTCCCCGCAGGAGGCCTTTTCCGGATTGCAGAGCGTGACGGCGGCATAGCCGCTGTTGGAGGGGTGGTGGTCGATGCAGAGCTGGATCGGACTCCCGTCATGGTTTTTGGGAAACAGGTCTTCTGCGGCCATATCCACGCCAATTCGGGTATCCGGCTGGAAACCGGCCGGTGCCAGGTAGGGCCGCAGAAAAGGGGTATATACGGCCGAGGCATCCGGGTTTTCCAGCACATAGGCTGTCTTGCCCATTTTCCGGAGAATATGACAAAGAGCGGCGGCACTGCCAAGCGTGTCGCCGTCCGGACGGATATGGGTCAACAGCAGATATCCGTCATGTTCCTTCAAAAATTCAACGCATTTGCTGTACTCAACTGTCTGTGTCATTCCTGTATGTCCAATTCTTGAATCAGTTTATTAATATGGGCCCCGCGGGCGATGGAATCATCCAGAATAAAGGTGAGTTCCGGTGTATAGCGCAGCCGCAGGCTCTGGCCCAGCTCCCGGCGCAGATAGCCGGAGGCGGAACGCAGGCCTTTTATGAGCTGCTTTTGATCCACCTCTCCCAGCACACTCACATACACCTTGCAGTGGCGAAGGTCCACTGTCGTCTCCGTGTGGGTCACCGAGAGCATGACAGCCTGCTGCAGTCTGGGATCCTTGCAGTCCCGCAGCTTTTCCGCCAGCACGCGCCGAATATCATCGTTGGTCCGCTCCAGATGGTGACTAGGCATGGATCTGCTCCATCACAAAGCATTCAATAACATCTTTTTCCTTGATGTCGTTGAATTTATCCACCTGCATGCCGCACTCGTAGCCGGCAGCCACTTCCCGCACATCGTCTTTGAACCGGCGCAGAGAGGCCAGGTCCCCTTCGTAGACGAGGACATTGTCCCGGAGCACCCGCACCTTGCTGTTGCGCTGGATCTTTCCATCCAGTACATAGCAGCCGCATACAGTGCCCACTTTGGAAACCTTGTAGGTCTGCCGCACTTCCGCATGGCCGAGTATCTTCTCCTCATACTTCGGTGCCAGAAGCCCCTTCATAGCCAGTTCAATCTCATTGATGCAGTCGTAAATCACCCGGTACAGGCGGATATCCACCTTGGACCGGTTGGCACTTTCCCGGGCAGCGTTATCCGGCCGCACGTTGAATCCCACAATCACCGCATTGGAAGTTGTGGCGAGCATCACATCCGACTCGTTGATGGCGCCTACGCCGCAGTGAATGACGCGCACCCGCACTTCTTCGTTGGAGAGCTTCTCCAGAGAGGCTTTGACCGCCTCGGCGCTTCCCTTCACATCCGCCTTCACGATGATGTTGAAATCTTTCATTTCCCCCTCGTGGATGCGGGCAAACAGATCGTCCAGAGACACCTTCTTAGGCGCAGAACCGGAGGCAAGCTTCTCCTTTGCCTTCCTCTCTTCCACCAGATCCCGGGCCATGCGCTCATCTGCCACCGCATTAAAGGTATCGCCCGCATTGGGCACCTCGCTCATTCCGGCAATTTCCACCGGCACGGACGGCCCCGCCTCGGTGACTTTTTCTCCCTTATCGTTGGTCATGGTGCGCACCCGGCCGACCGCAGTGCCGGCGATGATCACGTCGCCCTGCTTCAGGGTGCCGTTCTGGACCAGGACAGTCACAATGGGCCCGCGGCCCTTATCCAGCCGGGCTTCAATGACAGTCCCGCTGGCCGCCCGGGCGGGGTTGGCGCGCAGGCTGAGCATCTCCGTCTGCAGAGCCAGCATCTCCAGAAGCTCATCGACCCCTTTGCCGGTCTTCGCGGAGATCGGGCAGACAATGGTATCCCCGCCCCACTCCTCCGGGACCAGATCATACTCGGTAAGCTGCTGCTTCACCCGGTCCGGATTGGCGCCGGGAAGGTCCATTTTATTGATGGCGACCACAATGGGAATATTCGCGGCCTTGGCGTGGTTGATGGATTCCACGGTCTGGGGTTTAATGCCCTCTGTGGCTGCCACAACCAGGATCGCCACATCCGTCACCATGGCACCGCGGGCCCGCATGGAGGTAAAGGCCTCATGGCCCGGGGTATCCAGGAACGTAACGGGATTTCCGTCGATGTCCACCACATATGCGCCGATGGCCTGGGTAATGCCCCCCGCCTCGCCGGCGGCTACTTTCGTGTTGCGGATATAGTCGAGAAGAGAGGTCTTGCCGTGGTCCACATGGCCCATGACCACGACCACGGGGGCACGGGGCTTGAGTTCGTCCTCGGTATCCACATGGTCGTCAATGAGCTTCTCCTCCACGGTGACGACCACCTCGTGCTCGACCCGGCAGTTGAACTCCATGGCCACCAAGGCTGCGGTGTCGTAGTCGATGATGTCGGGCAGACCTGCCATGACCCCCATTTTTACCAGCTTGCGCACCACCTCAGCACCGTTCTTCTTCATGCGCGAGGCCAGTTCCTGTACGGAAATCTCGTCGGGAATCTGCACCCGGGTTGGAGCCTTCTTGGCGATTTCAAACTGCAGCCGCTGCATCTTATCCCGCTCTTCCTGCCGGCGTTTGGCGCTGGCAGCCGGGTTATTCTGCCTCTTATTGCGGGAACCGATCTTCTCCTTGCCCCGCTTCATCTTCTCCGCCTTGTCACCGGCCATGCGGTCAAAGCGCTCGTCATATTTGGAAAGGTTCGTATTGACGGAACCTCTGGTATTGACAACCTTCTTTTCCGGCATCTGCTTGGGCACATGGGGCTTTTCCGGCCGGGGCTGCTTCGCTGGTTGCTGGGGAGGCGTGGCAGGCGCTGCCTTGGCATCCGCCTTCGTGGCAGGCTGTTTCTCCTTCTCCTGGCGGCTTCCCTGCTGCTTTGCCTTATCCTGAGTCTTCTTCGCCGGCTCCTTTTTGGGCGGTTCCGCAAATACCTCGGCAATGCTCTCCACTTGATGATGCTGTGTCAGATACTCAAAGAGGATACTCAGTTCCCCATCCTCCAGTACCTGCATATGATTTTTGGGCGGCGCAGCATACTCTGTCAGAATTTCCGAGATGACCTTGCTCGTCATATGGAAATCCTTGGCAACCTCATGAACGCGGTATTTGTTCAGACTCATATTTCTTCCTCCTGTTTTCCCTGCTCTGCCGCGGCCGCGGCAAAGGCCGCTGCCAGGCCCGTATTTCCTATGAGCAGCAGTGCGACCGGACTGCTGCTGCCGATGGCCCCGGCCAGCTCCTGTTTGGAATAGCCGGTTCGAAGAAGCGTTCCCCTCCCTCGGACAAGATTTTCTGCCCGATGGATCGTATTTTCCCCTGCATCCGAAGCCGTCACCAGCAGAGCGCCTTTTCTTCTGCCCATCGCCTTGGCGCACTCTGTCCATCCAACGGCAACCGATCCGGCTCTGACCGCCAGTCCCAGATAGCCCAGGGCCTTATCCACGCAGATCCTCCAGAGCGGCAGTCAGCTTTGCATACGCTTCCGGGGGAATTTCCGTGTCCAGCATCCGCTCCAGCGCTCTGGATTTGCGAGCTTTTGCCAGGCACTCTGCCTTCCGGCAGAGATAGGCGCCCCGACCGGAGGTCTTCCCTGCCGCATCCGCCACAATCTCCCCGGCCGGCGTGCGCACAATGCGAATCAGATCCCTCTTGGGCGCGTGGGTTCGGCAGCCCACACACATGCGGACAGGCTCTCCCATGTCTATGCCTCGCTCACCGGTCTGATATCGATCTTGATCCCCGTCAGCTTTGCCGCGAGACGGGCATTCTGTCCTTCTTTCCCGATAGCTAAGGAGAGCTGATTCTCCGGGACCGTTACCCGGCAGGATTTTCCGTCATCTGACATCAGGACGCTTTTCACCGTCGCCGGAGACAGGGCCGCCGACACATATTCTTCCGGGTTCTCGCTGTATTTGACGATATCAATTTTCTCGCCGCCCAGTTCCGCTACAATGCTGTTGACCCTGGAACCCTTCGGGCCCACACAGGAGCCAATGGGGTCCACATCCTCCTGGGAACTGCGGACAGCTAATTTCGTCCGGGATCCTGCCTCCCGGGCAATACTCATAATTTCTACAGTTCCATCCGAAATTTCCGGTACTTCCATTTCGAAAAGGCGCTTCACCAGCAGCGGATGGGTGCGGCTGATCAGCACCTGGGGCCCCCGGCTGGACCGGCGGACCTCTATGACATAAACCTTCAGGAGCTTTCCTTCTGTGAGGACTTCGTCCCGGATCTGTTCATTGGCACTGAGGAGAGCATCGGTATATTCGGCGTTGGAGCGGATTTTGAGGGAGGCGTTGCCGGTACGGGGATCGATTCGTGCCACCTCGCCTGTGAGAATCTCATGTTCCCGATTGGTAAATTCATCATAAATCAAGCCGCGTTCCGCCTCCCGGATGCCCTGAATGATCACCTGCTTGGCGTTCTGCGCCGCAATGCGGCCCAATTCCTTTGTGTTGACAGGGACCTTGACCTGCATGCCGACTTGCGCTTTTTCATTTTTCATGTGGGGTTGGGCCTGCTCTACGGTCATCTGGTTAGCGGGGTTTTCCACGTTCTCCACCACATCATAGACAACATACAGTTCAATCTGCTTTTTCTCCTCGTCCAGCTCAATTACCGCATTATCAGCCGAGGCGGGATTGTCCCTTTTGAACGCAGCCAGCATCGCCTGCCTGATCTTCTCATACATATATTCACGGGGAATGCCCTTCTCCCGTTCCAGATCCTCTATCGCCTCAAAGAATTCCGAGTTCGACTCCAAAACCAATCCACTCCTTCACATTGATATGCGCAGACGCACCTTTGCGATCTGGCTGGCTGCAAACGTCTTCTCCCCGCCGCTGTCAATGGTCACATCTCCCCCTTCATAGGCCAGGAGTTTTCCCACCCACTGCTTGGCGCCGTCTACCGCACGGTAGAGATGCACTTCCACCAGAGATCCCAGAAAACGCTCAAAATCAGACGGGCGCTTCAAGGTCCGTTCACAGCCGGCGGAACATACCTCAAAAATATAGCTGTCCGGAATGGGATCCGCTTCATCCAGAATGGGATCCATTTCCCGGGATACCGCCTCACACAGGTCTAAATCTACCCCGCCGGGTCTGTCCAGATACAGGCGCAGATACCGCTGTCCCCCTTCGGTGATATATTCCACATCCCAGAGCTCCAGATTCCGCCGCTCCACCACCGGCAGAGCCAGATTCCATACCGTCTTTTCTACTTCCTTCATCGGCTGTCCCAGACTCAAATTTCCATTTTTTGACAAATTATTTTATCCCAGAAAAAAAGTGGGATTGCAACCCACCTCTAGCATAAAAAATATATCACATTTTTTCCGTTAAATCAAGCTTTTTTTACAATTTTGCCATCACCATCTCCCGGCAGGCGCCATGCCATCCTGTTTCGGAAAAATCCTGTCTGTTCCCCGGGGACCAGGCCTCAAAATTCTCCGGACGGCGCTGCCCTGCCGGGAGGAGCAGGACCAGGATTCTACGCCCAGTTCCTGGCCCTTTCCACCGCTTTGTGCCAGCCCTCCAGCAACCGGGCAGCTTTCTCTGGTGGCATGACCGGCTGAAAAATTCTCTCGGTCTCCCGCAGGGACTGAACCTGCGGTACATCCTGCCAAACGCCGGCGGCAAGACCAGCGAGGAAGGCAGCCCCCAGCGCGGTCGTCTCCACTGTTTTGGGCCGGTCAATCGGTCTTCGCAGCACATCCGCCTGAAACTGCATGAGAAGATCGGAGACACTAGCGCCGCCGTCTACGCGGAGCACTTCCATGGCATAGCCGCTGTCCTCCTCCATCAAACTCAGCAGATCCGCCACCTGGTAGGCAATCCCCTCCAGAACCGCCCGGCACAGATGGGCCTTTCCCGTGCCTCTGGTTATGCCCACCAAAGTGCCCCGGGCGTAGGGATCCCACCAGGGTGCACCCAGGCCGGTAAAGGCGCTGACCATATAGACGCCCCCGGTATCCGGCACCTGTTCTGCCAGCTCGTCGCACTCATGGGCGGTGGCAATGAGCCCCAGCTCATCCCGCAGCCACTGGATAGAGGAGCCTGCATTGAATACGCTCCCCTCCATGGCATAGGCAGTTTCTCCGTTGATCTGCCAGGCCACACTGGTCAGGAGCCCGTTCCGGCTCCGGGGAGAATGATCTCCCACATTCATAAGCGTAAAGCAGCCGGTGCCATAGGTGTTCTTGGCCTGTCCGGGCCGGATGCAACCTTGCCCGAGAAGGGCCGACTGCTGATCCCCTGCCGCACCCAGGATTGGCACGCCGGCCAGCGCCTCCAGACCTGGGATGTTCTGCTTCACCCGGCCGAAGAAGCCGGCGTTCGGCACCACCCGGGGGAGCATAGCCGGAGGGATGCCCATGATCCTACAGAGATCTTCGTCCCACTGGAGGGTGTCAATATTGAAAAGCATGGTACGGCTGGCGTTGGAGGGATCGGTGAGATGCTCCCCTGTCAGATTCCAGATCAGCCAGGTGTCCACCGTTCCGAACAGCAGTTTTCCCTGCTCCGCTCTGGTCCGGGCGCCTGGAACATGATCGAGAATCCACTGGATCTTGGTCCCGGAAAAATAGGGATCCGGCACCAGACCGGTGGTCTGCACAATCTGCTCCCGCAGCCCGTCTTCCAGCATCTGCCGCACAGCCGGGGCGGTTCTCCGGCACTGCCATACGATGGCATGGTAGACCGGCTCGCCTGTCTCCCGGTCCCAAACCAGGGTGGTCTCCCTCTGGTTGGTAATCCCGATGGCTGCCACCTGTCCGGCAGACAGATCCGCCTTCTCCAGGGCCTCTGCCAGAGCATGGTACTGGGTCCTGAGAATGTCCCAGGGGTCATGCTCCACCCACCCGGGCTTGG
>CAZGAM010000030.1:6348-16493 GCA_964523685.1 uncultured Oscillospiraceae bacterium | reverse complement strand
GATCCAAAGCGGGGCGGTCTACCCGCTTATATTCCATAAATCCGGTAGCCTTTCCCATGTTCAAATACCTCCTTTCTGTACAGTATAGAAAGCTTCCAGTTCTGCCTGCTCCCGGCTCATTCCCTTCTCCTCCATTCGGCTGATGGCGGAGAGCATTCTGCTGTAGTCATTTGGCGTAATCTTTTTAAACAGGGGAAGCATATCCTCCCAGTTTTCCAGAATCGTCCTCCCTCTGGCGGAACCGGTAGCCGCTACATGTTCTTCAATCATGCGGTGAAGCTGCACGATATCATGTTTAGCGGTAACGCTGCTCATGGTAACCATATCTTTATTGAGCCGCAGATAGAGCTCGTATTTCTCGTCCAGCACATAGGCGATCCCGCCTGACATGCCCGCGGCGAAGTTTTTCCCCGTCGGCCCGAGAATCACGGCACATCCGCCAGTCATATACTCGCAGCCATGGTCCCCCACTCCCTCCACCACGGCGCTGGCACCTGAGTTGCGCACGCAAAAGCGTTCTCCTGCCATGCCGTTGATGTAGGCGGCACCGGATGTGGCGCCATACAGAGCCACATTGCCGATGATAATATTTTCACCCGCATTGATACGGCTGTTTTCCGGTGTGCGTACAATAATCTTTCCCCCGGAAAGGCCTTTTCCCAGGTAATCGTTGCTCTCCCCCGTAAGACGTATTGTCATTCCCTTGGGGAGGAAGGAGCCAAAGGATTGTCCGCCGCCGCCGCTTGCGTCGATGAAAACCGTATCATCCGGGAGGGAATTGCCCCATTTTTTGGTAATCTCCGAGCCGAGAATCGTACCGAACGTACGGTTGGTGCTGGAGACCTGCACACGTACCTTTTTCGGTGTGCCATCCTTCAGGGTCTTTTTGAATGCAGGAAGCAGCACACTCTCATCCAGGGTTTTCTCCAGGTGGAAATCATAGTCTGCCTCACTGTGATGGTGTACGGCATTTTCGGCCGTGTGCCCGCTGTTGAGAATCCCGGATAAGTCAATCGATCTCGCTCTTGGACTTTCCAGATCCTCCCGTACCCGGAGAAGATCTGTGCGGCCTATCATCTCGTCCACTGTGCGCACACCCAGTTTTGCCATGATCTCCCGCAGTTCCATAGCCACGAAGCGCATAAAATTCATGACGTATTCCGGCTTACCGGCAAAGCGGCACCGGAGATCTGGATTCTGGGTGGCAATCCCCGCCGGGCATGTATCCAGGTTGCACACCCGCATCATGACGCAGCCAATCGTGATAAGAGGCGCCGTGGCGAAGCCAAACTCCTCTGCTCCCAGCAGGGCCGCTACAGCCACGTCCCTTCCGTTCATCAGCTTTCCGTCCACTTCCAGGATCACCCGTTCCCGCAAGCCGTTGGCGATCAGCGTCTGGTGGGTCTCAGCCAGACCCAGTTCCCAGGGCAGGCCGGCATTCTGGATGGAGTTGCGGGGTGATGCTCCTGTACCCCCGTCATAACCGGAAATCAGCACAACCTGAGCACCTGCCTTGGCCACGCCTGAGGCAATCGTCCCTACGCCAGCCTCACTGACCAGTTTGACACTGATGCGGGCATCCCGATTGGCATTTTTCAAGTCAAAGATCAGCTGGGCCAAATCCTCGATCGAATAAATATCATGGTGCGGCGGCGGAGAGATCAGACTCACCCCCGGGGTTGAGTACCGCGTCCTGGCAATCCAGGGGTAAACTTTTTTGCCCGGCAGGTGTCCCCCTTCGCCCGGCTTGGCCCCTTGAGCCATTTTGATCTGAATTTCCTGAGCAGAGCAAAGATACTGGCTCGTCACGCCAAAGCGGCCGGAAGCGACCTGTTTGATTGCGCTGTTTTTTTCTGTTCCCAGTCTCTCCGGTTCTTCTCCACCCTCGCCGGAATTCGATTTCCCACCTAGGCGGTTCATGGCAAGGGCGAGACACTCATGGGCTTCTTTGGATATGGAACCATAGCTCATGGCCCCTGTTTTAAAACGATGGACGATGCTGTCGACGCTCTCCACTTCTTCCAGCGGCACGCCGCCATGTTCGTCCCATACAAACTCCATCAGGCCGCGCAGATTATAGGGCGTCTGTTCCCCTGCAGCCATTGCGGAATACTGTTTAAACCGCTCATAATCTCCGCTCTGCGATGCTTCCCTCAGCGCAACGATGGTCTCCGGATTGACAAGATGGTTCTCGCTGTTGGACCCTGAACGCAATTTATACATGCCCACGCTGTTCAGGGTGGTGTCAACCCCCAGATCCAGAGGATCAAATGCCTGGCTGTGGTGAAATTCCACGGCCCGGCCAATATCCTCTATCCCAATACCCCCGATTCGGCTGACGGTGTTGGTAAAATACTT
Source organism: uncultured Oscillospiraceae bacterium (assembly GCA_964523685.1). Taxonomy (GTDB): domain Bacteria; phylum Bacillota; class Clostridia; order Oscillospirales; family Oscillospiraceae; genus CAJOIG01. The sequence goes on along the minus strand of CAZGAM010000030.1, from coordinate 14,135 downwards.
GTCCACCAGTTCCTTCCTGAACCCGATCACCTCAAATATCTGGCTGGATTGGTAGGACTGAATGGTGGAAATACCCATTTTGGACGCGATTTTCACGATTCCGTTTAATATCGCCTTATTGTAGTCATCTATGGCCGTATGCTCATCTTTGTCCAAAAGGCCAAGGTGGATACACTCCGCGATACACTCATGTACCAGATACGGCTGGATGGCCCGAGCGCCATAACCAAGAAGAAGGGCAAAATGGTGCACGTCTCTTGGTTCGGCACTTTCCAGAATAATCGATACGCTGGTGCGCTTTTTCGTCCGCACCAAGTGCTGCTCCATGGCAGACACAGCCAGAAGAGACGGAATCGCCACGTGGTTCTCATCCACCCCCCTGTCAGACAGAATGAGAATGTTGGCGCCGTGCCGGTACGCCTTGTCGCAGGCTATGAACAGTCTGTCCATGGCCCGTTCCAGCGGTGTATTTTTATAGTACAAAAGGCTTACGGTCTCCACATGAAACCCATCCCGGTGCATGGCCTTTATCTTCAGCAGATCAATCCCTGTGAGGATGGGGTTCTCTATTTGCAGCACATTGCAGTTTTCCGGCCGTTCTTCCAGAAGATTTCCATCTGAACCCACATATACCGTAGTATCCGTCACACACTCTTCCCGGATTGCATCAATAGGAGGGTTGGTAACCTGAGCAAACTGCTGCTTGAAGTAATGGAACAGCGGTGGGTACTGTTCCGACAGCACTGCCAATGGGGTATCGCATCCCATAGCCGCAGTTGGCTCTGCCCCGGTACGCGCCATGGGCAGAATGGCATCTTTCACCTCTTCATAGGTATAACCGAATGCACGATACAACCGGTCCCGAACTGCCTGTGTATGTACATCCACCTTTTTATTCGGAATGGGAAGATCCTGCAGTCTCACCAGATTCTGGTCCAGCCATTCCCCATAGGGCTGGCGGGAGGCATAAATGCTCTTCAGGTCTGAGTCCTGCATGACCTTTCCCCGTTTGGTATCTACCAGGAGCATTTTCCCCGGCTGTAAACGGCTTTTCAGGATAATGCGCTCCTCGGGGATATCCAAAACCCCCACCTCTGAAGCCAGAATAAGCCGGTCGTCATCGGTAATATAATAGCGGCTCGGCCGCAGTCCGTTTCGATCCAGAATCGCCCCCACCAATTCTCCATCCGAAAACAGGACCGAAGCCGGTCCATCCCACGGCTCCATCATCGTCGCATAATAGCGATACAGATCCCGCTTTTTCCGGTCGATCATCTTATCATTTTTCCATGGCTCCGGGATGGTAATCATCATAGCCAGTGGGAGAGGCATGCCATTCATGACAAGAAATTCCAGTGTATTGTCAAGCATGGCTGAGTCCGATCCGTTTGGGTTGATAACCGGAAATATCTTATCCATATTTTCCCGCATTACCGCCGAACTCATTGTCTCTTCCCGCGCCAGCATTCTGTCCACATTGCCCCGGATGGTGTTAATCTCGCCATTATGCAAAATAAAGCGATTGGGATGAGCACGTTCCCAGCTGGGCGTCGTATTGGTTGAGAACCGGGAATGGACCATCGCTATAGCCGAGGTATAATCTTCGCTCTGCAGATCCATGTAAAACTCTCGAAGCTGGTTGACAAGAAACATGCCCTTATAAACAATGGTCCGGCAGGAAAGGCTGGCTACATAGGTATTGTCATTGCTCTGCTCAAAAACACGCCGGGCAACATACAGTCTCTGGTCAAAGGGCAGACCGGTGCGAACTTCTTTTGGTCTCTCCACAAAACACTGAAGGATATAAGGCATACAGTCTCTGGCTTTTTTGCCAAGGATTTCCGGGCAGATAGGCACTTCCCTCCATCCAAGAAGATGCAGACCTTCTTTCCCCAGAATCACCTCGAACATCTTCTGCGCCTGTCTGCGCTGCACGATATTTTGCGGGAAGAAAAACATTCCCACTCCATAATCGCCTGCATTTCCCAGGGGAATACCACACTGTTCTGCCGCTTTGCTGAAAAAATTATGGGATATCTGCACCAGAATACCCACGCCGTCTCCGGTCTCACCCGCCGCATCCTTCCCTGCGCGATGCTCCAGTTTCTCCACAATCTTCAGAGCGTCATCTACGGTAGCACGACTTTGGCGTCCCTTAATATCCACAACGGCGCCGATCCCACAGGCGTCATGTTCAAAATTTTGATTGTATAGACCACCAGTTTGTGCCATAATCTTCCTCCCTCTCTGCACTGCACAGGATTCAACTCCAAAACTTATACTTATATCAAAAATGAACTTTTCTTAACAATTATACATCACCTGACAAGCGTGTTCAATTGTACACCATATATAAGAAATCAGAGTTGTTACCCGGTCAATTTCTAGCGTTTTCCCCAAGAAGCCCCCCAACATCTCCGTAATTCTGCGACCTGAAAAGGTGCGAAGACCCATCCTGGGAACCCAACTGGATTTTCTGTCCCCGAGAAGCGGCGATCATGATTCAAAGGGCTGCCGCTGGGTTTATTCGACCGAGAGCATCCTCCGCAGCCAGAGTGGAAACATATACCTCTGGCAGAGCAGAGAATCTTTGCTTTGTGAAAGCCGTTGAGAATTTCTTTGCCGATTCCTAGGCGGAGGCGCGTTTCGCGTAAAGTTCCTGCTCCTTTTCGAATTGTTCCCTGATCGTTTCCAACCGTTCTTACCTTCCTCAAAGACGGCAACCAGGTTGCCGTCTTTGAGTGTCCCGAAAAGCCCTGATCCAACTGTCCCGCACCTTCTCCAGGTCCTTGATGAGCCCCGGATATTCGAAGACCGCGCCTGGAGTGACTCCATTGGCGAAGAACTCAGTGTCGTACTTCTTGCAGGCGATGGCCATACCGATGGCGTTCTTCGCCATGACGATTGGGATGTAGTCGACTAAGTCGTCATACCCTGATCCGTGGATGGGTGAACGTCATATGAGTTCAGGATCGCCGCGCCGTCCTTCCTGTCCGAGCCGTCGCCCGACTGCTTGAGATATCCGTAGTAAAACCTTCCGCGTTTGTCCCTGTCCATCGTCATGCGGTTCGGCATGAAATGGTAAAGCCCCAGCACTTCACTGCGCCCACGAATAATCTGCGCATAGGCGTTGCCCAGAGGAACTGGTAAGTCATGAGCGTTTCGCGGAAGGTGAAACTGGTCACTTCCGGTTTCGGCTCGTCATGCAGGATGTGATACAGCAGATGGTCGATTGCTTTTTCCTTCCACCATTATCCGTTGTACGATAAAGCTGCAAGGGCAGTCCCGCGATTGCTTCCCCCGTATCCAAAGAATACACTGCCGCCATCTGCATGGTGGAGCTCTCCGTCACCGCCTTGCCGGATGTGCTGCCGCCGAGGAAAAACGCATACCTGCTTCCAGCGGTTGCATCTTTCGGATGGTCCCTTGACCGGAACAGCCCGCTGGAATATACCCACGCGAAATTTCTCTTTGAAATAAGCATGAGAAAAGCGCCTCCGCGGAGACGCCTAATGTCCCAATAATTTACACCGGGTTAAATTTACATTTTGCGGCAATTTTCACAAACAGCCGTCTCGCGATTGCCGCACTTTCTGATGGTTCCGATGAGTTGCCTCACAGAGGGCAAAATAATTGCCGTATTTTGAGAGTGCCTGGAGATCACCAAAATGAAGAATTGCCGAAAAGGCGAGCGCCCCCGAATTTAACGGGGACGCTCGCCTGTTCTGCTTTGTCTACTTTGTCTAATGACACGGAGCAACCCAAAACACTTCTGGTCCGAGTGACTGGACTTGAACCAGCGGCCTCCTGAACCCCATTCAGGCGCGATACCAAACTTCGCCACACCCGGAAAACACCATTATATTATCACAAACAACTCAAAAAAGCAATACGAAATTGAAAATCTGCCAACTTATTCTGATTTCCCTGTCCATTGTCACCCTTTTTTCTTAGCAAATTCACCATCTTCGGCCTGCTCGCCATGCCCTCTTATGCTTCGCATGTTATTCATTCGCCCTGTACCGGGCTTCAAGCTTTCTTTTTATGTTCCTTTTACAAGATCCATCCTGCATTTCCCAAACTCTGTTGATTTTCTCTCACATTTGAATGTACAATCAGAATTGTACTGACGTGTAGACACACGGAGTTCAACATTTTACCATTTAACACCAAGCAACCTATATATTGAACTTTGCTCTGCATAGGGTGAGACAGTTCCTAATGCGGAAGCCTGGTACAATCGGTAATTGTCAGATGAGCATTCACAAAATATGGTGACTGCCCACAAAATTGATTTTTTGATGCTGACATACCAATTTTACATAAGAAGCCCATCATCTGCCAACTTTTGAACGACGTATAAAACAACGCTTGCAAATGTCAATGATATTCTCCAATATTGCAGAATTTTCGATTTCACTCATTATGATGAAGTTTCTTTTCTGTATTGACAAAGTGCCTTTCTTTTCATAAAATAAAATCAATCAGAAGCCGCCAGACACGGCTCTGATATCTTTACTACAGGAGAAACAGCAGTTGTCTACAAGCAGTTGTCTGTCAGAGAAGCGGGGTGAAATTCCCCCACGGTCCCGCCACCGTGATGGATAGTCTCCTAAGTCGGATCGCTGAGCTGCTTTGTGCAAATTCACGATTGATGAATTTGTGCATATCGATTCAGGTTGACCAATAGAGCAGGATTGGCCTATCTTGTATCCAATTGCATGAAACACTCTTCTACAAAGTACAATGCTGTTTTTCAGAAATTTTGAACAGGAGGAACCCCATATGAAAAATATCATAGTGTTATTGTTGACCCTGTGCCTGCTCCTGGGTTCAAATCTCACCGCTTTGGCTGAAGAGGACTCAGCAGTCCCCACAACAGATCCCAGCGGAGCTTCCATAACTGCCCCGGAAGAAGTAGAATCTATTGTTGTTTTGGCCCCTTCTCTAACTGAAATGGTCACTGCTCTCGGCAGAGGTGATCAAATCGTGGGCTGTGATACCTCAAGTGTGGGGTTGGATGGTCTGGACACGGATATCCCTGTGTTTGATATGACAACACCGGACATTGAACAGTTAGCAGCCCTAGACCCCGATCTGATTCTCGTCACCAATATGACTCTGTACGACCAGGAAAATCCTTTCCAGACCCTCATAGACCTCGGCATCTGTGTGGCATGCGTGCCCACAAGCGATTCCATTGCTGATATAGAAAGCGATATTACTTTTGTCGCATTGCTTCTGGGTGAAGCAGAAGAAGGCCAGCAGATCGTTGAAAATATGCAGGAAGAAGTGGATCGCCTTAGCGCTATAGGAGCGGATATTCCAGAAGAAGAACAGAAAAGCGTCTATTTCGAAATTTCCGCGGCTCCCTATTTGTACAGCTTTGGCTCCGGAGTGTTTTTGGATGAAATGCTCTCCCTTATCGGCGCAAAAAACATTTTGGGAGAGCAGGAAGGCTGGCTCAATGTGGAGGCAGAGTCTGTCATTTCAGCTAATCCGGATGTAATTCTTACCAATGTCAACTACATCGACGATCCTGTTGAGGAAATCTTGTCACGTGACGGTTGGGATGGTGTGACAGCTGTTTCCGAAAAACAAGTGTTTTATATAGACAATATGGCTTCTTCTGTTCCTGATCAGAATGTTGTCCATGCGATGGAGCAGATGGCTGCAGCCATTTATCCAGATTATTATGTCGAATGAAATATAAAGTGAAAATAGCTCTTTTAGCCGCAATGGCGACAATCTCCGTGATTGTCGCCATTGCCGTCGGGAGTGTCTATATTCCATTCCGGGATATTATCATTATTCTGGCAGATCGTCTGTTTGGGACAGGGATTCCTGAAACTGTTCGCTCAGTTTTTCCCGCAATGATCATGGAAATGCGTCTGCCCAGAGTGTGTCTGGCTTTTCTCACAGGAGCCTCCTTGGCTCTATCCGGCACTGTGATGCAGTCAATTCTGCAAAACCCGTTAGCCTCACCCTTTAATCTTGGCATATCCTCCGGTGCCGGTTTTGGCGCTGCCATTGTAGTTGTAACCGGATTGGCTGCGGGCAGCAGTCAAATATTTTTGCTCCCTCTTGTCAGTATGATGATGGGCCTTCTGACGGTTTTTTTCGTCCTCTGGACAGCAGAAAGAGTAGACAGAGGATTCAGCAATCTCACTATTATTCTTATCGGCATGGTTGCAAGCCTATTCTTTAACGCTCTTATGAATTTGCTTGCCACTTTGTCACCTGCCTATGCCCAGCGAATCAATCTCTGGCTGTTAGGAAGTTTTTCCATGAGGCAATGGTTCAGCGTATGGATCTTGCTGCCAATTACCGTTCTCTGCCTGGTCTTATTCCTCTGCCTCAGCAGAGAATTGGATATTATGACATTCGGAGAAGAGCAGGCCCAGGTGATTGGTGTAAATATGACCCGGTATAAAAAGACTCTGATCTGCGTGGTAGCTATACTCACCGCTACAACTGTATCCTTTGTAGGGGTTATCGGATTTGTTGACCTTATTGCCCCCCACATAATACGCCGCATATTTGGACCATCCCATCGAAAGGTACTTCCTGCATCCGCCCTATTTGGCGGTTCCTTTCTGGTTCTCTGCGATCTCGCTGCCAGAACGATTGCAGCACCCAGGGAAATTCCCATTGGTTCTATTACCGCTCTTCTGGGTGTTCCCTTCTTTTTATACATCTATTTTGGCGGCAAAAGGAGTCGCTCTCCATGATGCTTCTTGCCAATAACCTGTCCTGCGGTTATGGTGCCAAACCTGTAGTGAAAAATGTGTCTTTCTCTCTGTCTGAAGGAGAACGTCTGGGTATTCTTGGCACGAACGGATGTGGAAAAACAACGCTTTTTCGTGCTATCTCAGGTCTTCTCCCCTATACCGGGGATCTGACTGTTTTAGGCAACGAGGTAAACAGTCTGTCCCGACATGAACTAAGCCGGAGGGTAGCTCTCCTGAGTCAGTCCGCACCAATATATTTTTCCTATACTGTCAAGGAAACGGTTGCCATGGGCCGCTATGTCCACGCCTCCCGCGGCTTTCTGTCCAGGAGGGACGAAGACGACACAATTGTCCGAACCTGTCTGGAACGCACCGGGTTGTGGTCCCTGCGGGATGAACAAATCACTCATTTATCAGGCGGACAGCTGCAGCGTGTTTTCCTTGCCCGCACTTTTGCCCAAGATCCTGCCATAATTCTGCTGGATGAGCCCACCAACCACTTGGATCTGAAATATCAGATAGATCTAATAGAGGATCTGAAACAGTGGACAACTTCCCCTAACCGTGCTGCGGTAGGTGTATTCCACGATGTGAACCTTGCACTGGACTTTGCCACTACCATCTTTGTAATGGAAGAAGGTACCTGCCGCTCTTTCTGTCAGGCAGAACAATTCGATTTAAATCTGCTCAGCAAAATTTATGGTCTGGATATTCCGCGCTATATGAGAACCTCTTTAGAGCGTTGGAAATAAGCATACAACTCCAAATAGGACGCAATCATATTTTCTGCTTTCCCTCTCGTTCTACAACATCTTTCACACTCAAACTATCTGGACAACTAAAAAAGTACGGCTGACGTATGCACTGATCTCGTGTATTTTGGGTAAAAAGAATGTTTTTTAGGCGAAGAATTTCTTTATGATATGGAAAATTTTGTTAACAAAACGATTACGAGGAATTTCGAGTATTATCAAGATAGGCCACGCAAAACCCCAAGAAAAAGCCGGGATAACCACTACTTGCGGTTATCCCGGCCATGGCGGAGAAGAAGGGATT
>CAZGAM010000030.1:1418-6338 GCA_964523685.1 uncultured Oscillospiraceae bacterium | reverse complement strand
TTGGGGTATACACGATTTCCAATCGTGCGCGCTCGGCCAAACTACGCGACTTCTCCTTATCGCCCGACGGTTAAAATTTATCACAGTATTCTTTTCTTGTCAAGCCCTTTCTGACGGGATTTTTCAAATGCTTCGTTAGAGCGGGGATTTCTACCAACAATATACGATTGTTAAGCCCTATATCACCTGTTCTCAACAACATGGTGACGGGAAGCCTATACGCGCAATACCATGCATGCCCATTCGAAGACTCGCTGCGCTGCGCACAACCATCATCGGCAAAGGCTGCAGTAGAAGAATGAACACATGCTCCGGTCACGAAAGTTATATACCAGAGATCGAAGAACAGCGTACAATTGGCGAAAGCAATGCCAACCCACCACCCGAAATTGATCAACGTACAGTGCCATAATTGCCGTCCTCAGCCATGCCGCCGTGCATATCACAGAATTGTACTCTCGCGTTGATTGGCACTTCAGTTGCCGCTGTCATAAAATATCTTCTCTTCCGGCATAACCAACCCAAGTTTTTCTCTGGCTATATCTTCGATTGTATTGGGGTCATATCGATTATCAATAGCATACTGTAATTCGGCATTTGTCTCCTGGATATCTTCGACCTGGTCGCGAAGGTCGGCTTCTGTCTCACTAGCGAGCGTTACTTTTGTCCTTATTTGCATCAGGGTAAAACAGGCATACGCTATCAAACCTGCAATTACCAATCCCGTTATCCAGCTGCCTCGATGCAATTTCACTGCATCCATCTCCTCTCGGAACAAATCTCTGCCAAATGCTGACTGTCGTAAGATACAGCTTTTCAGCATATTTATTGTAAACCATTTTTTCTCATTTGAAAAGTGTTTTTTTACTAAAAAAGGGAAAATGCCAAAATTTTATGAGAAAATCGCTTGTTCAGCGCACCTCTCTGCGGGTGAAATCCCTGTTTCCTGCGAAAAATCGGCTTCTTAAAGAAGGGAACGGCCAATAGGGACCGGGGGCATATTGGCATTTCTCAGAGACGAAGCCCCTTTTTCTTAGAGCATAATTTCCTGCTCTATCGTGGCCCCTGTGGAAAGAATCATCTCAGCCGCTGGTATGAACGCCGGATCCAATTCGCCGCTTTGCTTGTAGGCGAGCAGCGTATCCAGATAGACATCACTTCGCCTTACCCCGCTGTCTGCATAAACAGAACATTCCTCAGCGCCCATTCGATAAGGCCGCAATTGGGGGAAAACCTCCCTTTTCAGCCGGCTGAACATTAGGAATCCACCCAAATCAATATCGCCCCAGAATAGTACACAGGCTTCCGGACACACACTGCTGGCCAATAATTCAAAAAAGTGTTTCTTTCGCGGCGAGAAAAATCCTCCATGATAAACGATCAGGCTTTCCGGATCCTGCTCACTTCTTACCAGCGCCCGATAATTCGTCCGATTCTCCACGAAGAGCATCCTTTGAATCCCCGTCAAGTCAATTTCCTTGAGATACGGTACTGTCTCCGACTGCAGGCAGAAGCCTTTTTGAAAGAGACCTGTCTCTACATTTCCCTCGGAAAACAACAGCTTCGCCTGACCGCAGAACTCAAATATTTCCGGATATGTGATGATGCCTATTTGCTCCAAAACCACACTCTGGGGCAGCAGTTCATCTTCGCTCTGTCTGTAGTGCACAAGTTCCGGCTCATAGGCCCTGGCTATGGAAGTCAGCTTGCCGACCAGATTTCGCTCTAAATATTTCGAATCCTGAAAACAGTTGACGCTGATCACCCGCATCAGCTCCGGTCCATTCTCCGTGTATGCCAGCACTTTGAGAAGATTCTCTGCCTCAGCGGGATCTGCAGGAAGCAGTCTCGTAGGGCGGAGTTTCTCACCAAGTTGCTTTCTCTCTTTCAGGAGAAACTGCTTTTTCCATTCTGTTTTCACAACTGTAAGCCAGCGATCAATTATCTCCTGCAGCTGGGCAGCATGTTCTGCCAGAGGCATTCGACCCAGTCTGGCATAAACATCCGCAACGCGGTCCAAATTGAGATATACCCGGTCAAGCAGCCAGTTTTCATATGTTTTTCGCCATGTATAGGTTAACAGTCCCTCTTCTGCCAGAGCAAGGACGATTTTGTTCACGCTCTGGCAGATAGGATCATTTTCCCGGTAGCTTGGGAAAGTAGACATAATCAATGATATGCGTTGATTGGACTGTTTGCCCGGCATATAGTGACCACTTCGTTCATACCGGTCCAGCAATTCATTGAGTATTTTTTCTCCGTCATTCATTTTCAAGCCATCTTTTCATAAGGCAGTATGACCGACGTCTTATCATCCGGTTTGCTCACTACCAGGGTATTCTCTACAAGCGGTGCAATATAGGGACTCTTGTGATCCGGTGCAGCAATAAGAAACTGGAAGCCAATCTCCTGGAGCATGTTGATACACACGTCAATACGGCTGGTATCAATTTTATCGAAGGCCTCATCAAAGACAACCAGACGCAAGCTGTTGGCATTTTGATTGATATGGTAAATTTTCATCAGAGAAGCAAGAATCGCCACATAAAACGGAGTCTGCCGCTCGCCTCCGGATTTGCTGCCCATCGTATGGCTGAGCTGATATTCCTGGCCATCCGGGCCAACCTCTACCAGGTCAAAATGCAGATAGGTGCGGAAGGACTTATATTTTTCAATATTGGCATCTAACTGCTGCTGCTCTTTGAGATTTGTTGCCTTGGCAGTGATCAGCTGTAACAGCGTTTTTACAAGCGGTTCGTACTCTGTAAAAGTTGAATTGCCGTTATCTATCAGATCAAAAATACTGACACCATCCAACCGGGTAGAAGTAATCATATCGTAATATCGGCGCATTTCAGCGTTTTCCGTAGGACCACATTTAAACCTATAACGAACTTTACCAAAAGTGTATTCCTCCAGAGCCATATTGAGCTGCTTTATTTCCCTCTGGACTGTGTCGAAATTATTCTTGAGATGGTTGATAAATTCATTATAGAAGATCTCCTCCGCCCTGCTCCGTGCCATATTCACCGGCTCCTGATAGTCTTCCAGATGGATATCCTTCATCTCATTATAAACACTTTCCCACTCCTGGCTGGAGATATCCGTACTTATCACAGCATTGGTATGTCTCCGGTTATAGAGTTCTGCCTGTTCGCGGAAATTGTTCCCTACGGTCTCCAGACGGCTTCCGGTAGCCCTTTTAGCCGGCTCTATTGCCTGATAAATCCTCTCTGCAGAGCCTCTTTTTTCCATTTCACTATCATAACGAAGTTCTGCCTTGCCCAAAAATGACTCTTGCCCTGAATATTTCTGCTCGAACTGGTCATTTTCTTCCTGCCATTGTGCCTTATTTTCGTCGATCTGCTGCTGCAACACCTGCTGATGTACTTTAGCCTCAGACTTTTTCTCACTTATCATTCGACGTTTGTTGTTTGTCTCCTCATGTTCTTGAAGAGCCTGCTGTTTCTCTTCCTCCAGTTTTTTCACATAGCTGTCATCAATTGTCTCCAGCTGCGCCCATATCTCCTCAACTTCGCTGTCCAGTTTTGGGAGTTCTCCCGCATTCTGTACAGCCAGTGCAAGCTCCTCCAGGAACTCATCACTGAATGTTCTCTCCCCTTCCCAGCTGTCCAGCGGACGAATTTTCTCGTTGAGCGCTGCAACCTGGCTTTCCCTCTCTTGAATCAGAATTTTCATCTCAGCAATCTGTTGAGCGATGGAATCCTCTCCAATATAGTGCATTCGCCAATAACTCTCATTCATTCTGGCTGTGGCAAACGCATGATACAGCATTCCATCTGAAGTGACCGCCGTACGCCTGCCGGTGACAGAACTGATATCCGGAACCATTTCGACCCTTCCGAGCAAATAGTCTGCATATTTTCGAGCCGCCTCATGATGCGTTGATATAATAGTGGCCAGAGAATTAGGTTTTACTTCCATAGATTCCTGCAGAACACTGCCGGTATTCACCACACGGTACTGATAGCACCGATTCTGTTTCGCATAATCTCTGAGTATGTTGACCGCCTTGCGATAACATTTAGGGTCTGTTAAGAGATCAAACTTCTGTCGACGCAGATATCCTTCTATCACATTGGCCCAAACAGGATCATCAATATTCAACAGGTCTGCCAGTATGTCGACCTTAATTTCCTCTTCAAACGCCTTGCTCAACTGTTCCTGCATGTAACTGCGCAGATCAAGAAGGTCCGAAGGATAGGCTTTGACCCCTTTTTCCAGTTCAGAGAGCTGGTTTTTATATTCCGTCAAAATAGTCTGGCAATCTCTCCGCTCTTGTTTCCACTCATACTGAGTGCTGAGTATTTGATTGCGCTGTACCACCAATCTCTCGTTCGTTTTCTGCAGATGCCCAATTTCCAACGTAGAAAACTGCTCTTCCCGGTACTGCGTATAACCGGACAGATTCTGTTGCAGGGAGCGAAGCTCTTTCCGATCGAGTTCCTGTCCAGCAGGGCTGTCAAGTGTCTCCGACAACCGTCTGTCCCAGGCAGATGACTGCTGCCGAAGACGATTCAGCTGTTTTTCTCTCTGTGCTTGAATGGCCTGAATCTGACTTTCGCATTCTTTCAACCGGCTGTCCAGTTCTTTTCGCCTGGCTGTGGCCGGGTCTTCGCTGATGATACGTTCCAGGTCCATACACCTTTTGAACAAATCATCTGCTTTCTTTTTCAGCAGAGCATCCTCCTGCTCCATCTTCTCCTGCTCTGCCACCAACTCATCCCGTTTCTTGGTTTCAGCCAATTCGTTATCCCGCAGCATGTCCCTATGGGAACGCAGAACAATATAATCCTGAATTGTATATCGCTCCTGAGCAGTATTGTACTGCTCATAAATATCATTCAGATTTTTCAGCTCCTTTTGCCTCTGTTGGAAGTCCTCCATTTCCCGCTGCAT
>CAZGAM010000030.1:0-1408 GCA_964523685.1 uncultured Oscillospiraceae bacterium | reverse complement strand
TGACTATAAAATCTTCAATCTGTGTCAGGGGAACGTAGGCAACCGCTGTGCGAAATGTTTGGAAAAAATGGGGATCATATACTCCAAGACGGGAAAGCAGGTGTCCCTTATACTCCGTAGGTGTAAACAGGCGAACAGAAATCCCCTCATCCTTCATATATTTCTTAAATTCTGCTCTGCTTCGCGCCGCCTGGCGCCCACCAGCAATAGATTTCAATGCCCAATTATCTTTAAATTTTTCTTCAATATAGAAGAAATCTTTATCTATCGTGTTGTCTTCAGCAATATCAAACATGACTCCATAGCTGAAATTCGAACACTTTGCCTCATCATAAAAATCCATAGCCAAATAACTGCTGAAGGCTTTATCCGGACGTTTGAATTCTTTTTCGTGATATTTTCCCCGCAGATATGTCAGCAAACTTCGATCAGAACGACCACCTGAGGCAGACTTGTTGAACCCTCTGCCGCTCTCTCCCAGAAGTACCACCTGCATAGCATCTATAAGCGAAGATTTTCCGGAACCAGTAATACCGGTCAGGAGGTTTGACATTTCAAAATCAACTGTTTGGATCCCATAATACATCCAGTTAATAACATGCATGCGTTTCACGACAATCATTGTTCCGCACCATCCTCCCAGATTTCTCCATCTTCCTGCTCTTCTATAACATCGTCGACATCGTCAACTATAACATCGTCGACATCGTCAACCGCAGTTTCTTCGTCCGCTAATTCCTCCCCTGTGTTTCCCTCCTGCCCTGAAGACATAAGAAATTGGGAAACAGCTTTTGTTTTTTCGGCAGACACTGCACACAATACGGATGGAAATATTACCATAGAGACATTCAAATCATCCCATTTCCCGTTGACTTTCGCAATGATATTCTTACTTGCCAACGTCCGAAGTGACTTACCTCTTACCAGTTTAGGCACCTGATCTACCGCGTTGAGGGAGGTGAGCTGCTCTATTATATCTTTCGCTGTAACCTGCACCTCACCTGTTGCGGAAGCTGACTGATTCCTTCTGTCCTCATACAGCAGACGCAGAGCCAGCAAAAAGTAACTTTCCATCTTTGTCAAATTTATTTTGGCATTAACGAACTGGCTGGTGAGATATAGGACCCCTGCACTCGCATCATGGCAAAGCTGCCAGCCACAGCGATCCAGCAATTCTTCTATGGCTTCGTAATGCGCCATGATAAAGCTGTAATCTTCACTTGCGGTTTTCAACTTATCACTCGATGAAAAAACAAATTCTGTGATATAATTTCCATGAAACAGTTCCTGGCATACTTCCCGCACACGCTCCAGCGTCTGTTCATCGTACTCATCTATCATCATAAAGCTACCAGGCTCGGGAACCCACTCCTTTTAAGATGTGGGAGGAGAGCCTATTCACCCCCTC
>CAZGAM010000029.1:0-16574 GCA_964523685.1 uncultured Oscillospiraceae bacterium | reverse complement strand
TGGGAGAGATCCTTCTCTTTCTTCGGTTCCCGTACCTTGAACTCTATGAGAATCGGGACATTTCACCTTGATATTCTATATTGCAGCACCCGTCGACGTTTTCCGGCTTCTCATCATGACAAAACGGCCAGGCAGACATCAGTCCCAGACAACTGCACTCGTTTCTCCGCCTTTTCCGCCTTCCTAGGCACATCAACACCAGTGCGCTCATCCAGATCTTCCGGTATACCCGCTTCCGTGGGCCAGCCTTCGGATTGTTTGCTGAAGCCCCCTGATCTCTTGCTGGGTCTGTTATTTGACCACGCTTTCATGATAGCATATTCCAATGACTGAGTCAAATTGTTTTCGGCTGTATAACAAGACCGGATCTCCAGGCGGTATTCTGAAGATCCGGTTATTCTCATACAAAACAGGTAAACAGTTTCCCTGTTTTCTGCATCATGCGCTTTGCTTGCACCGAGCGTGATCTGTCAGATTCGCTTAGAAGCACTTGCGGTAGATCGCCTCTTCGCTCTCCAGATCAAACGGATAGTAAGCATTGGTCATAAGACGCTGCTGATTGGCCTCCACAGACAGCGGGAAAGCCTTGAAGTCACTCTCCTTGAAGCCGGCATCATGCAGCGGCCGCAGAGGGAGGATACGCTGCAGCAGAGCATTCAGGTTGGGAATGGCATCCTTGGCCTCGCCTCCAATAATGGAAGCAACCAGTTCCTTGAACTTCATGATCTCGCCATCCGGCTTGTGCTCATCATAATAATCCAGAACGGCACCGAACAGCATATAGTTACTCTCGCCATGAGGTACATGATACGTACCGCCCAGAGGAAAACTCATGCCGTGCACAGGCCCGCACCCTGCCTTCAGGAAGGCAATGCCCGCATAGAAACTGGCCGTCACAAATTTGTCCATATACTCAAACCGGGCATCCTGACCCTTCTCATCCAGCAGTTTGAAGCCGTTCAGGATCAGCTCCATCGCCTTCACAGAGAACATCTCGCTCGTCATAGTCTTCCGGTGCGGACTCAGGAAGGATTCCGTAGCATGCACCAGCGCGTCAATGGCGCTGCAGGCGAAGGGCTTATAGGGCAGGGTCCGCAGCAGATCGGGAATCAGGCAGACTTTATTGGGGATAATGTCATCGGACACCAGACCCAGTTTCGTCTCGCCGCCGGTGAGAACGCCGTCCTTCTCGTCCTTGACGATGGCCACAGAGATATTGGTCACCTCGGAGCCTGTGCCGCAGGTGGTGGGAACTGCGATAACATCCTTCTCATGAACTACCGGGAAGCGCTTGAAGTACAGATTATGTACTGTATCCGGACGCTTGCAGCCCAGCAGCTTGCACAGATCCATAATCGCGCCGCCGCCCACTGCAATGACACGGTCATAGCTGTCATAGGGAATAGCGTCATACATGGTCTGGATCATCGCCTCGGAGGGCTCCCCGGCTCCGAACTTCTCCTGGAACACAAACTGGCACTTCAGGCCCAGGTCCTTCATAAAGGGGGTATAAATAAACTCGTTGGTCAGCACCACATCCCGCTCACCCAGGCTGAACTCCTCCGCCATCTGGGCAAAGGTCTGAAACTTGTACACCGTAGGGGCAAAAATGATCTCCCTCTTATCCGCCATCAAAGAGGCGGAAAAAGCATCCATAGCCATATTTTTCTCCTTCACAGAAAATGTATGTTTTAATGTAAGGCCTTACCTTGCTTTGCGGGCCGCCACTTTTTTCACAGCTTCCTCAATCACAGGTGCCCGCAGACCGTACTCATCCATCAGAAAATCCTGAGGTCCTACCTGACCGAACAAATCCTGCACCCCTACAAACTCCTGGGGAGTGGGGCAGTTTTTCGCAAGACAGTTGGCTATCACAGAACCCAGGCCGCAGGCCGTGTTATGGTTTTCCACGCTCACAATCGCGCCGGTTTCCTTCGCAGCCTTGATGAGCAGTTCCTCATCCAGCGGCTTCCAGGTGAACATATCAATCACCCGCACAGAGATTCCCTCACCCTGCAGGGCTTCATAGGCCTTCAGCGCTTCGTCTACCATAATGCCGGATGTCACAATCGTGCAGACATCCTGGCTGCTCTCATGCAGCACTACGCCTTTTCCGATCTCAAATTGGGAACCCTGACCGTACACCTGAATAATGCCCTTGCGTACAAAACGAGTGAAGGTAATGCCGCTGGTGATATCCGGCAGCTGCCAGGCAATGCTCTCCAGCTGGTCATAGTCACAGGGATCCAGCACGACTGCCTGGGGAATGGACATATACATAGCGGCATCCTCCAAAGGCATATGCGTACCGCCGTTGAAAGCCGCTGTTACTCCCGCGTCGGAGGCAAGCACATGGATCGGCAGGCCCGCATACGCTGAGGACATATATACCTGATCGTAGCACCGGCGGGAGGCAAATGTCCCAAAGGAGTGGAAAAAGACCTTCTTGCCCGTGGCTGTCAGGCCCGCCGCCACGCCTGCAGCGTTCGCCTCGGCGATGCCCGCCTGAAAGGCTCGATCCGGGAACTTTTCAAACAGTTTCTTCGTATTGCTGCAGCCGGCGAGGTCACAGTCGATATAGCAGATCGAGGGATCTTGCTCCATCAGCTTCTCCAGGGTGAGCGAAAGAGCATCCCGGCATGCCCGGGAATCTTTCTCATGCTTTCCAATCAGTGTAATACTCATATTACGACTCCTTCCTGGCTTCTTCCAGTGCCTTCTCCGCCGCAGCCAGGGCTTCCTGCCACTTCTCTTCACTGGGTTCAGAACTATGGGCGTGGCTGGTCTCGGCAAAGGTTGCCCCTTTACCCTTGATTGTATCCAGAACAATGCAGCTGGGCACACCCTTCCGGGCATAGGCGTTTTCAATCGCGTGGTATATGGCAGCCACATCATGGCCGTCTACTTCCTGCGTATAAAGGCCGAAAGCACTCACTTTCCCTGCCAGATCCCCGTGATCCAGGATATCTTTGGTCGCGCCGTCCAGCTGATAGCCGTTTTTATCCACAAAATAAATCAGGTTGTCCAGCTTGTGGGCAAAGGCGAAATGGAATCCTTCCCAGACCTCGCCCTCATCCGCCTCGCCGTCGCCGACCACGCAGAATACATGGTTCGTCCGGCCGTCCACCCTATTGCCCAGCGCTGCACCGGCAGCGGTAGAAACACCCTGACCCAGAGAACCGGTGGTCAGATCCACCCCGGGGGTCAGCTTCCGGTCCGTGTGGCTTGGGAAATGCGTGTGCGGCTGGTTCAAGGTGTAGGCGTCTTCCAGGGGATAGTATCCCATCAGACCAAACGTGGCGTAAGCCACCGGCCCGGAATGGCCCTTGGAGAGCACCAGCCAGTCCCGGTCTTCCCAGCGCGGATTTTTGGGATCATAATTCATGACCGCTCCATACAGCACAGCCATCAGTTCCGCCAGATCCACGGAGCCGCCCACATGACCAAAACCTCGGGAGTGAATTACCTTCAGCGTTTCCAACCGGATATTCGCCGCCAGAATGTTTAGCTCCTTTACGTTCAGATCCTTCATAAAAAACCTCCTGCGGCTGCCGCCGCATGCTGAATTCTGCCCCGCGGGAGAGGGAATATCTCCCGCGGGAAGTATATGCTTTACCGGTAGAGTTCCGGCTTTTCGATGGTCTCCACCTTATAGAATTGAGAAGTGCCCCGGGAAGCGTTGAGGGCGTCCCCTGCCACGCAGGCCACATAGCCGTCCCATGCAGAGGGTCCGGTCAGCTTCCCCTTGCGGGCAGCCTGAACGAAATCGCACAGTTCAATATCATACGCCTCTATAAAGCGTTCCTTCCAGTCCGTCAGAATGGGCATGGTCGCGCCAGGCTGCCTCTCGGGGTCCGGGCGGGAGCGGCGCACGACTGCGTAAGGATCCGGCAGCTTCACGGTGCCGTTTTCGCAGACCACCTCGCACTGGATATCGTAGCCATAGCCGTCAGCCACCTGCACTTCTACATCCGCAAAGCATCCCTTCTTGGTCCGCAGCAGCATCACCTGCGGATTGTCATAACCCTTGGTGGAGTTGGCCGATTGCCGGACCTTCACGCACTGCACATCCTCGTACTCGTCATCCAGAAGCCAGCGGCAGATGTCCAGTTCGTGGATAGCCACGTTCGTGACCCCGTTTTCGGTCTTAAAGCCAGGGCCCTGGAACACATTCCGGTGGCAGGCCTTGATGAGCAGGGGCGCTCCCAGTTCGCCGGAGTCTATAATCCGTTTCATCTCGGCATAGCCCCGGTCATAGTGGCGCATAAAGCCCACCTGGACCAGCCGCCTGCCGATCTCCGTCTCCCGGCGGAGGATTTCCTCACAGTCGGCCGCATTCTGGCTGAGGGGCTTTTCACAGAAGCACCACTTCTCCTCCGCCAGCGTTTTCATCACATAGTCATGGTGCGTGGGGTCAATGGAGGTGATCATCACCACATCCACGTCCGGATCTCGAATCATCCCGTCGCAGTCATTGCCAAAGGAACGCAGGCCGTATGCCGCCGCCAGATCGTCAGCAGCCGCCGGAATATAATCAGAAACCGCCACCACCGTGGCACCGGGGACCGTGTTGATGATGCGGCGGCAGTGGTCTTTGCCGATGGCCCCGCAGCCGATGATCCCAAATCTCAATTCCTTGTCCATGGATATACCTCTTTCCAGCTTCTATTTAATACTTGCGGGCGTCTTTCACATGGGCCAGATGGTCCTCATAGGCAGCCAGGTTCTCCGGCCGGGAGGATACTTCCGTGTCGCCCACTCTCCACCAGGACCCGTAGCCGTCGGTCATGGTTTTGGGCAGAACCTTGATATCAAAGAGCACTGGCCGATCTTTCACGTTCTTGGCATCGGCAAAGGCCGCTTTCAGCTGCTCCATGGTACGGATGGAATAGCTGCGGCATCCGTATGCTTCCGCCACCTTGGCATAGTCAATGTCCATAAAGTCACCGTTCAGACCGTTGTCACCCCGATAGCGAAGTTCGGTGACCATGGTTTCATTCCCGTGGCCTACCTGCAGGTTGTTGATGCAGCCGAAACTGGCGTTGTCAAACACGCAGATATTGATTTTTTTATGCTCCTGCACAGCGGTAATGAGCTCGCCGTGGAGCATGTTGAAGCTTCCGTCGCCGCAGAAAGAGTAGACCTCCCGGTCGTCGCCGATTGCCAGTTTTACCCCCAGCGCGCCGGCCACCTCATACCCCATGGTGGAGTAGCCGTATTCCATATTGTAAGTATCTATCCCTCTGGCGCGCCACATGCGCTGCATATCGCCAGGCAGAGAGCCTGCCGATCCGATCGCCACATCCTGATCATCCATCATGGCATTGATGGCTCCCAGCACCTGCACCTGGGTCAGGCCCGTGTCCAGATCATGGGCAAAGCGGCGGGCGGAACCGGCGTTGGCGTCGTTGATAATGGGTTTCCACTCTTCTGTATCCTCAAACGCAAAGTGATCCAAAAAGTCCAGTTCCTTGTCCCATTTTGCCTTTGCGTTTTTGACCTCATCCGTGTACGGCGCGTGATAGCCCGCCAGCAGAGCCTCCAGCCGGGGCAGCGCTTCCTTGGCGTCCGCCACCACCGGGATGGCGTCCAGCTTCAGGGCCTGGAACTCGGAGACATTGATATTGACAAACCGGCAGGTTTCCGGGAAAAGCCATTTGGAGCTGGTGGTAAAGTCCGTATACCGGGTACCCACTCCAATGACCAGATCTGCCTTTCTGGCTATCTCATTGGCCGCTGAGCAGCCGGTAACACCCAGACCGCCCAGATTCAGGGGGTGGGTCCACTCTACCGCGCTCTTGCCGGCCTGGGTCTCTCCAAAGGGGATGCCGGTGGCTTCCGCGAAGTGGCGGAACTGCTCATGGGCTTCGGAATAGCGCACACCGCCGCCGCAGATCAGCAGAGGTCTCTTCGCGCTGCGGATCGCCTCCGCTGCCTCAGCCAGAGCTGCCTCCGTGGCCGGACGGCGCTCCAGCCGCCAGACTCTCCGGGCGAAAAAGCTCTCGGGATAGTCATACGCTTCCCCCTCCACATCCTGGGGCATAGCCAGACACACCGCGCCGGTATTGGCCGGATCGGTTAGGACCCGGAAGGCGGAAATTGCCGCCGTCATGAGCTGCTCAGGGCGGACAATCCGGTCCCAGTAGCGGCACACGGCCCGAAAGGCGTCGTTGGTGGTAATGGAGAAGTTGTGCACATGCTCTACCTGCTGAAGAACCGGATCCGGCTGCCGGCAGGCATAGGTGTCGCCGGGGAGAACCAGAAGGGGGATATTGTTGGCCGTGGCGGTGCCGCAGGCTGTGACCATATTGGCAGCACCGGGGCCGATGGAGGACGTCACTGCGAAGATCTGCTTGCGCTTCATCTGTTTGGCAAACGCCACAGCCGCCTGGGCCATGCCCTGTTCATTTTTGCCCTGGTACAGCTCCAGCGCGCTGCCCTCCTGCGCCAGCGCCTGACCCAGTCCCACCACATTTCCGTGGCCCGGGATCATAAATACGCCCCGGACAAACCGGCTCTGCGCTCCGTCCACCTCAATATATTGGTTGGACAGGAACCGGACCAGCGCCTGGGCCATGGTTAAACGAACGGTTTTCATCACACTTACTCCTTTTCTCCTCCCTGGAATATATGCTCGTTGGCATCTGGTTTCCAGAGCCACTCGTGTTCCGGGTCGTCAATGCGGGTCTTGCGCCAGGGATCTCCCTCCAGATGGCGGATGCCCCAGGCATAGCACATGGCGTAGCCGGGTGCGGCCGCCTGGGAGTGGAAACCGTTATTGATCACCGCGCAGCCGTTATGGCCGGTCCTATAGACTTCCCCGTTGGCAAAACCGACGCCGAAGCCGTTCGGATAGTCAAAGCGGTAGAAGTATACCTCCGGCTGGGGATGGTGGTGAGGCGGATAGGAGGACCACTTGCCGGGGAAGTTCAAAACTTCTCCCAGCACCATGTTGGAAAACGGCGCATTATCATAGTCGAAAAAGGTCTTAATCTCCCGGCGCATGCAGCCCAGCAGTTCCCCGCCGGCTCCGGCGTGCTGGACCTGGATGGTTTCGGGGGTGTACATAACAGCCTCATAGTCCCGCTCGTTCACGGTCTTTTGGATATACAGTTCGCTGTGCGCCCGGGCTGTCAGGACGATTTTTGTCTTCCTAGGCGCCAGAAGGCAGAAGGCATCGTGATAAAAGCAGTCCGGCCGGTCGGCCTCCATGGACTGTTCGCCCCACTCATAGAGCACGGTTCCGGAAAACAGCAGAACCGCCGTCTCCTTCTCCGGTTCCTCCATCGTATAGGTATCTCCTTCTTCCAGAAGGAGAAGCCCGATATCCATCTGGGTGCCCATATCATCAACGGATGTGTCTATATAGGCATTGTAACCCGGATGGAGCTGCTCATTTTTGCTGAAATAACTCACGACAGCGCATATCCTCCTCTGTCAAAGTCCCGTGTGTTCCTGAATATATTTTCTCGCCTTCCTGGCGTACTCCAGCGGCTCCGCTTTCGCCGGGTCCTGCTCGGCTTCTACCAGAAGCCATCCCTGGTACCCCGCTTCGGCCAGCACCTGGAACACGGGGTCAAAGTCCACATCCCCGTCTCCTGGCACTGTAAAGGCGCCGCTCCGCACCGCCTGCAGAAAGCTCAACTTCTCTTCCCGCACCTTCTGCACCACCGGCATACGCATATCCTTTAAATGGACATGGCCGACCCGGTCCACATATTTCTTCAGCATAGCCAGCGGGTCCTCTCCCGCAAAGGTGAAATGACCGGTGTCATAGCACAAAAATACCGATTGGGGATCGGTATTCGCCATCATCCGGTCCGTCTCCTCGCTGGTCTGCACCACGGTTCCCATGTGGTGGTGATAGCACAGCTTAAAGCCCCTGTCTGAGGCGATCTTCCCCAGGGTGTTCAGTCCCGCACAGAAACGGTCCCACTCCCCGTCATTCATGACGTGCTTGTGCCCGCCTGTCAAAACAGGAACATCCATCTTCCCCTGGATGGAGTAGCTCTGCTCGCTGACATTGATGCGGTTCGCGCCTACCGCCGCCAGGAAATCCAAATTGGCGGTAAAATCGGCGATCTCCTCGTCCAGGGAGCGCGTCAGAATAAAAGAGGAATACCAGCGACTGGCGATCCGCATGCCCCGCAGATCCAGTGCTTTTTTCAGCTCCACAGGATCTGAGGGATATTTATTGCCGATTTCGCAGCCGGTAAAGCCTGCCAGAGCCATCTCGCTGACGGTCTGCTTAAAGGTATTTTCCGCGCCCAGCTCCGGCATGTCGTCGTTGCACCAGCCGATAGGCGCAATACCCAGAAAAACTTTTTGAGGATCAAACATGAGAAAGCTTCCTCCTGATTTGGATAGCCACCGGGGACCCTGGCCGGTCTCTTCCCCCAGGCCCGGGTCCTGAACCTATTTACACATATTTTATCTGGAAAATAAGATATCACCATCCGACTTAAAAAGCAATGCTTTTTCGCCCGGGGCAGAGGGAAACCGGGCAAAAATACCCCTGTGCCCTTCCCTCAGTCCTCTTCGGCCCGGGTCACAGAACGGACCCATTTCCAGCTGTGCAGCCGGATGGAGACGGGAATGATTTTATAAATCTGGTCGAACTTGAGCAGGAAAAACACGACCGCCGGACTTGCCTTCCACCAGAACGCAGCCGCGGCGGAGAGAGGCACCGTAATGAGCCACATGCTGATGAGATTCATTCTGGCACTGAACGTGGTGTCTCCTCCGCCCCGGATGATGCCGTTGTCACAGGCCATCTGATAGGCGGTTCCCACAGTGGTCACGGCGAGAATGGCAATAAACTGCCTGCACAAATGCTGCGCTTCGTCGGTAAGGCTCCCGCCCATCAGGGCCATCACAGGAACCCGTGCCAGGAATATAGCCAGACCGGAGGACAAGCCTATCGCCACGAACAGCACCTGCAGGGTATGTACCAGCGGGTGCAGCGCCTGTCTGTCCCCTGCCCCGATGGTTTTTCCCACCACGATGCCGGAAGCCGATGCGGAGCCGTAGCAGATCACGCTCAGCACCTGGTACACCTGAACCGCCAGGGCGTTGGCTGCAGTGGCGTCTCCGCCCAGATGTCCCAGAATCCCCGTCTGCACCATCTGGGCCAGGCCCCACTGGGCCTGATTGAGGAGCACCGGGAAACTCACATGGAAATAATCCTGCTCATACCGTCTGTCGAGGAACAACAGTTTCCTGAGAGTAAGATGCAGCTTCTTCTCCCGGAATTTCAGGTAGCAGAGGACGATGAGAAGTTCTACTGTCCGGGACACCAGTGTGGCGGCGGCCGCGCCTTGGACCCCCATCTCCGGGCAGCCCAAATGGCCGTAGATCAGAAGCCAGTTCAGGCATACATTGATGCACAAGGTGGATAAGCTGATCACATAGCCAATGCGCACCACGCCGATGGATCGAAGGGAGGCAACCAGTATATGGGTGACCGTGAAGAGGAGATAGGTAGGGCAGATGATGCGAAAATAGGCCGCTCCCTGGGCAATCACTGCCTGGTCGTTGGAGAGAAGGCCCAAGATGCCCCTGGGCCACACCAGGACCAGGGCGAACAGCCCCGCCGCCATGGCGGTTCCGAACCGAAGCGCCGCCCCGATAATTTGCGGGATCGGCTCCAGCCGGTTCTGACCCCAGTACTGGGAGCCCAGCACCACAGCCCCCTCTCCGGCGCCGTTTACCAGCATCTGCAGCAGAAACTGCACCTGGTTGCACAGGCTCACGCCGCTCATTGCCGTCTGACTGTAGCGGCCCAGCATGAGCGTATCCATCATGTTGACCCCGTATGCCAGCAGGTTCTGCAGCGCCAGGCTCAGGGCCAATGGAAAAAAGGAGCGATAAAAGGACTTGTCCCGGATCATAGGGCTTTTGGGGGAAGATTGGAAAGCCTGCTCACCGGATTTTGACGATTTGCCCCGTTTTCCACGACTGCGTCGTGGCATAGCCTACCAGGGTGGACTTGGTGCCGTCATAGACACTGGTCCCGGTCTGCTTTCCCGCCAGAGCACAGTTGACAAACTCTTCCATCTCGGCGAGATAAGCCTGCGCAAACCGCTCCGGAAAAGACTGCACACACTCCGTGCAGACGCCGCTGGCGTTGTAGAGTTTGGCCAGATTCTTCTCCGGCACATCGGATATGCGGATCGTCCCCTCCGTGCCCACAATTTCCGTCTCCACATGGTATCCATGGGGCGCGGTGCGGCCCACATGGACCATGC
The DNA here is from genome assembly GCA_964523685.1 of uncultured Oscillospiraceae bacterium. GTDB lineage: Bacteria > Bacillota > Clostridia > Oscillospirales > Oscillospiraceae > CAJOIG01. The sequence goes on along the minus strand of CAZGAM010000029.1, from coordinate 6,327 downwards.
CCATGGCGCCGTTTTCAAACTTGTATACCGCTATGCCGGTCTCGTCATCCCCCGCTTCTTTAAATTCCGGGTGCTTGAAGGTTGCGCCCATGGCGTATACCTCTGTCGCCTCACTGCCCAGGAACCAGCGCATCAGATCAATATCGTGGATAGCCATATCCAGGAAAATGCCGCCGGAGGTTTTGGCAAAACGGATAGCTCCCTGCACCTGAACTTCCGGATCGATGCCTGTGGCCTTGACCAGATAGGGGGTGCCGATGGCGCCTTCGTCAACCTTCTGCTTGGCATAGGCATAGGACTTATCGTACCGGCGCATGAACCCCAGCATGAACGTCCGGTCCGGGTGCCGCTCCACAGCCGCCTCCGCCAGTTTGCACTGGCTCACATCCACACCCAGGGGTTTTTCAGAAAACACATGCTTGCCCGCATCCAGTGCCGCTTCGATCTGCCAGCAGTGCTCCGAGGAGGTGGTGACAATCGCCACCGCATCCAGATCGGCTTTCGCCAGCATCTCCCGGTAGTCGCCGTAGACATCGGTTACGCCCAGCTCGTTTTTCGCATATTCCAGTTCTTCCGGTACGATAGAGCAGGCGGCAGCCAGTTCCGCGTTGGGAATCTTGTAAGCAATATTGCCGGCATGCACCTTGCCCAGACGGCCTAAACCGGCAATGCCTACGCGCAGTTTCTTCAAATCAGACTCCTTTCCAAAGCGGACCCGGCGAACATCTTCCGCCGGGCCCGCGGTACAATAAAAAAATAAATAACCGATTCAAGCAGGCTACTTGCCGCTTCCTCCACCTCCCGCATCTGCGGCGGGAGCCAGTTCCTTCCCGGCGGCAAGGCGGCGGCGCTTTGCCTCCATCTGCGCACGGATCACGTCCATGAGCACAGCCAGAATAATCACCAGGCCCAGCACAATGTTCTGCACAGAAGAGTCAATTGCCAGCAGAGTGAAGCCGTTTCTCAGTACGGCAATAATCAGGCAGCCCAGCATGGTTCCGAACATGGTTCCCTTGCCGCCTGTGAAGGATGCCCCACCGATAATGCACGCGGCGATGGCATCGGTGTCATAGGGCTGGGTGGCGTTGGCGCCGTTGCAGATGCCGGAACGGCCGATGGAGTAGATGCCCGCCAGAGCCGCCATAACGCCGGACAGAGTGTAGCAGAAGGTGAGCACATTGGCGGTATTGATGCCGGACAGACGGGTAGCTTCCATATTGCCGCCGGAGCAGTAAATGGAGCGGCCCAGGGACGTACGGCTGAGGAAAATGTGCATCACCACATACAGCACCAGTACGACCAGAAAGCCCACCGGGAACCCGCCGCCCCAGGTGCCTATGGTCTGTTTGCCAAGGAACTGCACCGAGTTGGGGAAATTGTTGATCATTTTGTTGGACGTAACCACCAGCGCCAGGCCCCAGAGCACGTTTTTCATGCCCAGCGTGGACACGAAGGGATGGGGCAGGTGCAGGCGGGTCAACAGGGTGCCGTTGATGCAGCCAATCAGACCGCCTGCCGCAATGGCAATGAGCATCAGCACGATGCCGTTATTGACGCCGGCTTCTTTCAGCGCGCCCATCAGGCAGGCGCAGAACACGGCGTTGGCGCCCACCGACAGATCAATACCGGCGGTGATCAGGCACAGAAGCATGCCGGTAGCCAAAAAGGCATTGAAGGCCGTCTGCTTCAAGATGCTCATGATGTTGCTGGGATTGTAAAAGTTCTTATTGGAGATCGCCAGGAAAGCGCACATAATCACCAGAGCCAGGATCGTACCCAGCTGCAGGCCGCCGGCGCTTTTTTTCTTGCTCTTATTCATCTAATTTCCCTCCCCAGGCTGCCTTCATGATATCCTCCTGATTGAAGTGCTTGCTGTCACGGTCAATGGTAGCCATGACCCGGCCAGTGCGAAAGACAACCACCCGATCGCTCATGCCCAGGATCTCCGGCATTTCCGAAGAGATCATGATGACACATTTTCCAGCCTTCACCAGGCTGTTCATAACATGGTAGACCTCAACCTTGGCACCCACATCAATGCCGCGGGTAGGCTCATCGAATATATAGATATCCGCGTCCGCGTTGGTCCATTTCCCGATAACCACCTTCTGCTGGTTCCCGCCGGACAGCTGTCCAACAATCTCATCAATGGAAGGGGTCTTTATGCGCAGCTCCTCGATGTTTTTCTGGCCGCTCTCCTCAATTTGCTTTTCATCCAGGAACGGGCCCTTGCTGAACTTTTTCATACTGGACAGGACCAGGTTGGTCCGGATACTCTCCGGCAGAACCAGGCCGGACCCCTTGCGGTCCTCGGTCAGCAGGGCTATGCCCTGCTTGATCGCCTGCTTGGGGCTTTTGATCCTGACTTCCTTCCCGTGGACGAAAATTTTGCCGCTGTCCAGCGGATCGGCGCCGAAGATGGCGCGCACCGCCTCGGTGCGGCCGGCGCCTACCAATCCGGACAGGCCGAGAATCTGCCCGCCGTACGCCTCAAAGCTCACATCATGCAGCACGCCGCCGATTTCCAGATTTTCTACCCGGAGCATGCATTCTCCCTTGGTGCCGAATTCCTTGGGATACTGATTTTCCAGCGTGCGGCCCACCATGGCGGTAATCAGCGAGTCATTGTTCCACTGTCCGATGTCCCTGGTATCGATATACTGGCCGTCCCGCATGACAGTCACCCGGTCGCACAGCTCAAACAGCTCCTCCAGTTTGTGGGACACGAACAGAATGCCGATCCCCCGGCTTTTCAGCTCCCGGCAGGTATGCATCAGCTGCTCCACTTCCCGCTCGCCCAGAGAAGAGGTGGGCTCATCCATAATGATCAGCTTGGCGTTGATCAGCACGGCCTTGGCGATTTCGATCATCTGCTGCACGCCCATGCCGAAAGTGCCGGCCGGCTTGCGGGGATCGATGTCCTGACCCAGACTGGCCATCACTTCCTTTGCCTTGGCGTGCATGGCGCCATAATCCAAAAGCAATCCGGATTTCTGCCACTTGTTAATGAAAATATTGTCCGTCACACTCAGCAGCTTTTCAATGTTCAGCTCCTGATACACGCAGGCAATGCCCGCTGCGACAGCCTGGTTGGGATTGTGAAAAACTTTTTTCTCTCCGTTGACATATATCTCGCCCTCATCGGCTTTATGCACGCCCGTGAGGACTTTGATCAGCGTGGATTTCCCGGCGCCGTTTTCGCCGATCAGGCCGTGGATCTCGCCCGGCTTGACAGCCAGCTGCATATTGTCCAGTGCCAGCACGCCCGGGAACCGCTTGGTCACATTCTTCAATTCCACTACATATTCTGCTTCTGCCACCAGTGTATCACCTCCACTCACAGCTCTTCATGGGGGACGACGCCCCCCTGCGTTGCCGTCATTCGGTTCCAAAAAAGCAGAGGGCCCCGAACCGTAAACCAGGGCGGGGCCCCCTGCCAGTCGTTTAAGCGATCAAGGCAGATGTCTTATTCTGCGGGCGTTTCTTCCGCCTCGGCATCCGCTTCCGTCTCAGCTTCCGCTTCGCCGCCTTCGCCCAGATAGCCCTGCAGCTGATCCAGGCGCTCCTGCGCGTTGTCAGGACCCACAACACTGGCACCGGCGTCGATGAACTCATCCAGAGTCTCGCCCTGCAGAGCACGGATCACCGCATCGACAGAATTGTAGCCCATCTCGTAGCCCTGCTGGCAGACGCTCATGGTCTCCTCGCCGGCCAGGATGGAGTTGCACGCGGACTGAATTCCGTCAAAGCCCAGGAACACGGTGTTGGCATACGCCTCGTTGCCGGCAGCGGCACGGGCAGCCGCCATAGCCATGTCGTCATTGTTGGCACAGATGACAGCGATGCCTTCCGGATGGTTCTGCATAATGGCTTCCATGCAGTTCACTGCCTGGTCCGCCACCGCGTTGGCATACTGGACCTCATCGTCCAGGAATGTGCCGCCGGCCTCTTCGATGCCGGCCTTGTAACCAGCCATGCGCGCCTCATTGGTGGAGTCGCCCTGCACGCCTGCGATCTCAATGCAGTAGATCTCTTCCCAGCCGCGCTCTTTCGCCAGTTCCGCGGCAGCCTTGGCACCCAGTTTGCCGGCCTCTTCGTTGCCGGTGCCCACGAAAGACAGTACCTCGGGCGCATCAATATCAGTGTCCACCGCCACGATCGGCTTGGTCTGGCCGGCGATCATATTGGCAACCATGTCGGCCTGCAGAGGGGCAATGACATAGCCGTCGATATCGGCGTTGGCCATATCCGTCTCGATCATGTTCTGCTGCTCGTCATAGGCGGTCTCGGAAGTAGCGCCTTTGACCTCCACATGTACATTGGGGTGATCGGTCTCATAGGCCTCGGCGCCGGCAACCACATACTGCCAGTACTCGGAAGCAGTGGTCTTGAGGATGACGGAAATATTGTATTCCTCTTCCTCTGCGAAAGCCACAGCACTCAGGGACAGGATCATCACGACGGTGAGAACCAGTGCAAGGATCTTCTTCATTGTACTCTTTTTCTCCTTTTTTATGATTGGGTATGCACAATGCCCGGAACAGCCCGGAAAGCCGGGATACCCGGGGCAATTTATCTGACCATCCTCTCCCGGTTCTCTCCGCTCCCGAGGAGAGGAAAATCATACAAATCAAACGCTTCCAGAACAGAATCCGGCAGTACAAACTTTCCGCTCACGGGAAATTCCTGCCGGCTCTGCCGGTCCTTCCATGAAAACTACAACAACATGCACAAAATCAGCCCTCTAAGATACTAAAATCTTATCACAATTGCGAGAAGAATTCAACACACATTTCATTAGGCATTTTGCGAGATTTCATCCATCCTTTTTTGGTAAAAAGTGATAAATGGTGTAAAAAGCCGCCGTTCTGCTTTCTCCGCTGCGCGCCACTCCTCCTGGCATGCCTTTGCGAGGCCCGGTTCCAGGTATTTTAGCTGCGTCATCCGGCATCCCTGTCCCCCTCCAAAAGCCACGAAAAAAAATGTAAGCGGTTTCATCTGTAGACATTTTGTCCAAACCACCGGGCCTGTTCCCAAAAGATTTTCGTGAAAATGTAAATTTCCTCTTGCATTGTTTTGGGAAGCGTGGTAAATTACTTGCTGTAAAAGAAGAAAATTTCTTCTGTTACGGGAAAAATCCAGGGATAAATGTAAGTGCTTACATTTACATTTGGGAGATCGCAACGTGAGTGCTACCATATATGATGTATCCCGGCTGTCCGGCGTCTCCACCGCCACTGTCTCCCGCGCCTTCTCCAATCCCGAGCAGGTTCGGCCCGGCACGCTCACGAAGGTACAGGAGGCTGCGGAGGTGCTGCACTACCACCCCAATGCCATTGCAAGAGCGATGGCCAGGCAGCGCACGGACCGGATCGCCTATCTCATTTGCAAAAAGGACGCCACCATTCTGGATGAGTTTTACGCCGGCATCTGCAACGGCATCATGCGCACTGCCAATCATTCCGACTACCAGCTGCTGGTTTCTACGGAAAAGGACTGGCATTTAAATGTGAGCGCCAGTCAGAGCAAACAGATTGAAGGGGTTATCTTAGGCGGCAATCCTCCGGCTGAGCTGATTGCTGAATTCCAAAGCCAGAATGTCCAGGTAGTTCTGGTCAACAACCACGTCTCCGGCGTACCCTGTGTTGTGTCGGATGAGGAAGACGGGGTGCGGCAGGTGGTAAATTTCCTGTCGCAACGCGGGCACCGGCATATCGCTATCCTGATCGGGCGCTTCTCTCCCTATATTATACGGGAACGGTACGGGGCTTTTCTGAAAGTGATGTCGGAACTGGGACTGCCTGTCGATTCCAGTGATGTGCGCCTGTGTGATCCCAATGTAGAAAGTGCCACGGCGGCGGCGCTGGATCTTCTGCAAAGCGGGGATCGGCCCACTGCTGTTTTCAGCACAAACGATGTGGTCGCCGCCGGTGTTATGAAAGCCGCCCGCCGCCTGGGGCTCCGCCTGCCGGAGGATCTGGCGGTCACCGGCTTTGACGACAGCTCCATCTGCCCCATGCTGGAGCCGGAGCTGACCAGCGTGCATACCGACTGCTACCAGATGGGGGAACTTGCTGTCGCACGCCTGACCGCCCTGCTGGATGGCCAGAGCGGTATCCCCCCTCTGACGGTCGTGCCCGTTCAGCTGCGGATCCGCCGCTCTGTCTGAGGCACCCCGGCAGTCTTGCGTTGTTCCGATTCCGGAAAGCCGGCTCCTGTTCCCGTTCCTGTCCCACGGCGCTGGCAGAGACAATCTTCGCTGCGGCCGGCATCAGCATCCCCCTGCTTTGACGAAACATAGTACAGAAAATTTTTCAGAAAGGTGAA
>CAZGAM010000028.1:2902-16650 GCA_964523685.1 uncultured Oscillospiraceae bacterium | reverse complement strand
GAAACAGGAATGGCTGCGCTCCTGCGTTTTTTCCAGAAGAGTCTGGGATTGGGAGAGTATGCGGAAATGCTCCGGGAGACTATCCGTCCTCTACTTCGGTATTGGCCATGGAGGCAGTCTGGGAAAGGCATCGTAAGCCAGATATCTCAGATGGACACCATATCGGTGAGCCCCTCTTCGCCTGTTTCCGGCTAGCCGGCATCCCGTTTGAAACGCCCGGCATCGATCGTTACACGCTGCCGGGGCAGAAGGAGATCCCCAGCCTCCCGAACGCCGGGCAGATCACTCTGGCAGGCTTCGGGAAGCCCCCTTATTCCAGTATCTTCCGATTTTTCCGGGCAGGATCACGGTTACCACGGACCATGGGCAATAACCAGGCGCGGCCCCTTCCAAGCGGTACCTGTCGTACCGCTTCCGCCTGGCTTCGGCATGGGCTGTTTCGAGAACAGAGCCTGAAAGTCCCCGTTTTGCTGTAGTAGGCAGCCAGCCATGGCAGCCGCCAGGGTCTTTCCAGAGCCCCGGGGCGGGGACACCCCGATACAGTCCCTGAATGGATCTCCCATTCTGCTGTTCGGAAAGGAAAAAGACCGGACTTTTCCACCGATAAGGGACCTTCTGTGTCTGGCGAAACGGTTCGCTGCCCGGGTTGTGGTACTCCTTTCGGATGACCGGCGGTTCTCCTGCGGAAATGGCCGAAATTCCTGTTTGGGACCCAACAGGGCGCGGTGAGATTGGGCTTTTGGCAAAGCACTCCTTTTTTGAACCCTTTTTGAACAGGTGTGCCCGCTTTCCAGGAGGGCACGTCCGGGTCCTCAGGAGGAACTGTCTTCGGAACCGGGTATATGCAGTTTCATACCATGCTCAGCCATATGGGCCTGAATGCAGCGGAAACTTTCATCGGAAAGGTCATGCTCAATTTTACAGGCATCTTTATAGGCGGTATCTGCATCTACCCCCAGACCCATGAGGACCTGGCAGAGCGTCACATGCCGCTCATAGATGCGCTTGGCAATGGCAAGTCCTTTCTCCTCCAGGCAGAGCATCTTATTCTCATCCCGGCGGATATAGCCGTCTTCTTCCAGCTGCTTCATGGCAACACTCACGGAAGATTTTGTGCAGTTCAGGTTGGCGGCTATATCGGTGGTGCGGGCATAGCCCTTTTCCAGGCCGAGCATATAGATGGCTTCCAGATAATCTTCTGCTGATTTGTGGATTTTCAACGCCTTACCTCCTCTGCTTGAGATTGCAAAATATTATTTTACCATAGCCCGTGTTGTTATGCAAGTCGAGGTGCTTCATGCGATTGGTTCCTTCTTTTATACAAAAGGTGCTGGAGCGCCTGTGGAAGAGCGGATTCGAGGCGTACCCGGTGGGGGGATGTGTGAGAGATAGGCTCAGGGGCCGGGAGCCTGCAGACTGGGATCTTTGTACAAACGCTCTGCCGGAGCAGACGTTGCAGGTATTTGCCTCCTGGAAGACATTGACAGTCGGAATAAAGCATGGTACTGTCGCCGTTCTGACAGAAGGGGGACCGGTAGAAATCACTACCTTTCGGGCGGAAGGAGCCTATACCGACGGAAGGCACCCGGATACGGTCACGTTTCTTTCCGGCCTGCGGGAGGATCTGGCCAGGCGGGATTTTACGGTCAATGCCATGGCACTGGCCCGGGACGGTTCCGTAGTGGATTTTTTTGGCGGCCGGGAGGACCTGGCCTCCGGCGTTCTCCGCTGTGTGGGAGAACCGGACAGGAGGTTCCGGGAAGACGGGCTGCGGGTTCTCCGCGCTCTCCGCTTTGCCTCCCAATTGGATTTTGCCATAGAACCGGCTACGGCACAGGCCCTTTATACCTGCCGGAACCTGCTGGATCGTCTGGCGCCGGAGCGGGTATTTTCCGAGTTGAAAGGCCTGCTTCTGGGACCGGGGGCCGGCCGGATCCTCCGGGAATATGCCCCGGTTCTCTTCCAGGTGCTCCCGGAACTGGGGGAATTGGCGGGGGACCATGATCTGTGGAACCACACGGCCGGGACGGTAGACGCTGTCCCAAAAGAACAGATCCTCCGCCTGACCATGCTGTTTCATGACGCAGGCAGGACGGAAACTCTTTCGGAAGACAGCCGAGGCTGGGGAGAACGGGGCGCCCGGAAAGCGGAGAAAATTCTGCTTCGGCTGCACAGCGATAAAAAGACCAGGCAGGCCGTTTCCGAGCTGATCCGATGGCTGGAGGGAGAGCCGCCGCAGACGGAAAAGGCCCTGCGGCAGCTTCTGTCCCAAATCGGGCCGGCGCGCCTGGAGCAGCTGTACGCCTGCTGGCGGGCGGAGCAGATGGATGGCGTTGAGCCGCTCAGGGAAGAAAATAAGGATAAAATTCATCGCTCCGAACAACTTTTTGCCAGAGTGCTCGAGGATAAAGACGGCTGTTTTTCCCGGCGGGCACTCAGCGTGCACGGAGAGGATATTGTATCGCTGGGGGTAAAAGAGGGGCCGGCTGTGGGAAAAATACTGAAAAAGCTGCTGGATCTTGTGTGTAACGGGGAGATGCCAAATCAAAGAGAAGTCCTTTTGAAAAAAGCGGCGTACCTGGCGGAAGAAGAGGGGGAAAACGGATAAAAAACGGCTTTTTGCAAAAATTACGGGAGCAAAAAAAGGGTTTACCACTTGCATTTTTTTCCAAAAGGATATATAATTTCCATGCATAGAAATCTTAAATCCTGAGGAGGATATAAAAATGGCCAGAACCAAGGGAAGCAGGAACAAAAAAACGATTGTGACTCTGGTTACCGTGGAGGAAAAACTGGCAGCGGAACGGGCGAACAGAGACAAGCTGGCGGCTGAACAGATTTCGATCACAGAAGAGATAAAAAATCTCCGTGAACGTTTGAAGGAGACCAAAAAGGCTCTCCACGCTTCCGAAAAGAGCGTAACGGTCCTGGAAGCCAGAAAAGAAGAAGTGGCTGCGATTGAAGAGGAAAAGGCCAAGAAGGAAGAGCTGGAGCGAGTGGTGAACGCACTTGTCAGCAGCGGCAAGAGTATGGATGAAATCCTGGAGAGGATAAAAGATTAAAAGGTCCCGGCCGGCAGGAAATATGCCGGCTTCTATTTTTTGTGGGGAAAGACCAGATCGGCAACTTCCCTGAGGGAAAAAGGGAGCCCGCTGCGGGGAGGCCCTGCCAGGGAATCTGAGAAAGAGGAGAAGAAAAGACGGGGAAAAACGGGCTTCCTGCCTGCAGGGGCCTGGAGCGGGATGGCACGCTGGCAGGTCCCATCGGCCGGGGGAACCAGGCAGATGCGCTGCCGACAGGAGAGATCCCGGGCCCGCCCCGTCTTAGGCGGGAGATTCGGCTTTTTCGGGAAAAGGCGCTGGAAACTCTCCCCGGGGCCCTCTACGGGCGGAGAAACAGACTCATCCGTCCACTACAGGGCCCGGGGCGGATATTTTCCCGCGAATATGGTCCTGTTCACCAAGGAAGGCGGGAAAGAAGCATCTCCGGGGCAGAACCGGAAGAGCCGGGACAGAGCGCCACCGGGCGGGCTTTTTCCGAAAATCTGCCTCTGCGGGGCTGCGGGGATACGGGCCGGAAAAAACCGGATCCGGGGATCACCTGCCGCGGGTGAAAAGTGCCCGGTGGGCCGCTTTTGCGGATTCTCCCGCCGGTGCCCGATCGGCAAAAAAAGGTGGCAGTGCAGGAAGAATGGAAAGACGCGGACAGAGAGGCGATAGAAGCCCTGGCAGATCCGGCTAGGAGGAGATCCACCGGGTTCCGGCCTGCAGCTCTGGCTGCAGCCGGTAGAAAAGCAGGGGAAAAGACAATTTCTCCCAGAGCAGCGCTGGGAGAAATGGACAGATTGGCCGGGTTTTACCACTGGAGGATGTAATCCTTATCGTCTGCCGGATCATAATCTTCGTCGTAGTAATATTCGAACTCTCCATGGTTCTTATCACTGATCTCGAAGGAACGAACGATTTCCGTGCAGCAGGTATTCACGTCGGTAGAGGTTAAACCATACAACTTCATGACTTCCTGCACCTCTTTTGACCAGTAATTCTCCAGTATATAGAAAGTGCTGGCGTTCGGATTTCTCATTTTCACAAGCGTCATCTCATCCAATTTCGCCAGAGAGAAGTAGGTCTCCAGCGTTTTCGGCCTGTTTTTCAGCTTCCGGGAGGCATTATTCCGCAGGTACTCCAGTTTGCTGCCGATGATGGTAGCCAGAAAGGCGACCAGATTGATCCCGTCTTCCATGACGTAGGAAAAATCGTCGTCATCATGGAAAAGGGGAGGCGGTTCATAGCGGAAACGGTGGGAGGAGGCCCTCATATCCCGGTACAGCCATAAAGCGTTTCTCGTGGTCATTCTCTCCGAGGTGACCAGGCAGAAGAAACCACAGAGGGCTCTGTCCCTGTTCACGACATCTGTTTTTTCCACGGCCCCCACAAGGGTCCGGTCCTCTGCGTATTGGAAATCAAAATACCGGGCGCCCACACCCTGGAACTTCGCCTTGGACCCTCTGTGTGTCGTGAAGAAGTCTTTATAACTGTTCAGCCGGAACTGGAGCATATTCAGGTCCGAGGAGCGTTTGGCGGGATTAAAGTAGAGGTGGACCCACCTTTTTTTGGTGTCGCTGGGGAAAATACGGGCAGTCACCGTGGTTCCATACACCGTTTCTCCAAACATTTGGAAGGTGTTGAGTTTGTTCGCAGGGTCGGTCTCAAAACCAAAGTTCGCTTCGACCAGAGAAGCTACAAGGGGATCCGTACCATCTACCATGGATAAAAATTCCAGGTTGTTTTCATCCAGATACTTTACATTCTCTTCCGAGAAATGCACAGGGTCCAGAAGAAAACCGAATTTCTTGTAGCCCCAGTCCTCCGCCGTGTATGTCAGGCCCTCCAGATCCTCTGCCGAGCGCATATACCCTCCATAATCTATAAAAAACAGGGGGAGCCGGCTGTGCCGGTCATAGCCTAAGGCAAAATTGGTTTTTATGTCGTAGTCATCCCGGCCCCAGCCGGAATTCTCTTCGTCCTCGTCTTCCTCCTCCTCGGGAATATTCTTATCCGCTGCGTTATAGGTTATGTATACGCAGCGCTGGCGCGCCGTTTCCCCGCCCCACTCAGACAGAAAACGGTCTATATGGGAACTGTGAACGGAGCTCAGGTAGTCCTGAATCTCATCCCGGTTGTACAGTACCATATCCTCTGTAAACAGCGGGTGTTCTTTCTCATATTCGTAGTAACCCCGCACGAACAGATGATCGGCAATGTAATGGGCAGCCATATCCAGGCACAGGCCGCTGTCCATGGGAAGGTTCCTCTGCAGAATTTCACGCAGGTTATAACTGTTGACCACCTTGTTGATTGCCACGAACGAGCCGATCTTCGTTTCAAAGTTGTGATACGAGGTATTATAATCCGGGAGCGGGTCACTGGGGAAAAAGAAGGCGTAATGAGGATGATGGGGATGCATCTTGGTCGGATCGTCTGTGCATACCCGGCCAACGATCGATCTTTTGGGGATAAGGCCCTTGGACGGGCTGTAAACCTTGCCAAACTCGTAGGCGACATACGTGTACTTACCGCGTTTTACATAGCTTATATCCTTGTTGGATGATGGGATGGGGACGATGTCATTCGAAAAATCTTTCTTCACCGTACAGTCCTCCTTCCTGCTGCTTATCAGCAGTATACTCTAGTTGGCCCTTCAATTCAACCAGAAAAAGACAAAAAGGAGAAATTCCTGCCGGAGAGTGGGGCCGTCAGAGGGTGTGCGCGGCCCGGTCCTTTTCCGGGAAAAGCCGGCGGCTCTCTGCGGGGGGAGCCTGGAAACAGGGCCCCTGGGAAAAATCCGGAAAAAAAGAAACACATTGATTTTCCCCGCCGGATTCGCTACAATAGGGAAAAAGGAACCGGCGGGCCGCAGGACACAGAAAGGTGGCAGACAGGGCCGGAACCAAATACTCGACAGGGAGCGGAAAAAGGATGACACAGAAAGCGGATATCCTGATTGTGGGAGCCGGACCGGCCGGCATTTCGGCGGCTTTGACGGCGAAAGCGCGGGGCAGGGAAGTGCTGGTGCTGTCCTCGGAGCCTGGGAACACACCTCTGGCACGCGCCCCGCGGATTGAAAACTATCCCGGGACCGGGCCCGTCAGCGGCAGAGATTTACTCTCGTCAATGGTGGAGGATCTCCACCGGCAGAATATCCCCCTCCGCCTGGGGACCGTTACCAGCGCGGTGGCCTTCGGAGAATCGTTTCTGATCGGCCAGGGGCAGGAGATGATGGAGGCCACCAGCCTGATTCTGGCCACGGGTTCCAGACAGACGGCGAAGCCGCTGCCCGGTGAGACGGAGTTTCTTGGCCGGGGCGTCAGCTACTGTGCCACCTGCGACGGCATGTTGTACCGGGGCCGCAGGGTGGCGGTACTGGGGTTTGGCGCGCAGGCCGAAAAAGAGGCGGATTTTCTTCGGGGTATTGGCTGCCAGGTCCTCTATTATGATCGGACGCAGGCAGCGAAGGCGGAGATTCTCGGCGGCACGGCCGTAACAGGTCTTGTGTGCGGCGGGCAGGAGCAGGAAGTGTCGGCGGTGTTTATCCTCCGGGATACGGTAGCTGCCCAGGTCCTGCTGCCGTCTCTCGCGCTGCAGGACGGGCACATTCAGACAGGGCCGGATATGGGTACCAGCATCCCGGGTGTTTTTGCCGCAGGTGACTGTACAGGCAGACCTTACCAGGTGGCCAGGGCAGTGGGACAGGGGAACATCGCGGCGCTGGAGGCCGACCGGTACTGCGCATCCCGTGCCGTCTGACGGGACAACCGGGAGAGGGCAAATCCGCCGGCGCTTCGCTGCCAGGCAAAAACGCGTGACAGTCGTTGCAGTTCCCCGCCGGCGGGTGTATAATAGGAACAAAGCACAGGAAAGAAAAGGAGCCCCGGGGTCCCGGGCCCGGGGAGGAAGAAATAAGGGCTCACGATACATTATACATATATAAGGAGTGACGTTTATGAAAAAGACCATAGCCATGATTTTGCTCTTCAGCATGCTGCTTGTAGCCTGTGCCGGCGCGGTGTACGCGGAGGGCGAGGATGTGCAGAGCAAGCTGGCAGAAGCGGAAGGGCTGACCAACGAGGAGCTTTATGAAAAAGCAAAGGAAGAAGTGGCGGCCGGCGCGCAGCTGAACTTCTACTCCACCACCAGTTTCGCCGAAAAGGCGGCGGAAAACTTTATGGCCGCCTATCCGGAACTGGAGGGAAAAGTCATTTATGCGGAAATTGATGACGGAGAGACGTACACCATTTTGCAAAATACCATAGGCTCCGGAGTGGAGGACTCCGCGGATATGGCCCTGACGCAGAATGGCGCGGACCTTCGCACCTACATGCTGGATGAGGGGCTGACCTACACCTATTTCCCCGAGATGTACAAGGATGTGGTGGCGGAAGAGTTCCAGGACCCGGCGGTGGTCACTTTTGTGGACTCCCTGTTTATCTACAATAACACCAACGGATCGATTGACCTTACCAACGTATGGCAGCTGACCGAGCCGGAATGGGAAGGAAAGGTGTTTTTCAAGGATCCAACCAATGAAACCGTGAATATCAACTTCCTGATTATGCTGACAAGTCCGGACTGGGTGGACCGCATGACGGCGGCGTATAAGGACTATTACGGGGAAGACTGGGCCAATGAGGAATATGAAAACGCCTCCTATGAGTGGATCGACAAGTTCCTGGCCAATGTGAACTATACGTATACGTCTGCCAGCGATATGGCAAAGGGCATTGCCTCCGGCGCCGGAGGGAATTTGGGCCTTTTCGTGTTCTCCAAACTGCGGAAGGTAGACGAGGCGGACCGGGGCAATCTGTCCGTTGTCCAGTTTGAGAATGATGTGGACGGTTTTTCCGGATTTATGTATAATATCTACGCCACGGTGGCCAAAGATACGGAGTGCCCCTACACCTGCGCGCTGTTTATCAACTTCCTGTTAGGGGAAGAGGGATTCGGCGGCGAGGACTCCTGGAACACCAACCAGGGCTATTACTCGGCCAACAATACCATTGAAAAGCCGGAAGACGTAGAGGACGAGGCCTACAGCTACTGGAGTGATAAACTGGTATTTGAGGATGCCCAGTATATTTACGACAACTATACGGATGTATTTGAGTTTATCGCTACCCGTGTAGGCAGCTGAGAGGAAAGTCTCTCGCCGGCTTTGATCTGCTTCCCCTGAGGGGAAAAAGCTGCCGCCCCACTCAGCGGCAGCTTTTTTCAAAGTTTTGTAGCATCCAGAGAGGAGATGGAATATGCAAACGAAGAAACTGTCCCACAGACTCAAGGCCTTCTTCTCCAAGCCGTCGAATGTTTTGCTGGTGATCTTTCTGGTAGTGCTGTTTGTGTTGTCTGTGCTGCCGCTGCTGACCATGTTCTCCAACATGTTCACCGTGCACATCGGCGTGGAAAAAAAGCTTCTGCGCCTGCCGGAGGGAAGTTTCACCTGGAACCATTTCCAGAGACTTTTTTCGCTGAGCGACTGGAGCATGGTCAACTTCTGGAAACCGCTGGGCAATTCCTTCGTGGTGGCGATGGGAGCCGGCATTCTGGGGATTCTCATCGGCGGTACGGTAGCCTGGTTCATCACCCGGTCCAATTTGCGTTTTAAGAAATTTATCAGCTCTGTTTTTGTGTTCCCCTACATGATGCCTGCCTGGACATTGGCGCTGTTCTGGATCAATGTCTTTAAAAACAGCCGGGTGGGCGGGGGCAATGTGGGAATTTTGGAGGCCGTAACCGGCATCTGCATGCCGGAGTGGTTTGTCTATGGCCTGTTTCCCATGGTGGTGGTGATCGCGCTGCACTATTCCCCCTTCGCCTATCTGCTCATCGGCGGCATCTTGAAGAATATGGATGCCACCCTGGAGGAGAGCGCTACCATCCTCAAAGCCGGCCGGATGAAGATTATCCGGCGCATTACCATGCCGATTGTCATGCCGGCGATCCTGTCTACGTTCCTGCTTATTTTTTCCAGCGGCTTCAGCTCCTATACCGTACCGGTCTTTCTCGGTTCGGCCGTCAAGACGTTTACGCTGTCCACCAAGATGCGGGCCCTCATCAACGGGGGCTACCAGGGACAGGGGTATATCATTGCCGCGGTCTCCATCGTGCTGGGCTGCTTTATTTTGGGGCTGAACCAGTGGTTCACCGGCAGGAGGAAGAGCTATACGACTGTGACGGGGAAGAGCGGGCAGGTATCTCTGGTGGATTTGAAGAAGGCCAATACCCCCATCTCCCTTCTTTTATGCGTGTATGTGCTGTTCTTCGCCATCGCGCCTCTGGTCTCCTTCGCCCTGGAGTCGGTGATCCGCCAGCCGGGGAACTACCGGCTGTCCAACATGACCCTCCATTTCTGGATCGGTACGGAGGCCTCCGCCTATGAGACCGGGATGATCTCCGGGATCCTGCTCAACACCACCATGTGGAAGGCCCTGGGGCGGCAGGTGCTGCTGGCCCTGATTGTCGCCCTGATTGTGGGCACCAGCGGCATATTAATCGGATACGCCTGCGTGCGCCGCAGAGGCAGCCGTCTGTCCCGCTGGGTGGAGAGCATGGCCTTTTTCCCCTACCTGATGCCCGCCATGGCCTTCGGGACCATCTATCTGGCGGTGGCTACCAGCCCGAAATTCAAGTTCCTGTACGGCACCTTTGGGCTTCTCATCCTGGTGGCGTCCATCAAGTTCCTGCCCTTCGCTTCCCGCAGCGGCATCAACAGCATGCTGCAGGTCTCTCCGGAAATTGAGGAGGCGGCGATGGTGGTGGGCGTTCCCTGGTGGAAGAGAATGGTACGCATTCTGTTCCCCATCCAGAAGAGCAGCATTCTCTCCGGTTATCTGCTTCCGGTCATCTCCGTGATGCGGGAAGTGGCTCTGTTTACGCTTCTGGTGCCCTACGCCCGCTATCTGCTCACAACCATGCTTTTCTCCTTCAACGAGACAGGCTACAGCCAGTATGGCAGCGCCGTTACGCTTTTGATTGTCCTGATTATTATCCTCATTAATACCGTGACCAACAAACTGACCGGCGCATCCTTTGATAAGGGAATTGGAGGTTAACCGTATGCCTCATATCAGCTTGGAGCATATTACAAAACGATTCGAGAAATTTACGGCGGTGGACGATCTGAACCTGGAAATTGAGGACAGGGGCTTTGTGACCCTGCTGGGCCCTTCCGGCTGCGGCAAGACAACGACCCTGCGCATGATTGCCGGCCTGGAAACGCCGACGGAGGGTCGAATCACCATCGCGGACCGGGTTGTATTCGACGCCGAAAAGGGGATCAATATCCCCCCTGCCAGCCGGGATATCGGTTTTCTGTTTCAGAATTACGCTCTGTGGCCGCATATGACGGTATATCAGAACATCGCCTTCGGTCTGGAAAATCTGAAATGGAGCAAGGCGGATATCCGCAAAAGAGTGGACGAGCTGCTGGCCCTGCTGAAAATTGAAGATTTTGAAAAGCGGTACCCCTCGGAGCTGTCCGGGGGCCAGCAGCAGCGGGTGGCGATTGCCCGTACCCTGGCGCCCAGCCCCAAGGTGCTGTTCATGGATGAGCCGCTGTCCAATCTGGACGCCAAACTGCGCCAGGAGATGCGCACAGAATTGAAGCGGCTCCATACGGACACCAACAGCACCTTCGTTTACGTCACCCACGATCAGCTGGAGGCGATGACCCTGTCCACCAGGGTCTGCCTGATCAACAACGGCCTGCTCCAGCAGTATGATCCGCCCCTGACCGTCTACAACGAGCCGGCGAACCAATTCGTCGCGGAGTTTGTGGGCAATCCCACCATCAACTTTGTCCCCGCCCGCTTTCTGGAAGAGCAGAACGGCCGGGCAGCGCTGGAAATATTGGGACGCAGGGCGCAGTTTCTCTCCCGCCAGCCCCTGGCGGACCACGGAGAGGAGCTGACGGTGGGGATCCGTCCGGAATTCCTGCCGATTACGGACTGGGGCCCGATCCGGGGGGTCGCCTATTCTACCCTTCCCTCCGGCATGGAGACCACCGTCAAGGTCATGGTGGACGGCGTCATGCTTACCTCCGTGGTTTTCGGAAGTGTGGATTACCCGGTGGATTCCCCCATTGCCATGACGGTTCAGGGAGAGGGAATTCTTCTCTTTGACGGAAAGAGCGGCCGGCGCATTGGAATAGGCTCTTTGATTCTAGACGGGGAGAAATCCTGAAAACGCGGCAGCCGGCTGCGCAGACAACCAAAACGGAAAGAATAATTTTACATGTGCGCACGCCCCGGCAGGGCCGGGGGCGCGCGGGGAGGTATGTATGGAAGTCATAGAACTCACAGACAGCAATTTTGAGGAGAAGACAGCGTCCGGCGTGACCCTGGTGGATTTCTGGGCTACCTGGTGCACCCCCTGCCGGATGCAGGGACCGGTGGTGGAGGCCTTTGCGGAAAAACATCCGGAAATCCGGGTCGGCAAGGTGGATGTGGACAGCAATCCGGTTCTCGCCCAGCGTTTCGGGATCATGAGCATTCCCACTCTGGCGGTTCTGCGGGATGGGGAAGTGGTGAAAAAGACCGTAGGCCTTTCCGATGAGAAGGAAATAGAGAGTCTGTGCGCTCTCTGAAGAAAGAAAGGAGATACAGGGAAGTACGGTACAGCCGGGAACCGGCAGCCGGACTTCCCATCCGCTATGAGAGAACTGCCAAAACAATATGATCCAAAACAGGTGGAGAAAAAAGTGTACCAGCAGTGGCTGGACGGGCACTATTTCCACGCGGAGCGGGACCCGGCCAAAAAGCCGTTCACCATTGTGATCCCCCCTCCCAATGTGACCGGACAGCTCCACCTGGGCCATGCGGTGGATGAGACGATCCAGGATGTGCTCATCCGATATAAGCGCATGAAAGGCTTTTCCGCCTTGTGGGTGCCGGGGTATGACCATGCGGGCATCGCGACGCAGATCAAGGTAGAGGAGAACCTGCGCAAGGAAGAGGGACTGACCCGCTTTGATCTGGGCCGGGAAAAGTTCCTGGACCGGGTATGGGACTGGAAAAACCGATACGGCGACCGGATCGTCACCCAGCTGAAAACACTGGGCTGCTCCTGCGACTGGGACAGGCAGCGCTTTACCATGGATGAGGGCTGCTCCCGGGCGGTGCGGGAGGTGTTCTGCACTCTGTATGAGAAAGGACTTATCTATAAGGGCAAACGCATTATCAACTGGTGCCCGCACTGCACCACCGCCCTCAGCGACGCGGAGGTGGAGTACGAGGAAAAGCCCGGGCACCTGTGGTATCTCCGCTATCCCCTCTCGGATGGTTCCGGGGATGTGATTGTGGCAACGACCAGGCCGGAGACCATGCTGGGCGATACGGGGGTAGCCGTCAACCCGGAGGATGAGAGGTACACGCACCTGGTGGGGAAAAGCTGCATCCTGCCCCTGGTGGGGCGGGAACTGCCGATTGTGGCGGATGCGTATGTGGACCGGGACTTCGGCACCGGCTGTGTAAAAATGACCCCCTGCCATGACCCGAACGACTTTGAGGTGGGGCTGCGGCACAACCTGGAGCAGATCCTCGTCATCGACGGCGACGGGCGCATCATCAACGGCGGCAAATATAACGGCATGGACCGCTATGAGGCGAGAAAAGCCATTCTGGCAGATCTGGAACAGCAGGGATATCTGGTCAAGGTGGAGGAACATGTCCACAATGTGGGCACCTGCTACCGCTGCCACAGCGATGTGGAGCCGCTGGCCAGTGACCAGTGGTTCGTCAAAATGGAACCCCTCGCCCGGGAGGCGATTCGCGTGGTGGAGGACGGGACCATCCAGTTCGTTCCGGATCGATTTGCCAAAACCTATCTCAACTGGATGCATAATGTGAAAGACTGGTGCATCAGCCGGCAGCTGTGGTGGGGCCATCAGATCCCCGCCTGGTACTGTGCCGACTGCGGCCACGTAACGGTGAGCCGGGAAGATCCCTGTCAGTGTGAGAAATGCGGCTCGAAGAGGATAGAGCGGGACCCGGATGTGCTGGACACCTGGTTCAGCTCGGCTCTGTGGCCCTTCTCTACCCTGGGCTGGCCGGAGCAGACAGAGGATCTTGCCTACTTCTATCCTACCGATGTGCTGGTAACCGGATACGATATCATTTTTTTCTGGGTGGCCAGAATGATTTTCTCCGGGATGGAGCATATGAAGAAGGAGCCGTTCAAGACGGTGCTGATCCACGGCCTGGTCCGGGATCCCCAGGGCAAAAAAATGAGCAAAAGCGCGGGGAACGGGGTAGATCCGATAGAAATCATCGACCAGTACGGAGCGGATGCGCTGCGCTTTAATCTCATTACCGGCAACTCGCCCGGTAACGATATGCGCTTTTACGTGGAGCGCTGCGAAGCCATGCGCAACTTCGCCAACAAACTGTGGAACGCGGCCCGCTATGTGCTGATGAACCTGACGGTGGAGGAAAACCGGCTGCCGGACCAGCTGAAAATGGAGGACAAGTGGATTCTGTCCAAACTGCAGCAGCTGATTGCCGAGGTGAATGAGAACTTTGACAAGTACGAGCTGGGCCTGGCGGCTACCAAGATTTATGATTTTATCTGGGACAGTTTCTGCGACTGGTTTATTGAAATCACCAAACCGCGTCTGCGGGAGGGGGACGAGAGCGCCCAGCGGGTCCTTCTGTATGTGCTGACAGATATTCTGCGCCTGCTCCACCCCTTTATGCCCTT
>CAZGAM010000028.1:0-2892 GCA_964523685.1 uncultured Oscillospiraceae bacterium | reverse complement strand
CCCCACGAGGGGGAGGCCCTCCTTGTGGAGAAATACCCGGAATTTGATGCCTGTCTGTCTTTCCCCGAGGAAGAAGAACAGTTTGAGAGCATCATGGAGGCAGTCAAAGCGCTGCGGAGCCGCCGGGCGGAGATGAATGTCCCCCCATCCAAACGGCCCCATATCACGCTGGTGACAGATCAGCCCCGGGTTTATTCGGCGGCGGCGGTCTATCTGGCGAATCTGGCCTATGCAGGGGCGGTGCAGATTGCGGAGCAGCCCCCAGAAGATCTGTCCGGCATGGTTACCGTAGTGACCGACCATGCGGCGATGTATATGCCCCTGGCCGAGCTGGTGGACCTGGATAAGGAACGGCAGCGCATGGAAAAGGACCTGGCAAAGGCCAGACAGGATATCGCGGCCCAGGAGCGGAAACTGGCCAATGCCGATTTTGTCTCCCGGGCACCTGAGCGGGTCGTGGCTGCGGAGAGAGAAAAACTGGCCAAGGCCCGGGCCCTGGCGGAAAACCTGGAAGAGAGCCTCCGGGTCCTGGCGTGAACGGGCCGGACCGGAGGCGGCTGTCCCGGGGGACAGCCGGTGAAAAAAAACAGGCCGCTCCTCGGTTTTTACTTGATAAATGAACCGTTTTCTATTATAATGTAAGCGTTTGTTGAGTACATCCTGCCTCTGTGCGGTCGGGAGAGAACCGGGAGAAGAGCAGCGGGCCGGGAGCAGAGCAGGAAGACGGCAGGACGCTGCTTTGCAGGAGCAGCGGGCCTGCGGGGAGAAATGAAAATTATTAGATTTTTAGGAGGATAGTTGGTATGAAAGTGGCAGTATTCGGCGCTGGGACCATGGGCAGCGGGATTGCACAGGTATTTGCCGCCAAGGGACATACCGCCCTGATGTATGCCAGTTCGGTTGCTTCTGCCCAGAAGCATAAGGATAAGCTGGCGGACTCTCTGGCCAAGCGGGTGGCCAAGGGCAAGATGACCCAGGAGGCAGTGGATGCGCTGCTGGCCAACGTAGTGGTGGACGAGCGCAGCGCCGCGGCGGACGCCGATCTGATCATCGAGTGCGTCAAGGAGGACATGGATACCAAGAAGACGCTCCTCAAGGAGCTGGATGAGCTCTGCAAGCCGGAGGCTGTGTTTGCGTCCAATACCTCTTCTCTGTCTGTTACCGAAATGGGCCTGGGCCTGAAGCACCCTGTGATCGGCATGCATTTCTTCAATCCGGTTCCCAGCATGAAGCTGGTGGAAGTCATTCGCGGCGCCAATACGACGCAGGAGACCTTTGATTTTATCTACAATCTGGCGAAAGAAATTGGCAAGGATCCTGTGGAAGTGGCCGAAGCGCCGGGCTTTGTAGTCAATAAGATCCTGATCCCCATGATCAACGAGGCGATCGGACTGGTGGAGACCGGCGTGGCTTCTGTGGAGGACATTGATAAGGCGATGCAGCTGGGTGCCAACCATCCCATGGGACCTCTGACCCTGGGCGACTTTATCGGTCTGGATGTATGTCTGGCCATTATGGAGACGCTCTTTCAAGAGACGGGCGATCCGAAGTACCGTCCGGCCCTGCTGCTGAAGAAGATGGTTCGCGGCGGGCTGCTGGGGCGGAAGACCGGCAAGGGCTTCTACGATTACAGCAAATAACAGGAAGGAGTAAAAGAGAATGGATTTTCAACTCAGTAAAGAGCAGCTGATGCTCCGCAAAATGTACCGCGAATTTGCCGAAAATGAGGTCAAGCCCCTCGCCCAGGAGTTGGATGAGGAAGAGCGCTTTCCTCTGGAGACGGTAGAGAAGATGGGTAAGCTGGGTATGATGGGCATCTACTTCCCCAAGGAATACGGCGGAGCCGGCGGCGATGTGCTCAGCTATGCGATGTGCGTGGAAGAGCTGGCAAAGGTATGCGGAACCACCGCCTGCATCGTCTCTGCCCATACTTCTCTGTGCTGTGCGCCGATTTTTGAGCACGGTACCGAAGAGCAGAAGAGAAAGTATCTGCCGGATCTGCTCGCGGGCAAAAAGATTGGTGCCTTCGGCCTGACGGAGCCCGGCGCCGGTACGGACGCCCAGGGACAGCAGACCACCGCGGTGCTGGACGGAGATCATTATGTGCTCAACGGAAGCAAGATCTTCATTACCAACGCCGGCTATGCGGATGTGTTTGTCATTATTGCGGTTACCGGTACCACCGTGAATAAAAAGGGCCGTAAGGTAAAGGAAATTTCCGCCTTCATTGTAGAGCGCAATTTCCCGGGCTTCAGCGTGGGCAAGCATGAGAAGAAGATGGGCATTCGAGGTTCTTCCACCTGCGAGCTCGTGATGGAAGACTGCATCGTTCCCAAGGAGAATCTGCTGGGCAAGATCGGCGAGGGCTTTAAGATCGCCATGATGACCTTGGACGGCGGCCGGATCGGCATCGCCGCGCAGGCCCTGGGCATTGGCGAGGGAGCCGTGAACGAGGCTGTCAAGTACACCAAAGAGCGTGTCCAGTTCGGTAAGCGCATCAGCCAGTTCCAGAATACCCAGTTCCAGCTGGCGGATATGCATACCCGTATGCAGGCCGCCCAGTTCCTGGTATATTCCGCAGCGTGCAAAAAGCAGAGGCATGAGGATTATTCCGCGGATGCCGCGATGGCCAAGCTCTATGCGGCGGAATCCGCCAGTGACGTAACCCGCCGCGCGGTACAGCTGTTTGGCGGCTACGGCTACACCCGTGAGTATCCGGTGGAGCGCATGATGCGCGATGCCAAGATCACCGAGATCTATGAGGGCACCAGCGAGGTCCAGCGGATGGTCATCGCCAAACATCTGGGTGTCAACTAAGTCAGGAGGAAAAGGTTTAGAGATGAAAGTAATCGTATGTGTAAAGCAGGTTCCTGACACCTCCGGGAAGGTGGC
>CAZGAM010000027.1:9835-16715 GCA_964523685.1 uncultured Oscillospiraceae bacterium | reverse complement strand
GACGAATCACATCCGATGAATAACAATGAAATAATGGAAAGATTGTGAACGTTTGCTATCACCTGCGAAACTAGAACTGTCACAATCGACATGTCTCTTCTGAAAGAACAGGGAAACTATGTGAAGAGCAAACAGATCGGACATGAAAAAGCCTATTACATGGAAGAAGAAAGCTACAGCACGTTTACAGTCCCTGAATTGAAGATTCTCATTGACGCCGTGCAGGCTGCCAATTTTGTTACTCCCGGGAAGACGAAAGAGCTGGTTGAGAAAACAGCAAGGCTGGGCGGGACTTTGGCGGAACAGATATTGAGGGAAAACATTGTATGCTTTAACACGAAAAAACATACCAATGAGGAAATCTTCAATATAGTTGATACGCTGGAGCAGGCGTTGGTATCGGGAAGAAAGGCCTCCTTTCTCTACTTTGACAGAGATGAAAATCGGAGAATAGTTTACCGTAAAGATGGGAACAGGTACCTGGTTGATCCTATGGCTCTCATATACAATGCTGACAACTACTATCTTATGACCTGGTCCGACGAGCGGGAGGGGATTGTAAATTATCGCCTCGACCGCATGGAAGGAGTGAAAGTAGAGGAGGATGCAGTTTCAGAGAAGGCTCTGGTATCTGACAATCAAGTATCCAGCTACACAGAACAGGTCTTCAATATGTATGGGGGAGAAGTCATTTTTGTGACTCTTGAATTTGAAGACAAACTCATTGGAGCGGTTCAGGACAGCTTTGGGGAAGATGTCAATATTATTCGTGTCAGTCCGGAAAAATGCGTAGCCTCTGTGAAAATACAGGAAAGTCCTACGTTCTGGGGTTGGATATTCCAATTTTCGGATGAGATGAGGATCCTGTCTCCAGAGAGCATGAGAAGCAAATATAAGGAGAAGGCCCGGGCAGTTCTGGCTCTGAGTGGAGACAGTCAGCACTGAATGAGGGGCATGGTTTTGCCAGCACAGCAAAACTCCCAACAAAAGACTTGATATACAGCGGTAAAAGTCGTATAATAAGACAAGGAGCTGTACTAGTCGGGGAGCCAGCGGTGCCCTGAACCCGCAATCCGCTATAGCGGGGACGAACTCCTGCCCCCGGATATTCGATGTGTTGTCTGACCGCAGCAAGTGGCGATGAAGGCTTGGTCTTGCGCAACGGACATCTGTGAACCATGTCAGGCGGGGAACCGAGCAGCATTAAGCGGAAGCGCCCGTGTGCCGTGAGGTTGCTGGGTCTGAGTTAACTACTGCGGTAACGGATGTATCGAATATACAAAGGCAGGTGTGCAGCTCTTTTATTTATTATGTTGCCTGCAGAGCGGCATAAGGAGAGAGGAGAGGCTGGCTGTTTGGAACTTTTCTTCCAGGTTGCAATCAGCCTACAGCCTTCGTCTGGAATAAGAATGTATCAGGCATTGTATAGAAAATGGCGCCCGCGGACATTTGATGATGTAGTCGGCCAGGAGCATATTACAAGTACACTGAAAAGGCAGGTTGAGACGGGCCGATTATCACATGCCTATTTGTTCAGTGGTACCCGGGGAACGGGAAAAACGACCTGTGCCAGAATCTTGGCAAGAGCTGTAAACTGCGAAAACCCGGTAAACGGGAACCCGTGCAACCAATGCAGCTCATGCCGCGGAATCCTCTCTGAGAGTATCTTGGACGTCATGGAGCTTGATGCTGCTTCTCATAATGGCGTGGATGATGTGCGGGCTCTTCGGGACGAGGCCATTTTTTCTCCAGTCAATGTGAAAAAGCGCGTGTATATCATCGACGAGGCCCACTCTCTTTCTGCCATGGCATTTAATGCCCTGCTCAAAATTTTGGAGGAACCGCCGGAACATGTTATGTTTATACTTTGCACGACGGCTCCGCAAAAGATATTGCCAACGATCGTCTCCCGGTGCCAAAGGCATAATTTTACCCGCATTGAGGCGGATGTAATCGCCTCAAGGCTCACCTATGTAGCGACGCAGGAGGGGATGTTTTTAGAACCTGCGGCTGCAGCCCTGCTAGCCAGAATGGCAGATGGCGGGATGCGGGATGCCCTGAGCTTATTGGATCAGTGTTCTGCTGCGGAAAAAATTGATGAAGCGGCCGTTCTGTCTGCATTGGGGCTTGCGGGAAGCAGGCGCACAGCCCAATTGCTGGAAGCGGTAGCTGGTGGAAACGTGGAACAGGCCTTAAAGAGTTTTTCTGCTCTTTGGCAGGATGGAAAGGAACCTGCCGGAATTTTAGAGGAACTCGCTGGCTTGATGCGTGATGTGCTTTTGCTGCAGGTATCTCCCAAGGGAGGACAGTCCCTGGTAAGCGGTGTCTATGAGATCAGGGAGCTGCAGCGTTTCGCCCAGAAAATTCCAGGGGCACAGCTCATGGACTGGATGAAGGCCATTCGTGCAGCAGATACAGGCGGCAGTGACCCGAGAAGAGCGGCTGAAATGTGCCTTATTGGCATGTGTGTTCCGGAAACTTCGGATTCCCTGCAGGGGCTGAAAAACCGGGTGGCAAAACTGGAGATGATGCTGCAAAACGGCGTGCCGGCTATTCCCACAGCAGAAAAGAAGCAGCCCAATGACAGCGCAGACGAAAATCAAGCGAAGGATTTGACCAGCAGCTGCATCCAGGACACAGAGAAGAAACAGCTGGAACCTGCAAAAATCGAATTTGTGAAGGAACAGCCGGCAGGTTTGCATGCTTCAGAGGCGCCAGCCGCTGCTCCGCTACCTGAGTCGAAGGGGGAAGAAGCGGATACAGATCAGCAGAAGGAATCAGCGGAAGATTTGGATAAGGCAGATGTTTGGGAGACTCTGGTAAAATCTATATCGGGGAAGCTGGATATGGCTGCACATGCTATGTTGAGTACACCAACTCAAGTTACTGCTTCGCTGTCAGAAGAGAAGATGACTATAACACTTCGTACCCCGATTGCAAAAGCAATGCTGGATAAGCCGGAAGTCAAGAGAATCCTGCAGGAGCAGCTGAGTTTGCTTTTGAACAAAACCATCCGCGTTGTTTTTGAAGAAAAAAATACGAGTTCAGCAGGGAAACCAGAAATAGAGAAACTAAACGAACTTAGCCGATTTCCGAATGTAAAATTTATATGAGTGAAAGGAGAGGTTTATGGGTAGAAATCAATTTCATGGTGCCCCTCGCGGCGGCGGAGTCAATCAGTCTGCAATGAAGAAGCAGGCGCAAAAACTGCAAAAAAATTTTCAACAGATGCAGGATGAGCTGGAACAGGCGTCTTATACAGCGTCAGCCGGCGGCGGAGCCGTCAAAGCGACCGTTTCGGGAAAATTTGAACTTACTGAGCTTACCATAGATCCAGAGACGGTTGATCCGGATGATATAGATATGCTTCAAGATATGATTATTGCTGCCGTGAACGAAGCGCTGCGCAAGGCACAGGATACGCAGACGCAGTCTCTCAACCGCTTAACAGGCGGACTTGGCGGCATGGGCGGATTAAGCGGATTGCTGTAAGAATTCTTCTGGCGCGGCTGCATCCTGGAAGAGCGGTGCAGAGTACAGGTAGGAGGTATAAGTTATGGTATGTTCCAACTGTAAACACGAATTAAATCCTCTGGCAAGAGTTTGTCCAACCTGTGGTACCCCTGTCCCTGGCGCTCCCGCAGTTTTGGTCCAACCTCCTGCATCACGGAATATGCAGAAACCAAGGAAATACATCTCGGCTGCCAGAGTATTTGTTGTAATTTTATGTATATTGGCTGTCGCCTTGAATGTGGCCTTGATCACCTTTTGGTTCCTGCCGTCTGTAGGAGTCGTGGATGATGGTTCGCCTGCTTCGGTTACTTTGTTTTCCTTGCACAACATCTGCCGGACAACAGCCCCTTATTTAACCTATGCAATTATCGCTGTATGTGTGGTTTCAGCTCTATTTTGCATACTGCCGCTGTTTAAGAGTTTCGCTGATAAGCGGTGTGTTATGTTAATTCCGAAAATTATGACGGTATTTTGTGCAGTCAGTTATGTACTTCCTTTTATCGTGTACGATGCCAATTCGTCGGCATTGAAAATAACAGACAGCGGGATCCTTTCCCAACTGAATCCCTTTGCTGTTCTATGTGTTGCCCTTTTTGTACTTCTGTATGTCATAGGAGGTCTTACCAGCCGGAATCGTTTTTTAATTCAACGCCATCGAATAGAGATGTTGGAAGATCAACTTACCTCCTATGGGATCCGCCCCATGGATTCATGATGCCAGAACAATAGTTTTTAAGAACCAACGCTTATGTATTGGTTCTTTATTTTTGCGTAAGTTAATTAATAGCAAATTGATATATTATTGCTATCTGGTTCTTCCTACTAACAGCGATTGGTGTATAAGTTTCCATAATTATGCCAGACAGCAGAGATTTTCCGCCTTTCTGTGTGAATTTACAAGTACAGGAGTTGTATTTCTAATCCGATGTCAGAGAAAAGGTTAAAAAAGCAGCTATTGCTGCGGCTGTCAGATACGCTTTACAGCGAGCTTTCGACATGGGCAAAAGATGATTTTCGGTCCCTGAATGCACAAGTTGAATATCTATTAACGGAATGTGTGAAAGAAAGAAAAAAATTCGGACACATGGTACCCAAAGGGGATAACAGTGAAAAGTTGAGTATCATGGAATGTTAAAATATTGTGAATTCGGCATGTCTGAAAGTCAGAAGGGAATAAAAGTGAGAAAGATTCTATCCGTTTTGTTAAGTGTTTTCATGATGCAACTTTTGCTGACGGGATGTGGGGAAGCGAGTCAGGAATCAGAAGTTCTGGACACGCCGAATCCGAAGGCAAACAGGGTAGAAATGATTAAAGCTTCGGTGGACCAAATTCCCGTTGAAAAACTTGTGAAGCGAGTCGTTGAATTTGGCTGCGGCAGAGATCCGGATGCACTGGAGCGGTTGGATCAGGCAGTGGACGAGAGTACTCTGGAATATTATCTAAGCAGCTTATATGGCATAGAAAAAGAGGCACTGAAGGAGTTCGCTATTGTTCGCGCAGGCGGCGCCGAGGCGTTCGAGATCGCGGTGCTGCGAATGAATGACTCCGCAAAGACAAATGAAGCGGTCGAAAAGCTGCGAGACTATATTCTGAACCGAGAAGGTGATTTTACAGGTTATGAACCGGAGCAGGCGAAAATTGTCAGCAATTCCATAGCAGATATCACGGAGTATGGTGATGCTGCCCTGCTCATCTGCCCGAATGCCGCCTATGCAAAGAGTATACTGGATGAAAGCTATGATTGGCTCTTTCGATGGCCGTTTACGGTGCCGGGAAATGATGACATGACCATTTATGATACCAGTGCTATTCTCAATGCATGGAGAAACGGCGGGAAAGAAGATCTTTCTGAAAAAGATGAAAAGATCCTGAATAGGGCGTCAGAGATTGTGCAAAATGTTGTTGTGGATGATATGACGGAATATGAAAAAGAACGGGCGCTCTATGCATGGCTTACAGAGAATGTGCGTTACGACCAGGATCATTACGATGCCATTGCCAATATGGATCCGGATTCTTTTAATCCTTATGGTGCCCTGTACAATGGAAAAGGAATATGTCTGGCGTATGCTACCACGTTTCAGCTTTTTATGGATATGGTGAATGTAGAGTGCATTACGGTTGTCGGCGCAGCCTACGAGAGTGAGAGAGATCATGCTTGGAATATGGTTAGGCTGGGTGGAAACTGGTATTGTGTGGATGCAACGTGGGATGAGGGG
This sequence comes from uncultured Oscillospiraceae bacterium, assembly GCA_964523685.1. Lineage (GTDB taxonomy): Bacteria > Bacillota > Clostridia > Oscillospirales > Oscillospiraceae > CAJOIG01. Next base: position 10,982 of record CAZGAM010000027.1, on the reverse strand, counting down.
GATCCGGAAGAAAATTGGGCTTACTTCAATGTAACCAGCGATTGGATGGCAGGCACTGACCATCAATGGGACTATAGTTCTGTTCCGGAGGCTATAGCGGAGGATGGAGGTCAGACCAGCGAATAAGATCTACGAGAAACTTGACTTCTTGTACGTGTTATCAACAAAGAGGAGACTGACAAGATGGAAAAAATTGCTGTATCCGCTGACAGCAACAGCGGAATTACGCAGGCAGAGGGGAAAAGACTGGGGATAGGCGTCGTCTCTGTGCCATTTTATTTCAATAAAATTATGTATTTGGAAGATATTACCTTAACGAGAGAGGAATTTTATAAACGGATGGAAGAAGATGTAGATATTTCTACATCCCAGCCATCGCCGGGAGATCTCCAGGAAACGTGGAGCAGGCTGCTCCAGGACCATGATGCGGTTATCCATATTGCTATCTCCCGGGGCCTTTCCACCGCCTGCGAAGTTGCGAAATTGGCTGCAGAGGATGAACCTTTCCACGGGCATGTGTACGTGGTGGATAACCAGCGAGTATCCATAACGCAGCGGCAGTCTGTTTTGGATGCGCTGGAAATGGTGAAAAAAGGAATGAGCCCCGAAGAGATCGTGGAGGTGCTCACGAGAGAAGCGCTTCAGTCAAGCATATATATTACGGTTGACACATTAAAATATTTGAAGAAGAGCGGAAGAATTACACCGGCCGGTGCTGCTTTGGGAACCGTATTAAATATTAAGCCGGTCCTTACCATACAGGGGGAAAAGCTGGATGCTTTTGCCAAGGTAAGGGGTATGAAAGCAGCCAGAATCAAAATGCTCGATGCGATGGAAGAAGATATCAACGGGCGGTTTGCAGGGCATAAGGTCCATTTAATGGCGTCTTATACATGCGGCGAGGAGGAGGCTGCCCAATGGAAAGAGCAGATTGAACAGAGATTTCCAGGGTATGATATCTATATGGCGCCTCTGTCTCTTAGTGTTACCTGTCATATTGGAAGAGGTTCCATGGCGATTGCCTGCAGCCGGGTGATTGAGTATGCATGATACATAGAGGGAGGGGACATGAAATATTCTTTTTGGGTGGCTTGGTCAGGCAGATTTTTCAGGGGCTCCGGGTACTCGGCGGCTTCCTGCTGTGAAT
>CAZGAM010000027.1:2374-9825 GCA_964523685.1 uncultured Oscillospiraceae bacterium | reverse complement strand
AAGAGGATTCATAAAAATGCAATTCGTACCCAAACAGCTGATGAGGGGAAATGCCGCCTTCTTCGTCTGCTGCGTCTTTTATCTTCTCTGGTGGATTCTGGCCTTTCGTCCGACACAGCCTGTAAAGGGAATCAGGTCCGGCTGGCTGCTGATTCCGGCTTTCTTGTTCGGTCTTACTGGGGCAGTCAAAATTTTCCACACCGTGCTCCGGGCGCCGGCCGTTCCGGGAGCTCTTACACCAGGTAAAATTTGGATTGCGGCTGCGGCTGTTTATGGGATTCTGGCGTTTTTGACCTGGGCATGGTGTAAAAGGCCAGTGACAACGGAGCTCTTTTTGATAGTTGGGTGGACGGGATTGATTTTTTCAGAAATCCATCTGCTGACAGGTTTGGGTGTCTTAATCAGAAAAGAAGGCTTGGTGTATGCCCTGCTTACACTGCTGGTCTTTCTGATCAGCATGGTGACCTATCTTCTTTACTATAAGCTGGACGCACGGGCAGGTTTTGTGGATGGTATGATCCCCCTCCTTTTGGTCGGCGTTATGATGGGGATTCTGACTATCAGGCTTTTTTGAACAGGAAAAGCAGCGACCTTCCATGTCGCCTGTCATCAGGGGGAGCCCTGCTTTTTAATGCGAATATCCGTTCCTCGAAGGAGAAAATATATCCATGATTCTGGGTAAGCACATTAATCCATACTATAGAAAATACGCCGTCAGGCTGATTCTGGGCCTAGCAGCGCTGTTTGCGGTTGACTATCTTCAATTGTTGATCCCGAACCTTTACCAGATGGTTATTAATGGGATCAATGAAGGAAAGGTCTTGATCAACAGCGTGGAAGTCCCTTTTGATATGGACTTCCTGCTGGAGAAAATCTGTATGCCCATGGTGGGCATCATCCTGATGATCGTCTTTTGCCGTTTCCTCTGGCGCACCTGTTTTTTTGGCGCTGCCATCAAAGTGGAGGCTGACCTGCGAAATGAGATGTTCGATCACGCCAAAGACTTAAGCTGTCAGTACTATCAGGTGAATAAGGTGGGAAACCTCATGAGCCTTTTTACCAATGATTTGGATACTGTTCAGGATTGTTACGGCTCCGGACTTCTTATGATGGCGGATGCACTTGCCCTGGGAAGCATGGCAGTGTGGAAGATGTGGCGAATGAACCATCTCATGACGGGGCTGGCCATGATCCCGATGATTTTGCTCTTGGGTTCCAGTGCTCTGATAGGACAGTACATGATGAAAAAATGGGATATCCGTCAGGCAGCGTTTTCCGCTTTGTCTGATTTTTCCCAGGAAAGCTTCTCCGGCATATCCGTAATTAAGGCTTTTGTAAAAGAGGCCAAAGAGCTTTTGGCTTTCAAAAAATTGAATAAGGAAAACGAAAAAGCCAATATTGAATTTACAAGAGCCTCTGTGCTGTTAAATATCCTGGTCAATGTATTTGTAGAGAGCGTGATCTGTATTATCATCGGGTATGGAGGATATCTGGTTTATAAGGATACATTCAATGCCGGGCAGTTAATGGAGTTCATCGGCTATTTTAATGCGACTGTATGGCCTATTATGGCGGTTTCCCAGCTGATCGATATGACCAGCCGGGGCCGTGCGTCCCTGAAGCGAATCAGCGAGCTACTGGATGCCAAGATCGATGTGGTGGACCGGGCGGACGTGAAACCTCTGCGTGAGGCGGTAAAGGGCGAGATTGAGATTCGAAATCTCACGTTCCGGTATCCGGAGGGAGAATACAATGCACTGAACAGCGTGAGTATTGTGATTCATGCGGGGGAAAATGTAGGCCTTGTGGGCCGGACCGGTTCCGGGAAGACCACTCTGGTGGATCTGCTGCTTCGAACCTATAACGTACCGGACGGAACCATCTTTATCGATGGCCATGACGTGAATGAGGTTCCAATCAAAGAGGTTCGCAGGGCAATGGCTTATGTTCCTCAGGACAATTTCCTGTTTTCCGATACCATAGCGCGGAATATTGGTTTTACCCAGGATCATCCGGATCTGGAGGCGGTACGAAAGTATGGTGTTCTCTCCGATGTGGATGAAGATATTGCGCAGTTCCAAGATGGTTATGAAACGGTATTGGGAGAGCGGGGCGTGACGATATCCGGCGGGCAGAAACAGCGCATTTCCATTGCACGCGCTCTGATGAAGGAGGCGCCGATTTTAATTTTGGATGACTCCGTTTCCGCCGTGGATACCGGAACCGAGAAGATAATTCTGGAGAACCTGCGCACGACCCGGGCGGGCAGGACGACGATTCTGATCGCCCATCGAATCTCTACCATTGAAAGAATGGATAAAATTATTTTCCTGGAAGACGGAAGGGTGATTGCGGTAGGAAAACATGAGGAGCTTTTAAAATCCTGTCCCGAATATAATCACCTTGTTCAGCTGCAGCAACTGGAAGAAGAGGGAGGCGGCATCCGTGCGTGAGATTTTGCCTTTGTTGATCGTAGGCGCTATTATCGGTGTATTTGCCGTTCTTTTTATCGTTCTATGGGGCTATGTGAAACGGCAGAAGGATCAAGTGTCTTCGGATCGGCATATGTCTGATTCGGAAATTATGCGCAGGCTCCTCAAATACTGCAAGCCATATGCGAAGCAGTTTATTTTGGTGCTGGTCATCATGTTTTTCTCCATAGCCTATTCGATTATTTCCCCTCTGCTTATAGGCTCCATTGAAGAGATGATTAAAGGGGACTTCCCTTTGAAAAACCTGTATGGGATGGTAGTTCTCTACGCGTCGCTGCTGGCAGTTTCCATGATATGTACCTACTTCCAGGCAATTATTCTGCAAAAAGTTGGACAGAAAATTCTCTCTGCTCTTCGGGAGGATTTGTTCGTCCATATAGAAGGCCTCAGTCATGAACAGATCAACAGCATCCCGGTCGGGAAGCTGGTTACCCGCGTGGCGAATGACACCAACGCCATTTCCATGATGTTCACCAATATTCTGGCAACGATGATCAAGAATGTCTTCATCCTGGTGGGCGTGCTGGGTGCCATGCTATTTACAAACTACGCTCTTACACTCATGGTTCTCTGCTTCCTGCCCTTTTTGCTTCTTTTCACTATTTTGTTCCGCAAACTGACCAGGCGCGCCTACCGGAAGGTGAAGGACAGCACAACGGATATCAACACGTACCTGTCTGAAAATCTTTCCGGCATAAAAATAACCCAGATCTTTAACAGGGAACAGGCGAAAATGTCGGAATTTCTGGAGAAAAGCAATACCCTGAAGAGAGCCAGGGAGCAGCAGATGTTTGTGTTCAGCGTGTTCCGCCCCATGGTGTATATGCTGTATATCTCCTCTGTGATGTGCCTGTTCTATGTGGGTAGCCGCGGCTACATCGAAGACCGTGTTTTTCTGGGCCAGACGATTACATCGGGAACCATCGTCTCTTTCTATCTCTACATCTCCCGTTTTTTTGATCCGATTCAGACATTGGCAGAGCAATTCAACACCCTGCAGTCAGCATTTGCCTCAGCAGAGAAAATTTTTGCGGTTTTTGATATGAAATCCAATCTGGTAGACGAACCGGATGCGATTGAACTGGAAACGGTGGAGGGGGACATCGAGTTTAAAGACGTCTGGTTTGCCTATAATCCGGGAGAGTGGGTTCTCAAGGGAGTAAGTTTTCATGTAAAACCCAAACAGACGGTAGCGCTGGTAGGTTCCACCGGATCGGGAAAAAGTACCATCTTATCTTTGATTTGCCGCAATTATGATATTCAGAAAGGTCAGATCCTAATCGACGGAATCGATATTCGCCATATTAAAATCGCCTCCCTCCGCCGCCATTTTGGACAGATGCTGCAGGATGTCTTCCTTTTCTCCGGTACCATCCGATCCAATATCGTTCTGCGGGAAGAGAGTTTTACGGACGAGCAGATTTGGCAGGCATGCCAATACGTCAACGCAGATCATTTTATCAATAAATTAGAGTATGGCCTGGATGAAGTGGTACGGGAAAGAGGAAATAATTTCTCCGCGGGACAGAGACAGCTGCTGTCCTTTGCCCGCACGATCATCCACAGGCCGGAAGTGATGATATTGGATGAGGCAACGGCCAATATAGATACAGAGACAGAGATCCTGATTCAAAATTCTCTGGAAAAAATGAAGAACATCGGCACCATGCTCATCGTTGCCCATCGGCTCAGCACCATTCAACATGCAGACAACATCATCCTCTTATCCCATGGCCAGATTCAGGAGCAGGGGACCCATCAGCAGCTTCTGCATCAAAAAGGAAGATACTACAAACTGTATATGCTCCAGTATGAAAAGCAGGCAGCAGGTTGATGTTGATTGGCATTCGCCTTGCCTTGTTCGGGCTATCGAGAGATTAACAAGGGGGGCGTATTTCGCGCCGGGCGCTCCGATTGTACACTTGAATTACCAGACTTTTCGTAACTATATTCGATTATTTCAAATGATCCAGTAGATGCGCCTGGCGTTGTGGTTAACAATAATTAGATAAAATTAATATATGTAGTACAACAGTACCGTGGCGACCCCCAAATTTAATCAAATTTCCAAAAATTTATTGACAAGTTATTAAGAAAATAGTAAGAAAATAGTATCATAAATAATATGCATATTATATACTTGTATTAAACGGTCGATTTAATGCATTTTTTGATTATTTTTGGATTATTTTGAGGGGCTGTCATGGCGTACTCCCATAATAGTAAGAACTTCATTGACGTGCCAGAGGGTGTCTTCATATGTGCCAGTGATTGGCGAGCCTATGTGAAAACTAACCAGGCTGGGAAGGAGCATAGAGTCGTTGTTGGAAGGTTCGATCCTCAATCAGGGAAGATGGAACCTAACGATGAGTTCAAGGCCTGGTTTGAAAAGTCATATAATGAGCTGTACACACATCGTCGAACATTTCCAACAATATTACATACAGGGCTTTATGCTGCCACACTTGGTATTGGATATAAGACGGGACTGTATTCAATCTTGTGTAAGGACTTCGGAGTATCTACTGCAAATGCCATTATGGACTTTGCAATTTATTCTCTCTTGTGGAGAAAAGATGTTGCTGAACTTTACACTCAGGTAATGAAAAATGAAATGCTCTTTTCTGATGTTTGCTACAGTGACAGCTGGTATTCAGAACTTTTTGATAAGCGTATAAAGGAAACTCAGATTCAGAAATTCAAATCAGACTGGTTGGATAAATGCATTGAATTAGGAGCAACTGAATGTTGGGGTTGCGTTGATGGGTCCAATGACGATTACGCTGCAGAAGATAGTTCCTTAAGTGAAAAAGGACATGCAAAGTCGAAGAAGAATGTCCAAATTGCTGGATTCACCTGGGCAGTATGTGCTAACGGCGCTTATCAGGGTATGCCACTCACATATTTTGTATACCCCGGAGGAACGGTAGACGGGAAGTCCTTCCAAGAAGTTATTAACTTTTTTAAAAAGATCCCAGGATTTCTTGGATTTATCTTGGATCATGGATATCCGTCAAAACCAGTCATAGATGCAATACGCGACAATCACTATGACTTTGTAGTTATGCTGAAAAGCAACGAAAATGGCTACAAGGAAGCTCTTGCGAAGTGTGCAGATGACATATATTGGAATGTTGAATTTTGCATCTCCAGTGACGGCAAGCTGTTTGGTGAATGTTGTTTAGTAAAATTGTTTGACACTGACTCGAATGTGACAAACTGACATATGTTTGCCTGTTTCATGACATAAAAAACGGCTTAGAGCGCGCTATGACGTTGTTTGGGAACGTCCACGAGGAGATTTCCAAGATTCAGAAAACCATTGCTACCCGAAAAGAGCCTAAAGTTGGGAAGGAATACAAGGATTACATTGAAATCGTCCAGGAGGAGGGATCTTACAAAATCAAGTTGAATTCTTCTCTCGTGAACGAAAACGCCAAAGCAAAGGGCTTTTCCGCTATTGCTACATCCAAAGATATGACAGCAGAAGAATGTGATTCGACATATAATCTTTGAAACATTTCTGAAGTTCGCTTCGACATTCTGATATCACAAATGGGGTATGACGTTATCCGCAGTCACGAAGATCCCGGAGTTCAATCTAGATTTCATGTTTGCTTTGTTGCAAGTATCATTCGTTCCCATATAGAGAGATTAAGCAAAAAGTACCGGCTTGATACTAATGTTACCATTCAGAAATTACATGAAATTCATCTCGGGATGCGCCACGATGTATATTATGCAGTAAACAATATGTCTGAAAAAATAAAGAGTTTGCTAAAGGATTGCGGGATTATTACCAAAGACCTTACTGAACTTGCTACTTTTGCAAACAACAGAATGGCAAGTCAGGAAACAGTACGTTACCATATTTTACCTCGTCAGTATGGAGAAACTGAGAACACCATTCAATCAAAGAAACAGGATGACTCAGACGATTTATCTAATACGGCCGAGACTTCGACCAAGAAAAAGCGCGGGCGTCCTAAAGGCAGTAGAAATAGAAAAAAATTGAAAGAGAAGCTGCCATGTTGGCTGAGGGAATAATACCGGCTCGCTTAGACCCCAAGGCTCCAAAGAGAGGTAAAGGACAACCCCCTGGTAGTAAAAATAAAAAGACATTGGAGCGGGAAGCTGCTTTAGCAAGGGAAGAAAAATTAACCACGGAAACTGCACCAGTTCAATTCGAGCTGGCGGATGCGAGCTGGCGGATGCAAGCAACGATGTCCCGCAGAAGCGTGGACGTGGTAGGCCAAGAGGGAGCAAAAACAAACCAAAGTTGCCGCCAGGAGTGGAGCCACCACCAAAGCGTGGTCGAGGTCGACCCAAGGGCTCCAAGAACAAGTCGAAGGTTGTTGTAGGAGCCCCAAGTATATTTACATAATGTTTTGGCGCTTTTTGGTTGGTAATAATTGGAAATTATATTCGAATATAGTTACGAAACGCCTGGAAATTCACGTGTACACGCTTGAGCACCGACTGCACGTGGAAAATCTCCACAGTTTGCGGGGATGGTCAGCTGTACAGCGCGCTATGTGGCCCGATCCCGTCTTAGGCCAACCGGGGGATGGCTGGTGAGCCGGCGGAGCGCCTCCTTGTTTGCAAGGGAGGAAGGTGCCGGACGGGCGGGATTTTGAATTTTCACCCTGCAGCCCCATTTCCAGGAGAGAGTATAAGTGGGCAAAATTTCCAAAGCAGAAAGCAGAGGACAACCTAATATCCAATTCCAACTGGTGTCTTAGTACCCACCGGTATGTCTACCTGAATAGGTCCAGTCATAGGAGGGCAAATGCCAATGGGAGAAACATGCCTATGCATGATAAGGCCGCTATAGGCATTGCAGCCAGAGCCAGCATAGGATTGGAAAGTGATACGGCTCATGTATGTCAACAGCAATTTTCACGATATGCTGGAGCGGCTTGAAGAGGCGAAAACTAAGAACTCAAAGGAATGGGCGGA
>CAZGAM010000027.1:0-2364 GCA_964523685.1 uncultured Oscillospiraceae bacterium | reverse complement strand
ATATCACGGAGCCAGGACTAGAAAAAATCAAAAGGGCTGTATTGCAAAGGTAACAAGTGTGTCCCAAACTGGGAAAAGCACGAGAAAGCTCTTGCGATCGGTATTTTCCAGGGGCGCCGATACAGTGAATCATTCGGGAAAGCGCCTCGAACCTGCAGACAGGGAAGATTATTGGGGCGGTCGGGCGGAGCGGCTTCCTCCCATCATCCCTCGGCAATGGCGGGGAAAAACGGGAAAAAGAAGGAAGGAAAAAGGGCGATGGATTTCAGGGTGATTCGAAGCAAAAGAAAGACGATGTCCCTGTCTGTACAAGACGGGGTTGTCCTGGTGAGAGCGCCTGAGTATGCGACAGACATGCAAATCTGTGCCTTTGTCTATTCCCATACGGAATGGATTGAGAAGACCATGAAAAAGCAGGAACAAAGACGATTGGAGCAGGGAGACATTCCCCGCCTCACCTATGAGGAAATACAGGAACTGGCGGACAAAGCACTGGCCTATATTCCGGAACGGGTCAAGTATTATGCGGAAAAGATTGGGGTAAGGTATAGAAGAATTACCATTCGAAATCAGAAGACACGATGGGGCAGCTGCAGTGCAAAAGGAAATTTGAATTTTAACTGTCTGCTCATGCTTACGCCGCCGGAAGTGATTGACAGTGTAGTGGTACACGAGCTGTGCCACCTGAAATATATGAATCACTCGAATGACTTTTATCGGGAAGTCCTTCGGGTGTTTCCGGACTATTGGAAGCAGGATCGATGGCTGAAGGATCACGGGGAGGCCATCATGAGAAGGATGATCGGGTGAATACACTCCTTGGACGGGACCGTTTCCTGGGACAGGCAATGGCCGGATGGAAAACGGGGGCCCATGCAGGAGCCGGGCGAAGCAGACGGCAGGAGACAGTCCCGACGCCGCCAAGCCGCCATGGCGAAAATGCGCGAATGCGCCAAGCACTGTGGATATTTCGCAGGAGGACAGGATCGGGATGGGGAGAAGTCTTGCAGCAGGCAGGTGAGATGGGTCTCCTCCCGGACCATTTTGTCCAGAAGATTGGAATCTGTTGTTATTTTGCACAAAAATCAGCCGCATAAAGAACATAATATGCACAGAACATATACTTGAAAAATGCACACTTTTTCTATATATTATAGTAAATAACGGTAAGGCTAAATACCAGGAGAAACCGACAGAACCCGAAGGGAACTGCCGGCGGATGGAATTCTGGAGACGCCCGCCGGTACGGCGGGGGCCGAAGGGGCAAGGCGAAATACGCGAAACTCTCAGGCAAAAGGACAGAAACAAGCACATACCAGTCTCGTTGTCTTCTCATTGCTTGAGCGTACCATTTTGGTAGGCTCATTTTGTTACCCTGCCGGACAGACGCTTGGCGTATGGTCCGAACTGGGTTACCCTGCCGGACAGACGCTTGGCGTATGGTCCGAACTGGGAAAAAAGAGGAACGGCTGACGGGCATGTCCTTTGTGCGGAGAGAGCCTGCAAAGGCGGCGCGGTCAGCCTTCGGCTAGCGGAGGATCCTGGTACAAGGCGAAGGGAGACGCCCCATGCCGGAGGGAATGCCTCGGATTTCTCGTCCGGCGGATGAAAAGATATACGAGAAAGGAGAGAAAAATGGATAAGATCGGTGAAATCATTGCGAGGGTAGACGCATGGGTCTGGGGACCTGTTCTCCTGATCCTCCTGGCTGGAACGGGCCTGTATTTGAGCCTGCGCATGGGATTTCCTCAGTTCCGCAGGTTCGGCTATGCCATGAAGAACACGATTGGGAAGATGTTCTCCAAGCAGAAGGCAGGCAAAGGGGAGGTAACCCCCTTTCAGGCGGTCTCTACGGCGCTGGCAGCGACGGTGGGCACGGGCAATATTGCAGGGGTCACAGGTGCGATTGTAGCAGGCGGACCGGGCGCTGTTTTCTGGATGTGGCTTTGTGCTCTGTTGGGGATGTGCACCAAATATTCCGAAGTGCTGCTGGCTGTCAAGTACCGGGAACGCAATGATAAGGGCGACTGGGTTGGCGGACCTATGTACTATATAAAAAATGGCTTGGGAAAGAACTGGAAATGGCTGGGCGTTATTTTCTGCCTTTTAGGAGCTCTGGCAGCCTTTGGTATCGGCAATATGACGCAGGTGAACTCCATTGCCACGTCGATCAATGGAGCCATCGCTGCCTTTGGCGGGAACACCTCTGCCAGTTTCCGCCTGTTCGGCAGCGAAGTGCCTGTCACCAGTTTCCTCTTTGGTGTGGTGGTTGCTGTCATAGTGGGGCTTGTCCTGTTCGGCGGTATTAAACGAATCGGCATCGTCACGGAGAGAATGGTACCGGTGATGGCGTTGATCTATATT
>CAZGAM010000026.1:0-17070 GCA_964523685.1 uncultured Oscillospiraceae bacterium | reverse complement strand
GAGCAGGATAGGAATGCCGGGGTCATGGTGAAAAGCCTGTGACCCCGGTGTTCCTCGTACGCCTGGCTGTGCACGTTTCTAACAGGTCCAGGCTTCCAATTAGGCAGGCAGCGCGAAGAATACAGACTAAGAGCTACCCATGGCGGCGTGGAATCGGATAGAAGGGGGATTTCAAGGGAAAATGGAACCCCACAGGCAAATTTTAGACCTAGCGGGTGAAACCATCTGCCGACTATAAGCGAGGATAAAATTTCAAAGCAAGCCAAAGCTCAATGGATGCATGGAATCGCCTGGAAGTCAGATGGATAGAAGAAACAATCGCGTTCTGTTTGGAGATATTTTGGGAAGATAGAAAATTCCGTCATGGCGGAACATGGTTGAAATAAGCTCGCAGGACGTCAAGCGAAACCATCGTACCGATGCAGTTAACTTCAATCGAGAAGGGAAACCACAGACGACGGCAAGGTGTAAATTATCGAACAGAGGCGATAGCAAGCACAAGCGTGCAGCTGCGGCTGCGGCAATGCGCAGCCTGTGAAGGAGTTGTGCAAAACACGATGCTTGCGACAAAGCGGATATATTGGCGGGGGATAGAACCCCTGAAAACCATGCGATCCGAGCTGACAGCCGACAGTCTGCAGCGTAAAACGAGAGAGGAGCCGAGTACCTGCTGGAGGTATACTCACTCAGCCATTGCGAGGTAAGAAATTTACCACGGTTCGGTAAGCAATTTTACATGATCCAAAAAGAATTTACATCCCGCTGTCAGGAAAATTTACTATTATGTGTTTCAGCATGCTTCGGAGAATGGAAATGCTGATCAAGATAATCTGCCGCTTGGCTGCCTGAATAAGAAGATATGACAAAATATGAATTGTTTTCTAGGAAATTTTACATGGCGCGGTAATGAGAACTTTATGATATGTCAAAAACCTGGCAAAGAGAACACAATTTTATCCTATGGCGACCTGATTGGTGCATAATGCTCTTGCAAGAGCATGGAAAATAGCGTATAATCGTCACATAAAGGAGCTGAATTGTATCGTCTCCTGTTTTGAGAAGCCTTTATACCAGTCAAATCTGATGACATGCCCGGCATAAGGAAAATGTACATATTTTGCTTGCCATGACAGAAAAAATTATATGCGGGCATAGGCATCAGGCATAGTGGAGGACATATGAAAAGAACAAAATTGGCAAAATGGATTGCAGCGGTACTTTGCCTTGTCCTGATGGCGGGACAGTTGGGCATGACTGTACCGGGCATCTCAGAAATATCAGAAGAAACTCCAGCTGCGGATCCAACCCAAGAGACAGTGTCAACGTCAGAACCTACAGCTAAACCAACAGCTGAACCCACAGCTGAACCCACAGCTGAACCAACAGCCGAACCGACAGCCGAACCAACAGCTGAACCAACAGCCGAACCAACGGCTGAACCGACGGTTGAACCTACAGCTGAACCGACAACTGAACCGGCAGTGGATTCTAATCCTGCGGAAGGCCCCGCTGAGAATGCTGAGTCAAAAGAACCAGCTGCACAAGAAACAGCGACGCCGATGGAAGAGCCGGAAATTGACGAAGCGGCAGAGGAGCAGCTAATGCTTGCTACTGCCCAGCAGGAAAGTCAAAAAGTGGAAATAAAGGGCCTGTATTTTCGGCAGAATGATCCTCTGATTGTAGATCACAGAGATGAGAAAAATGTTCTCTGGGTCACATTCTCAACATCTGTTAACCCCGGTGAATACAACTATGAATTGAAAGAAACAGATGGTACTACCGTAAACTTGGAAAATCCAAATTCTGCTTCTTCAGGCAAGCAGATATGGTGGAAGGATGTTGTCTTTTCGAAGGGCGGTCATTTCACACTGAGTGTGAAAAAGGATGAGGCGGAAGTTGGCAGCGCAGAAATTGATATTTATCAAGTAACCTTTAATCCAGGTGACGGAAAGTTTCCTGACAATCAAGAATATAAGAACTACGGTACAAAAGACAGCCGCTGGTCCCTTTATGGTGTCCCGAATCCCTCTAAGGAGAGTGCCGACAGCTCGTTTATCGGCTGGGCAGCAGAACCGGGTAAAAGCAGTTATGAAGACTTGGTAAATAATCTGGATGATGAAAAAATCAAGAATAAAATACAAGATCACTCAGTAACACTTTATGCCGTTTATGGAGAGGCTAAAAGGTATGGTCTTGAACTTGCGAAAAGCGATGGAACCAGTATAACAGAAGAACCGCTAAAACATTCCTTTGTGTATGGCACTGGCAGCTCCAGTCCCCTCACGTTAAAATTGAAAAATAGTGGAAATGTAGACTTAACAAGAATCATATTGATTACTCAGCCCAAAAATTATACTGTAGAGGGTTCCTGGTCCGAAATCAAGTCGGAACAGAGTACTGAAATTACGCTCACACCGAAAAATAATCTGTCAGTTGGCGAATATGATGATACGGTTGAATTTTTTGCTTCTTCTAAAGCGGATGCCAAAGTCACAATTCATACAACAGTAGAAGGTGCTGTTGTGGAGGTAAAGATAACACCGGAAAACAAAGAGAAGCAATACGGGGAAACAATAGATCCCTCAACAATTCAAGTAACGCTTGAACCGTCCACTCCTACCCTTGAGGAGATGGGTGCCAAACTGGAGAATGAGGGGTTTGTTGCAGACGCGGAAGCAGGAGAATATCCATATACTGTAAGCGGCGGGACCGGGCATACCTTTAAAATGGCAGAGGGAAGCAAGATTACAGTAAACAAAGCAATGCCCTCAGGAACACCAGTTGCCTCCGATGTGCATAAAGGCAATCCTCTTTCTGACTCTGAACTTTCCGGTAGTTTTGTCAATGAGCATACACATCAACCGGTTGAGGGCACATTGAGCTGGGTGGAACCAACAACAAAGGTTGAAGAAAGCAGTAAGTATGCTTGGCAATTCGAACCAAAGGATACGAATAACTATGAAATAGTTAAGGGCGCTGTGCAGGTGACTGCAGTGGCCGCAGAAGACACCATCATTACCCTTGAGAGTGAGAATACTACGTTCATATATGATGGGAAGCCTCACAGCCTCACATTCAAAACCAATCGGGAAGATGTAAATCCGGTTCAGGTAGAATATAGTTATTCAGATGGCACTTGGTCACAAACAGCACCTACAGATGCGGGTGTATATACAGTGAAAGCTACCGCTGCAAAGACAGACACCCATGCAGAGGGAAAATATGAGACAACACTGACAATTCAAAGAAAGACAATAACGCCGAGCGTTAATCTTAAAGTAAAAACTTATGATGGAAAAACAACAGCTGTCGTTGAGCGAGTCTTTTATGATTCGTACATTATTTCCAGTGATAAGGGCAAAGTGGAGGTGACCGCTTCGGCTGTATATGATAAGCCTGATGCTGGCAACCGCATTGCGACTATCACCTATAATTTGACAGGGGAACAATCCAAAAATTACCAGCTAAGCGCTGAAAAAACCACAATTTCCTCCTACATTCATCAGGCACAGATCACTGAAATCAAAGTGGAAAAGCCCATACAGAAAGATTATGGCGATGTGTTTGCGTTTACGCCGGATATGTTCAATGTAACAGGTCTGGTTGGAGATGATACCCTGGAAGCTGCCGAAATAACATTCAAATCTAAAGGAGCTGAACAAAACACAGAAGTTGGCTCTTATACGATCCAAGCAACGATTGACGGCAACAACTATATCAACAAGGATAGAACAGGGAAAACCATCTTGGTAGACGGCCAGATGGAGGTTGTTCCGGTCAAACCTGTACCATCCCGCAATGGCATCCATGGCGGTATAGGAAAGAAAGGGGCCAAACTGGAAGAAGTAGAACTCAGTGGTTTGTTTGTCAACCCATATGATGAGTCTATGCCAGTCGACGGGATACTGACATGGAAAAATCCAGATACAATTTTACCGGAGGAGGGAGATACTTTCGAGGCGGACTGGATCTTTACGCCAGCGGATACGGTAAATTATATTTCTCCTGAATCTGGAAAAGCTGTTGTTACGCTGCTTGATAAGCAGGTCATCAATGTAGAGGCTCAGAATAAAGTGACTGTTTATAATGGCGAACAGCAGGGAATAGAAACGGCTTTTAAGAATGAGGGTGATCAGGAAAAAGTCACTGTGGAGGTGGAGTACAGACTGCATAAAGATATTGTGACAGTTCTATCTTCCGATGACAGTCGGTCAGTCGAAAAGCCTGTTGATGCCGGGTTGTACGATGTGTATGTGTATGTTTCTGTGAATCCCGGTTTTGAAGATCAGTATGCAGACAATATTCAATATGCAACATTGGAAATCACAAAGGCAGAACCGAAGATGACGGTTACAGTCGACCCGGTGGGTGAAAATACTGTACTATCCACGGTAGAGGTGAAACGCTCAGCAAAAGGAGTAAAGAATGAAGACCTTGCGGGTGCCTTTTCCTGGGAGCATCCGGATACAAATTTAACAAAATCCGGAACGCATAACTGGTTCTTTATTCCGGACGATCCAAATTACAAGGCGGTTAACGGAACTTGCGATATTCAAGTGATCGGTACCTTTATAACTGACGTTGTAAATATGCCCAGCGGAAACCAGGATTATGTGGTTTTAACGACCAAAAATCTGAGTGTTGGTGATACAGTGACGTTTACTGATATGGAAAAAGAAGAAATTGTTGGGTCCTGTGGTCCAATCACACAGGAAGAGAAAGAGAAACAATTGCTTCTTGTAAGCATCAGTGATTTGGTGCCGGATGGAGGTGTCCTCCACGCCGTTATAACAGACGGTGATACTGTGAAGAGTGAATATGAAACCGCCTATCTTCATGAGCCGAAAGCAACTGTAACCCCCGAGTCTGTGTCGATTGAAGAGGGTTCGAGCGCCAAATTGATTGCAGCACCGGGCGGAGATTATAAATCAGTAAAATTCACTTCTCAGAATACAGATATTGCAGCTTTGCATTCGTCTGATGAGCTTACTACTGAAGTTACCGGTGTTCAGTCTGGCAATACAACCGTTCAAGTAGTTATTACGTATAAGCTTTCTCCTATGGAGAGTTATCCTGATGGAACCACAGATTTGACCATTGAAATACCTGTAAAAGTAACAGCAGCTTCTGAACCGATTCCCACAGAGACTCCCGGGGCTGGAGAAACCACAGAACCGGGACCTACGCAGGCACCTGGAGAAACCCAAGAACCGGGACCTACGCAGGCACCTGGTGAAACCGCAGAACCGGGACCTACGCAGGCACCTGGTAAAAGTTCAGAGCCAGAGCCAACTCCCAACATACAAGTGCGGCCAAACTATCAAATTGGGCAAGACAACTTGGAGATTACGAAGGAAATGGAGGACCTAGGCCTCACTCAGAAGGAAGTAGCAGATACGCTGAAGGAAAAACTTGTTTCCAACGGTTATACAGGACCTGTAGAGAATATCCTGCTGTACGATGTCAAGATAGAGGTTAGCAGTGACGGAGTACACTGGTCAGAAGCTGGTGATAATTATTTTCCCCAAGAAGGTCGTACAATAAGGATTCCATACCCGGAGGGAACCAATAAAAGGTACTCCTTTGTGGTGGTTCATATGTTCAGCCACACAATGAATGGCCATCAAGTCGGGGAAGTGGAACTATGCCCTGTGCGTAATGGTGAGAACGAAATTTATGTTACCGTCCATGGGTTGTCTCCCCTCGCGATTGCCTGGATAGAGCCAAAGGCATCTGCACCGGTTCCAACAGCTGTTCAAACTGCGATACCCTCCGCGGCAGTATCCCCCAATCAATCACCGCCAACCGGTGATGAGACAAATAGTTCATTGTGGGTATCTCTGCTGAGTGTGAGCGTTGTCGGTCTGACAATTTTGGTATACATGAAGAAAAAGCGTCGCTGACCAAGCGGATGATTCCTGGTTAAACTGTTGTGAGCGCTCGTATCCTCTGACGAGCTCTTACATTGGGGCTACGTTCGTCTAGACTACGCGGAGTCGTCTGAAGCTGTGCCTGAGACTAACTCCGGCAGTAACCTTATCACTGTCTCTCTACATCAGCTCTGCGTCGGCAGTGTGGGGGCCGAAGTAAAGACTTAGCAGCCCGCATTCTTACTCCTACGGCTGTAAAGGCACCGAAGGTAAAGTCATCGCGGTGGACGGCGAGTTCGGCTCATCTACTCTGCACGCCGTCAAAGCTCTGCAGAGCAAGCTCAAGGTTGCATCAGACGGTGTTGTAGGCGCCAGCACGTGGGTGGCTCTGCTTACGAAACCAACGTAATACTATTATGTCTCCTTCTGGCAACTATGCCGGAAGGAGATTTTTTGATAAAAAAAGAGCCTTGACAGAAGGCCCCGTAATGCTTTATACTAAGCCAAGAAGGGACACTGCAACTAGCGGTTATCCCTTGGGAAGCGGATTAAATAATGAACCGTCACTTGCCAGAGTGGCGGTTCAACTTTTTCTTCTTCGAAATTGATTATGTGTTATCTAGTGGGAATTTACTCTAGGGAAAGCGAACTTTTACGCAGCAAACAGCACGCAAAGAGAAAATGCATCCATGAAAGAATCCAGTAACAGTATGTCCCGGTTTTTCCGGATATATCCGGTTTTTCAGCATTACCCGGAAATGCAGCAGAGGTTTATCGCCTATTACTGAATGGGGGTTTGGGGCACAAAAGGAATGTGATTACGCTCTGCATACGCTTGTGCTAAACTTCCAAGCGGTGCAGTAATGGTAAGGTTGGGACAGTTTTCAAAAGCATGTACATCTATTGCCGTCATGCTGCTGAGAAAAACAGCAGAGGTTAAATGTGAGCAATTCTTGAAAGTGTAAGGACTAATTTCTGTTACATTAGCAGGAAATAATATTTGGGATAAACTATCACATTCAGCGAAGCAAAAATCATATATAAATTGCAACTTTTCAGAAAGCTGGACTTGCTCCAGACTGCTGCAGCGACTAAAAGTGTTATAATCCAGCTCTTTCACATTTTTGGGAATATCAATACTTTTTAATTTTGTACATCCGGAAAAAGAATAGCATTCGATTTTTTTTTACGCTATTGGGAAGGTTTATTTCAACGAGGCTGCTACAATTGGAAAAAGCGTAGGGCTCGATTGTTTGCAGTCCCTTCGATAAAGTGAGAGATTGCAGGTTACTGCAATCAAAGAAAGCATACGATCCTATTCTCTTTACACCTTCTGAGATCGTAACACTTTTCACTTGGTTCTGAAATTCAAAGGCTTTGCTTCGAATCGCCACAACTGGTGTTCCAGAAACAGAGGAGGGTATGACGACGTCAACATCTGTTCCCCGATAATCGGAAATGGTTGCTTTTCCGTCTTTTATACCGATTTTATAGATTTTTCGCCAATCGTTCAGGGATAATTCTCGAATTCCCATCGCTTTGTCTTTGTTTTCATTCTGGATCTTTTCCAGCTTTTCTGGTGGATATTCCCGGTTTTTTGTCTCCACAAGTAAAGCTGCCATGGCAGGACGATCAGCAGCTTGAGCCTTGGAAAGCAGCTCATCCAGCAGGGTTAAGCTCGGATGTTTCCAGACAGAAAGAAAATGGGATAACATCTGCGGGTTATTGCTGTCAAGGCATTTATTCATCCAAATATCTTTCTTGCTTTGAATGAGTTTTTTCACTTCAGATTCTGTATTTGGTCCTAGTTTGGTTTGACCAAGAAGATACATCTGTATGACCTTGTCGCGGTCTTTTTTTTCCTGGAAGAGTTTTGTAAGAGGTGTTTTTAGATTCGGAATTTCCAGATACGTGAGATTCTCCGGAAGGGCCCCTTTTCCTATTATTTCAATACTGGAGGGAAAAGCAAGATGAGTAAGAGAGGAACAACCGGAAAAGGCAAATTCATCAATTTCAACCAGCCCATGCGGGAGATCAATATGATGCAGGGCAGCACAGTTGAAAAAAGCATAAGAACTAATTTGGGTGATGGATTGGCTCAGCGTAACATCCGCCAGCAGCCTGCAGTCTTGAAAAACGCTGGAATCGAGAAAGCTGATATTGTCAGGTAGCTTTATTGTTTTTAAACTTATACATCCTTGAAATGCTTGACCATTCAGATATTGGAGGTTTTCCGGCAGAGATATGTTGCGAAGGGAAACACAATTTTGAAATGCGTTGTAGCTAATTCTTATTACGCTGTCGGGCAAAGAAAGCGTTTCCAAATGGATACAGTCTCTAAAGGCATTTATAGGAATAATATCCAAGTTCTCCGAAAGCCCCACCTTCTTTAGATTGGAACAGCCGCGAAATACGCTAAAGCCAAACCTCTGAATATTTTTGGGAATGGTGATTTCTTCCAGCTCTTTGCAGTTCATGAATGCGTTGCTGTCCAGATGCTGCAAACTTTCAGGGAGTGTAATCTGTTTCAGATGCTCGCAGTCTAAAAAAGCGTCCTCCCCTATTGTTACCAGCCCCTCCGGAAGCTCAACTCCCGTTAGCGAATTGCATTTTGCAAAAGCGCTGGGGCCAATTATTTTTATAGTGGCTGGAACAGTCACAATTCCGCCAGGCCCGTTGTATTTCAACAAGCAATTGGGATCTTTTTTTTTCAATTGAAAAATTTCCATCTAAATTTTCCTCACGTAATTAGGGAATCCATAAAAACAGTCGGATGATATTTAATACATTGAAAAAATCACGTCGCAGAATTATCAACTTCCCTTGAGCAAGACCCTGGAGTTTGTGACTGCCTTATTTTGGATGCCATCAGCTCACTCTCATTCATGTTCGGAAGAACATCAGCATACATTTCGGTTAGAGAGTTATTTATTTTGGAAAAATTCTCCATTTCCTCTATATCTTCCGTGGCAGCACGAAATTCTCTTTCAAACTCCGCCAAATCCAAATTAATCCTGTTTCTTGCATTTGAAAATACACGGTCAATGTCAGAGTGCGTGGACATGGCAGTACCTCCCTATTGTAAACTCCAGTCTGTCAATACCTACGATTACAGAAAGCTCCCCTTGAATAAGAACAAGGAGTATCCTGCCAACGAGCATGAAAAGGTCGATTTATGCTCGTACGCGCAACGAAATAAAAGATTACAAAGGCGGGGAAATCTTATTCAAAAAACCGCCGGTGTATTGCTGCCACTGCACGGTCAGCACTTTGAGCGTCAATCACGCAGGAGAGTTTGATTTCACTTGTACTGATCATCTGAATGTTAATATGTTCATCATTGAGTGCCTCAAATACCAGGGAGGCAATGGCAGCGGAAGACATCATAGCAGCGCCTATGACGCTGATTTTGGCAATGTTTTTGTCAACCGTAATGTGATCGAAACCAATGGTGTTTTTCTGCTCCGTAAGAATGGAGCAGGCTTTTTCCGCCTCGTCCTGTGCAACGACAAAACTGATGTCATTGGTGTCATCCCGTCCGCTCGCCTGGATGATCATGTCTACGGTGACGCCGGCTTTTGAAACAGCGTTCATCACTTTAAAGGCAGAACCTGGTTTGTCAGGAATATCTACAATGGTCAGCCTGGCCACTTTCTCATCTTTGGCGATGCCGGTTATCTTCATTTCTTCCATTTTGCTGGAAATCTCCTTTACTTTTGTCCCGGGTGCTCTTATCAGCGAGGAAAGGACCTCCAGTTCCACACTGTAGCGTTTGGCCATCTGCACAGAGCGATTCATGAGCACTTGGGCGCCCATACTCGCCAGTTCCAGCATCTCGTCATAGGTAATCTGTTCCAGTTTTCGGGCGCCGGGCACTTTCCGGGGATCGGCGGTAAACACACCTTCCACATCGGTGAATATCTGACAACGGTCCGCATGGAGGACGGCAGCCAGAGCCACGGCCGTTGTGTCGCTTCCCCCTCGGCCTAAAGTAGTATAGTCGTCAAATTTGCTGATACCCTGGAACCCGGCTACCAGCACAATGCTCTTTCGATCCAATTCTCTGCGAAGACGTTCCGTGTCAATGCGACGGATGCGGGCTGAACCGTATTCAGCATCCGTCTGCAGTCCGATCTGCCAGGCGGTGAGGGACACGACAGGCAGCCCCATAGACTCCAGGCAGATGGCCATCAGGGATACAGACTGTTGCTCTCCTGTGGTCAGGAGCATGTCCAGTTCCCGTTTAGACGGCTGCTGGTTCAGTTCCGCGGCTTTTGCCAACAGATCATCTGTCGTATCTCCCTGCGCAGACAAAACAACAATTACATCATTTCCCTGCAGATAGGTCTCCGCTATGATGCCGGCTACATTTTTTATGCGCTGGGCGTCTGCTACGGAAGAGCCGCCAAATTTTTGTACAATCAGCATGAATTATTATTGGTCTCCTTGCATTCCGGTTTCTGATTTCTCTGCCATGACCCGACAGACGGTTCGGACAGAAAGCGAATTCAGACGGGCGAGCAGTGTTTGTTTGGACATGGGAGAGGTGAGAAAACCACATTCCCCCCTGGTGGAATATACCGTCTTCGTGTGGGGGAAGATTCGGTAAATATCATCTTGTTCTGATCCTGTCCGCACATACCAGGGGGAGAGAAGCCCGTCAGGGGATACCAGCCGGCCGTGAGGCTTTCCAAGATCAGGCACTACGGGGGAGTCCTTGCAGTGAACCGCCTGAACTATATCTGCAGCCACTGCGCTGGCAGTGGGGTAGCGGCCTGCCCCGGGTCCGCAGAAAATGATCTGGCCTACTGCGCTACCTCGGATCGCGCAGGCGTTCATAACGCCGTGGATGGAGGCAAAAGTATGGTCAAGAGGTATCAGATGCGGCTCCACGAAAACCATGCAACCATCTCCGGTGCGGATGGCACGGCCCAGCAGCTTGATTGTATAGCCTAAAGATCGGCTCAATTCCAAATCGGCTCTATCCAAGTGGGTTATTCCTATGGTAGGGACTGCTGCAGGATCTAGATTGCCGCCGAAGGCAAGATCCGCCAGTATGGTGATTTTCCGGCAGGCATCCATGCCCTCCACATCTGCGGTAGGATCTGCCTCGGCGTAGCCCATTTCCTGCGCTTTGGCCAGTGCCTGGGGAAAAGTCTGCTCCTGCTCGTCCATAGCAGAAAGAATATAATTAGTAGTGCCGTTGATAATACCGCAGACTTCATCGATGCGATTGGCAGCGAGGTCCTGAATCAGGGGCCTAAGCAGAGGAATCCCTCCGCCTACGCTGCCCTCAAACAGGTAGCTTACCTGGTGCTCCCGTGCGAGAGCAGTCAGTTCCAAACCCCGTTCTGCCACCAGGGCCTTGTTGCTGGTCACTACGCTCTTACCCGCCAGTATGGCCCTGCGGGTGTATTCATAGGCAGCGTCTGTACCGCCTATGACTTCTGCTACCACGCGGACGGAATCATCGTTCTCAATCACGGAAAAATCTTTTATCATTTTCCCAGACCAGGGGTTTTCCGGAAAGTCTCTGCGCACAAGGATATAGCCAAGTTCCAGCTGCTCGCCAGCGGCAGAGGAGAGCTGGTCAGCCTGAGACGTCAGTACCTCCGCTACGCCAGTGCCCACCGTTCCAAAGCCAAGAATCGCTACTTTTGCCATACAAATCTCCTTTTTGATTATTGCTGTTTAGGATGCTTCGGCAAGTCCATGCTGTAAACCAGTGTGCCCTGTCCTTGAGTAAGACTCAGAAATAGTTGACGTGAACCGTCACCAGTCGGGTTGTGGTTCCCTGGTTCAACACGGATTGTTATGGCAAACTTGCCAATTCAAAGCGCGAAATTGACACGCTGCCGCCCCTTTTTTAGGGCAAGACCGGGACAATCGCCAGCCGTTTTGTTCCGTGCTCCACTCTCGGATGCTCGGAATCCTTCCGCGGCATAGCACAAGAAATAAGCACAAGAATCAAAGACTACAGTAGGATACCACAGCATCCAGAAAATTACAAGATAGAAAGTACGGACAATGTCAGGCCTGAACCCATACTGACATTAGGAACATTGGTTGCACCTGTCAACTTACCCATCCCCTGATCCCCTAAAGGGAACAGGTAAGTTAACTTCCGGGATTTCCCAGAAAGTTTTGTTGGACTTCTGCTTAGAATGAAGCTTTTTTCCGGGAAAATGAATTTTGAAACATAAGCCCCAGAAAAGTCTGCCGCTTCTGACGGCAGACTTGGGAGGAAATAAAAATTGTTGGATTTCTATCGTGTGATGTACGGGGATATTTTCAGGAAGCTTGGGAAGAGTAAATTTATACCACGGACATACTGTGATCAGATGGCATCTGCATTCGGGTCTTCTACCTCAGGAGACATTGCTGCGATCACGGCAAGTAGAACTCTGTCAGCTGTTCTGCCCGGTCGAAAAAGGACTCTGTTTTTGACAATTCATAAATGTTACTGTTTCAACTGGCAAATAAGATCATACATTGCCTGGACTGAGTTGAAATTCTCAGGCTCCAGATCAGCCATTGAAATTTCTACATCAAAAATATCCATGATTTCATTGACAAGAGCTGTTATATCAAAAGAACTAAGAATGCCATCATCTATAAGGGAAGTCTCTTTGACAAAATCTACATCTGGTCTCAGTTCCCTGAGAATTTCCATTAATTGTTCCATTTCAAATGCTGCCCATCGTATGAAGAAGACAGCAACCCCTCCTTTCGTGACTCGCTCCGCTGCCTATGTATCATAGGGCTGGGGTCTCTTGCTCAACAGTGCGAATGCATTGCACGTCAACAGAATAACACCGTGTGTTCCCTTTCTTTTTATGAAAAACTGCGGAGAAAGCAAACAAATGCGTTCTCAGTTTATGTTGATTACCGCGTTGATACCTCTGTACATGAATTTTTCGCAGCGAACACATACGGATCAGAGATATAGTGCTTTGTAACAGAATCCGCAAGGCCCATAAATATTCCTCCTATTTAAAAATGGCGAGAGGTCTGCTGCAGTCAGTCCTTCCGACTGCATTGTTTTTGACTGCGGTACATAGTACACCTATATGGGAGGATTTTGTCAGGCCTTTATTTCTAAAACGTAAATTTAATCATGGAATCTGAAGAATGAAAGAGAAACTCATAGGTTCCTGACAACAATAAAATAAGATATAAGTGATGTTCCCATTATTCTTCACTTTCAGTACAGCAGTGCATTGCCTTCTTTCGTGTAAAAGAGAAGGGAGAATCCCTGCAAATAAATTCTTATGGTATGATTCCGCGGTAAAAAGGGGCAAAGAGGCTTTGCCGGGAGTTATGGGCAGGCAAGCTTTTTTTCAAATTCAAGAAGTCCTTTTTCTCTCTCTTTTAAGCGCCTGGCTGGGATGCCCACGTAGATACCCCAAGGCTCGGTGGACTTGTTAATGAGTGTCATGGAACCAAAAGAGCAGCCTTCACCGATTTCTACGCCAGGCATAAAGGAGCAGCAAGTGCCAGTGAGTACATGTCTGTGCAATAGGATGGGAATATTTTTTTCAAAGCGGAAAGCGCGGGGGACGGTGGGATTATTTAAACTGGCCCCGGAGAAGTCATCACTGGTGGCATAAAAGGAATTCCTGGAGGAGATGCCGGAGAAGGATTCTATGGTAATGTTCGATTCTCCTGCATAGAGTTCACAGTTGGAGCTGATATGTACATGGTCGCCCAGGTTGATTTCGCCATTCAAAATAGTGAAATCATCGATAAGTACATGATTCCCAATAGAAATTTGCTCCGGGGTATAAATACGGCAGGTGCGGCTGATGAGAACTGCACGGCCCAATTTTTTAAAACCGATATCCCTGAGTTCGCGGTTGGTGTAGTAAGGGTTCAGCTTGGCTGACATGGGTTATCTCCTTTGTACGGGTGCATAGGGGGCATTCTGAGATGTTTTGGTGAGGCGGATACTATATCTCAACCTCTGCAGGTTTGTACTGCTTTCAAGTTTTGACAGCCTGGATTGTACCAAGTCCGCTTTTGCGGAAGAGCTGCAGCTGCCAAACAAACCAACCTGTAACCAGCGAATTCGCCGTGTGCGGGAGAATGAAATAATTCTCTTAACATGAATTCCCGCCAGACGTCCTCCCTTATCCGTAGGATACGAATTAGAACACAAGGCCGGTGCAAAGAGGATATTCGTAATATTCGGCCCCTGCCAACGGGTAAATTCGTCCGATGAAATATAGTTCGTTGTCGGGTCCAAACCAAAGATTGTCCAGCTCCGCATTATCTATAGATGTCGTTTTTGCATATTGTTGAGAGTAGAATTGCTGATCTATCTGGCCCTGCATCTGCCCATATTCCTGGGTAAATTCCTCTGCCAGCACCTCCAGTTCTATGCTTTTCAAAGCCGCTTCATCCTGCCCCAGGAGAGACAGCAGTTCTTTCCCTGTGAGAGCCTCACCGGTGGACAGATCCAGATTATAGGCGGTGTGATAACGGGTTTCTGCTGATTGTTTTACCATGAGAACGCTAAGATAGCGATGGGCGCCAATTTCACACTCATAATGGATAGTCCAGAGAGGGTTCTCCACATCTTCCATAAACTGCTGGGAAATGGTTTTGTTCAAGCTCTCAGCACCAGGACAGTCCAGGGATATATGGGGGATAACGCCTGGGGTGGTCCAACCATCCTCCACGCAGTCAGACACGGTGAGGGAACTGTAGTCACCGAGAGAAATGGTCTGGCCGGTAGGACGGACAGGGGATGGGCTGGATGTGAGAGCAGAAGAAGGGAGCGGTGTAGGAACAGGAGTCGGAGACAGAGCAGGGGAGGTTCCCTTACCGGGCGGCGTCCAGATGGGCACCTCCGTATCAGCGGGAGCCTGTGTACTTTCCGGGAGGGAGAGCATTTGAGAAATGACTTCTTCTGTACCGCAGCCAGCAAGAACGACAAAGCAGAGAAAAAGGGCAATCAGAATAAAAAGAGGCTTCATGGTGCGCGGCTCGTACTCAGAGAGAAAACACTCCTGAGTTCTTACTTTTGTACTTTGGAGTAGAGAGAAACGGATCTTGTCCGAGTGAATTGAGATTTTCTGGAGCATCACAGGGAGTCCCTTTTCTCTGCGGCGGGTGGGGAAAGCAGGGATTTGTAGACGCGAAAAGCAGAGGGAATAGAATATTTTGCGGTGAGATCGGAGGAAGAAACCCAGATAAATTGGTCCGATTTTTTCCCGCAGCGGATATGCCAGCCGGACATATTCCACTGCAGATGGGTAAAGATATGAACTGCCTCGCCGCAGGGAACAGCCTGTTTGGGCTGACAGCCCCAGTCCGATGTAATTTGGAGGATTTCTTCCTGATGAAAGGTGCCCTCCAGATTGGGGAATTCCCACATCCCAGCCAGAAGGCCCTTTTCCGGCCGCCTGTGGATAGCGGCCAAATCCTCGAAACAGAGTAAAAATACAGTTCGCTGCTGGATCTTTCTGGGCCGTTTATCCGGCATGACAGGATAAAGCGTCTGCTGGGAGCAGGCTTGGGCCCGGCATAATTCAAGGAGCGGGCAACGTGCACATTCCGGAGTACCGGGCAGGCAGACTGTCTCGCCCAGCTCCATCATGGCTGAAGTGAACATACCACATTTTCCCGGCAGGTAAAAGCGCTTTAGCTGGTCTCGGACAGTCCTTTTTACCGCGGCATCTGCTATGCTCTCGCGGCAGCAGGTGAGACGGGCGCAAATGCGCAGAACATTTCCATCTACTGCCGGTTCCGGAAGTTCAAAGGCGATAGAAGCTATGGCACCAGCGGTATAGCCGCCGATGCCCGGAAGGGATCGCAGGCAGTTGTAATCGGCAGGGAAACAGCCGCTGTATTTGGAAACGATGATCTTGGCAGTCTTCTGGAGATTTCGAGCACGGGAATAATATCCCAGTCCCTCCCACAGTTTCAGTACTTTTTCTTCCGGCGCGGAAGCCAGGTCCTGCACGGTGGGAAAGCAGTCCATGAAACGGTTAAAGTAACCTTTTACTGTTTCAATGCGTGTCTGCTGGAGCATCACTTCCGAGACCCAGACGCGGTAAGGGGTAATATTTTCCCGCCAGGGCAGTGCGCGGCGATGCTGATTATACCAGGGCAGAAGGCAATCTGCCAGGGCATCCGGCAAGTTCTCCATTGCACAGGCACGGTACATCGGATCTGGTTTCATGCATCCGATGGGGAGCCGTGCATCCACCTCCCTCTATGTGGGTTGGTTCGCAAGAAGTTTGAAACAGGCAGCATTCAGGAATTCGTAAATTCACCCTTTGTGTCCTTGTCCTGCGCTTTGAAGCGGCAGCTTTGTACGTAAGGACACATCACCGTGCTGATGGAACCGGAGAACAGAAGCTTCGCCAGCCACATGAGCAGAAGCGCTACGCCCAGAGGGATCCCGCAGTTGATGACCAGCAGGAAGGCGATCTTCTCCAGGAAATCGTTGAGAAGTTTCTGACAGCGATCTGTGAAATCAGAAACACTGCCGGTAATTTTCTCCCATGTTTTGGTCAGCCAGTTGCCCTCGGAATCCGTATTGTCCTGAATATCCTCGGTGAGATCCTGTGCTTCTTCCAGCAGTTCTGTATACGAGGCGGAAACTTCACTGGTGTTTTCAAGGAAGTCTGACAGCTGCACACTCACGGGTATCAAGAAAAAAAGGATCAGAGCAAAGGCGGCAATCTTCCCCGCCCGCATCAGAAGATTCCTCCGCTTCCCCCATAACCCGATGATCAAGAACACACCCGAGAGAGGGATCAACAGGGCAAAGGAGAGAATCCCGGACAGGGTCACCAGATATTTTTCCACAAAAAGAACGGCAAGGATGAGGAGAAACCATCCGCAGAGATCGGCCAGTTCATCCGCTATGGGGGTCGTCGCATCTCCTGGAACGGCGGCAATGGCGGTAGCAGCGGCAGAGACGGTTGCCACAAAGGTGAGCACAGTCTCCTTCTTCGTATCCAGGGAGGCAAGTGTATGCTGGTGAGCAAGAGGATCGCTGGTTTTCCCACTGATCAGTATGGATCCGATTATGGCCGCTATCAGCACCAGCGTGAGGAATATTTTTAAGATATTTCTCCAGGCTTTGGTCATGTGCAAGGAAGTCACCTCCTTTGGCAGCAACAGGGTGAGAGGCAATGTCATTAAGTTAAGTGAATATTGAATGAATGCTTTACCATTTTCTTCCAAA
>CAZGAM010000025.1:0-17603 GCA_964523685.1 uncultured Oscillospiraceae bacterium | reverse complement strand
AACAGATCGAAGAGAAAAATTACGTGCAGGATCTTCTATCCCGCGGCTTTACCAAGGAGCAGATCCGCAAATACGGCTTTGCCTTTGATGGGAAGACAGTTCAGATCGGATGCTGACTTTCCCTGCAAGGGCACCTCGGCAGGGGAGCCAATAAAGCAAAAGGATACCGGGATCCGAAACAGATGTTCCAGCGCAGGGAAAGCAATATCTTCTAGATGATGTGCACCCCCATTCAAAAAATACCGGAGCGCTGCAATAAAGCAGATCTCCGGTGTTTCGCTCTTTTTCTCCTTGATGCCATCAAGACAGCGTGCTGTCATCATGCTCGGGCTGACTTCTCAGAGGAAGACGCCTCTTGTTTGACGATCAAAAAATCTCTCCTTCTTCCTTTCCTGCCGGAAAAGGCTCATTCTTCGCCCGAAAGCCCCTGAAATATTCAAAGAACACCGAACAACGATCCTACGTCTGCCTCATCCAGCATCCGGTCACTTCTGTACTCAGCATTTTGCAGCATGTGCTCCACACGATTTTCCAATGCTATATCGATGAATCGATCCACATCGATACCCCGCAAAGCGAAGAAATAAAAGGGGTTCTCATCGAATCGAATGCCAATCGCATACATGACAGCCGCTACATGTTTACACATTACCGCCCAGTCTGGGCAGCTGCAACTGAAGCTGATCTCTCTCGGGGTAGGAAAGAGGCCGCCCTGGGATGTGAAAATATCCTTCAATTCTTCCGGAAACTCCCCGCTCACAAGCTTCTCGATGCTTTGGATTTTCTTATTGCACCGGTTCATAATGCTCTGGCATTCCTCTTCCGAAAGCTTGCCAATGCGGATTTCCACCTTGTACGGGGTGCTGCGGCGCCCCTGCACTTTTGCCATTACTTTCTGATTGCGAATCTGCAGATCTATCACGGCACCGGAGCGGACATACCGTTTGCCGCGTTCCAGCCGGCTCTCGTAGTCAGCATAACTCTCCAAATTCGCGCACCAGGCCTGTCCCCACCAGCTCTCGCATATAGGCCCTCGAGCCGTGTGTGCCACCACAGGTTCGTATTTCTTTCCTTTTTTCTCTGCATTGCTGATACTCTCCTGAGCCTTTCGCTGCAGTTCTGCCACATCTGGCTGAGAATAGTTGGCAAAATTGTTCCAATAGGTACTCATAACAACATTTCCTCCCACTCCATTCAGATACGCAGCTGCATCATATCCAGCAGTTCCTCATTGGACATCTCGGTGATCCAGTTCTCGCCGCCGCCAACGACACTCTCCGCCAGCTCTACCTTGCTCTGGATCATGGCATCAATTTTCTCTTCAATGGTACCTGTACAAACAAACTTATGGACAATAACGCTCTTATCCTGCCCTATGCGATAGGCTCTGTCTGTCGCCTGATTTTCTACAGCTGGATTCCACCACCGATCAAAATGAATTACATGGTTGGCTGCCGTCAAATTCAAGCCGGTACCGCCTGCTTTCAGGGAGAGAATCATAAAGGGAACATAATCCTCGCCATTAAACTGTTCTACCAGCTTTTGCCGCTTGGCTACCGGCACGCCTCCGTGGATTACCAATCCTTCACAGCCGAAGATTTCTTCCAGGAATGATTTCAAATAGGGGATGATCTCCTTATATTGGGTAAAGACCAGCACCCGCTCACGCTTCTCATAAATGGTCTCACAGAGAGTACGCAGCACTTCAAACTTGCCGCTGTCTTTCGGGGCATACCGCTCTTGACCCAAGTACTGATCCGGATGGTTACAGATCTGCTTAAACCTGGTAATATAGGTAAGCACCATTCCTCTGCGCTGCATAGCCGTCAGATCCGTGTTCTTGATACTCTCTTCCATATCGTTGAGCAACTTGCGATAGAGGACAATCTGCTTCGGAGCCAAGGCAACATACTCTGTCTTTTCCACTTTGTCAGGGAGATCTGCAATAATTTTCTTATCGCTTTTCAGCCGGCGCAGAATAAAGGGTGATATCATATTCCGCAGCTTCTGATAGCCCCCGTTATTGGTAGCCAGCTGGTTGGTGAAACCACGAAACTCCTCACTCGTTCCCAGCAGGCCCTTATTCAGGAAGTCAAAAAGGGACCAAAGATTGGTCAGATCATTTTCAATGGGGGTACCCGTCATGATGATCTTATGACTCGCCTTCAGGCCCTTGATGGCCCTGGTCTGTTTTGCGACGGGGTTTTTGATGGCCTGAGCCTCATCCAAAATCAGACAATCTACCGGTCTCTCCGGCAGCCGTCCCATTCGAAGGGCCATCCCATAGGTGGTTATGTTGAGAAACACAGGTCGCTCCAGAAATTCTCTCTCCAGTTCCACCGTCTTGCGGCCATGAAGAATGCGGATAGGAAGATCCGGGGTGAAATGTTCTGCCTCCTTTTTCCAGTTGCCCATCAAGGACGCAGGAACAATCAGCAGCACGACGGCATCGGGATTATTATGGTACACCCACTCCAGATACGTCAGAACCTGCAGCGTCTTGCCCAAGCCCATATCATCCGCCAGGCAGGCCCCGAACCCAAGGCGACTCATATAGCACAGCCACTGGAAGCCGGTTTTCTGATAGGATCGCAGCTCTGCGTGTACCTGGGTCGGAATTTCTTCGTTTTTCATGGTTCCCGGCTGTCGCAAATCTTTGAGCAGACCAGACAGCCATTTCCCATTGGTGATCAGGGGGCCTACATCCGCATCTACATTTTCCTCATCCAGGCCGGCTTCCATCCGCAGGGCCTGCAGGAGCGTGATATCGCCCTGGTATTCCTGCATCTTATCCAAAAGAGCGCGCAGTCTGCCATGATCCACTTCCACCCATTTCCCCTTCAGCTGGGCCAATCCTTCCGTCTGTTTCAGAAGATCCTCTATTTCTTCTTCTGTCAGGGGCACGCCATTAAAAATCAGGGACGGCTTCATGGATATGACCCCGTCAAAGCCCAGTAACGGCGGTTTCTCCTCGCCCAGGCTGATCTGCAGGTTGACCCGGCTTTCATGCCGTTTCCACCAGATGGGAACACGGCAGACAACGCCGCACTGTTCAATTTCCGGCACCTGCTTCAGGAAGGTATACGCCTCTTCCGGGTTCAAGCGCAGGGGATGGAACATCTCTCCTGACTCCACAAAAGACGCAAGCAGAGGGGATACTTCTGCCACTCTCCCCAGACAGGAGAGAAGCGTCAGAAGATGAGATCTGTCGTGCTTATATTCTTCCAGAGCATAGGAAAGGGGCATGTGGCTCACTTTTCCCTCTTCGTCTTTGGTAGAATAGGTCGCCATGAAGGCGAAAGGGCAAACCTCATCCTTGGCATTCTCTACCAAGTGGAAGAACACACGCTCCGGAATGCGAAGGTTCTGGCTTTTTTCCGTAAGGAACATGCCTACCGGCCCATCATAACTGCGGATGGCGGTACTGAACACCTGTGTCAGGCGCATATACTGGAGCATTATCCAGGCTCTGTTAATGTTCTCTGAGCCGATCGCGAAGGGGACCATCCCCATGAGGAAGTCATAATCCTCATCCTGCAGTTCTACGAGTATTTGGTCTCTCGCGACTTCCAGGTCCGGAAGATCCGTTAGAGACTTCAAAAACCGGCTGGCAAGAATATGCAGAAAGGCAAAAGAGGGGCTTTCGCTCCGATCTTCTTCCTCAAATCCCAGTTGAAACAGCGCCTGATAGCGATCCGCCGAGAAGAGCTCCCGATACCGCTGTTCCTTCTGTGTTTCCCGCTCTTCCGGCAGATCCGGCCTGAACGAGTCCTCCGTAAATACAAATGCCAGCATAAACGTGTTCCTTTCCGTACCCAGATTCCAGATATACCGACCACAATATTCTGTGTTGAGAGAAGAGAATTTCCCGATTCGCAACTCAATATATTATAAAGGCACGAGTCCCGTTTTGCAATCACTATATGCACTTTTTTCAGACTTTGTCCATCCCTGGCGCTGCTCTGGACCGGCTTCTCTGCCGACTTCTGCTCTTTTTGCCTGCAGAACCGTTTTCGCCCGACCTCTAAGCGGCATTCGGCCGTTTTTCCGGGGTTTGGTCCGGCCTCGGTTGACGACTTTCTCATTCGGCGCTATAATGAAAATATCCATAGCATTCTTAGCAGGAGGTTCCCCATGCCTGAACAAGATGTCCGCCGGCGCATGACTGACCGAAAGGACGGCAGACGGCTGCGTACCATCTCCCCTCTGTTCCAGCTCTCTCCCTTCACCATGCTGAACAGCGCCGATGCCGCCAACAGCTTCTCAGACAGTATCCCCATAGGGCCTATAGAAACCTGGCTGAAGGACCGGCGCCGTGCAGGGGATGATACCATGAATCTGCTGCATGTCGTTGTCGCCGCCTATATTCGTATGCTCGCCATGCGTCCGGCTATGAACAGATTTGTGGCAGGCCGTTTTATCTATGCCCGATACAATATTGATATTGTACTGTCTACCGGCGGCTCCGGCGATGCCGATACAGCCAGCATGGATTTTACCGTGCGTTTTCAGCCTTCCGATACCGTCATCGATGTGTGCCGGAAAATCCACACCCGGGCCAATAATCTCAAAGCAGATCAATTCACAGATCGGATGGAACGGATTGCCTCTACTCTGGTCAAAACACCCCGTTTCCTGCTGCGACTCGCCGTCAGCGTCATGCGCTGGCTGGACAGCCACGGCTGGCTCCCCTCTACCCTGACGGATAAAAGTCCCTGGCATGGTTCTGCCCTGATTGCTGACGATGGCGCCTTTCGCCTTCCTCCTGTGAGGCGCAGTCTCAACACGCACGGTGCTCTTCCTGTCACGATTTCCATTGGCCAGATCCATGCGGTAACGGAACTGGATAACACAGGTCAGCCCATAGAGCGCAAGTACATGGATCTTTCCGTTACGTATGACCGCCGTATTGCAGATACTGCCTATGTTGGTTCTGCTTTTCGCTATTTTCGCTATTATCTTACCAATCCAAACGCTCTGGAATTTCCTCCGGACCGAATTAATGAAGATTCCCTATAAGCGCCGGATCGGCAGAAACGAAGGCGTAAACCTGCGCACCTGTCCGGTGGGAAAATCCGGCTGACGGCTGTTCAACCTGCCGGCTCGGATTCTGCATGGACAGAACCATCGCTTTAGGGAAGACAGAAATAACGGCCTTCAGAGGCTGTTATTTTTTACCTCCTGTAAGCCGAATCACGACAGCACTGCCCTTGTGCATACGGCCCGTGCTCCGGACCGGCCAGTAGGTCCCACCCATTTCTGCGTCAACCTGTAAAAAAAGACTCCTTGGAGGATTTTCCATGCCCACATCCTATAAGCCTGTTTCCTGCTCTGAGCAGGAGCGCGAAGAACTGGAACGTCTTGCTCATGACTCGACCCATGAACGGCTTGCCCTGCGCTGCCAGATGGTCCTTCAATGTCTGGATCACCGCCAGATCAAAGATATCGCAGAGCAGTTCCATGAACGCCCCAGCACGGTTATCCTTTGGCGGAAGCGTTTTGAATCAGAAGGCATCACCGGTTTGAACAACCGTCCCAGAGGAAAGCCTGACACCCTCTACAACAAGGCAGAAATTGGTGCGGCGATCACACGGCTGCTGCAGGAACAGCCGCCGAAAGGGGCACACAGATGGACATGCGCTCTATTAGCCCAGGAAATCGGCGTTCCTTCCCATGTTGTTTGGCGTTCTCTTGATAAACAGGGGATCAAACTGTCTGAATCATCCCACGCTGCTCACCAAAAAGCCAGCGGGGGATCTGGTAAGATTGAAAAGGCACAGGAGGATCAGCCTGAGGAAGTGCCGGCAACCGCGGCGCCAACGGCAGGAACGACAAGGGTTTTTTCACTGGAACTGCCCGTGGCGATTCTCTTTGAAGTACCAGAGGAAGGCGTGGAAAGTCATTGGCAGAAAGGCCAAATGGATCTTGCCATTACTTGCTGCCTTACTGGAAAAGAGGGCAAGACCATCTTGAAAACCGTCCATATCGCCAAAGTAGTACCCCAAATAGACGACTTGAACTCATTGCCCGAGAACCTGTTCTCACTGAACTGGATAAAGGAGAAAGTCCCGGCCGAATTTGAGCGGCGCCTGGCCATCGTCCTGAAAGGCTGCGCCGGGAAAAGGGAAGACCCAGGGTCTATCCCCTGTATGGCGTTGGGATCCTGTCAGATTCCGTGTTTTCTGAATACAATTTCCTCGTATTCACGGCGCCTTCTCTTCCGGTTGATACTGCAGTGCGCCAAGAGCGTCCCTGGCTACCGCATCCGCTGCAGTCCGGGATACCAGATAGTATTCGTTATCATTTACCACGCAAAGATGATAGACGCTGCTATAAACGGAAAAGGATATCTTGACCTGTGGAAAAGCCATGCTATTCTGGTGAAAAATCAGCGTGAACAGACTCCCTCTGCCGCTCTGCCGGTCCGTTCGGGTTTCTGCGGACAGGTCGTGTACCTGATCCAGCCAGGAGGCAATTTTCTCGGAATCCAAGGTTCGGCTCCCCTCTTTATAAATTGTCAGGGGCTCCTCCCCGTCCTCCGGATCCGTTTGTTCCGGGTGAATACAGGCAATCTCATGGGTCCCCTCTTCCAGTTTGAATGTAATACTCTCCAGCAGATCCCAGTTCAGCGCCGCCGGCTTCAACGGCTGCATGGCGGACACATCCGGATAGAGCAGCCCGTCCAGAATGGTTCCCTCTATGCGGTAAATCAACGCAGAATCCTTCAGACGCACATACACGAACTCATTTTCATAGCTTCCAAACTGCAGTGTACGAACCTGTTTATCTCCGCAGGTAATGTCTACTTCCGCCTGCGGCTGGTCAAAACCATATTTATCTGCCTCTTCCCTGTTCCAGCTCACACAATCAGACAGGGAAATTTCCGCCGCCTGCCGGATAAGTTCCTCGGCTCTCTCTGTCTCCACCGGCTGGGCTTTTTCCCGTGTCAGAAACCAGGAGAAGGCATCCGTATACCATAGATCCAAAATATCTTCCGGCTTGGCAAGGGTATAATCTCCGGCTTCTGAACGAACTGCCAGGGCTGTTACCTCCTCCGGGTCCACCTCAAAACTTTCCAGGGCGAGCAGTTCGTTTAAACTCGTCTGGAACACCGAGGCCAGGGTGCCGGTTTCCAGATATACCTTATTCTCCCCATCCCGGCGGACATACCACGTCCCCGTACTATTGGATTTTCCAACAGAATAGATGCTCTCCCCCTCTGCCGCAGCCACAGCTACTTCCACCGCCGGATCTTCCAGGCCGTATTGGGCAAAGTCTGTCACATCCTCTATCACATCGGAAGCTTCCAGCGAAGAAGCGGCCTCCAGCAGCGGAACAACGGCCTCCTGGTTGATGGGACACAGAGCATCCTCTGCATTCTGCCATGATCCGCTCTTCTCATCATAGCGCAGATTCACTGCATCTCCGAAATAATACCAGGAGATCGCACGGATTTCTTCCGCCGTGCCTGCCGCGATGGAGAAATGCTCCTGCGCAGGATGCTCCTGGAGAACCTCCATCCGCTGCCGCGATATTCCCCGAGCAGCAAACCAGGCACCGCACAAAACTGCCAGAGCGGTCAGAAGGAGAATCAGCTTTGTGCCTCGTTTCATCACAGCCGCCTCCTGCGGAGAAAGATTGCCAAACCCGCCCCGGCAAACAGGACCGGTACAACAATGGGGAGTATCACCTTTAACGCCCCGGCTACGCCGGCATCAAAAGTCAGATAATCCGCCGTCAGTTGCTTGGGATGAATGGATATATTGTCCTCCAGCCGGCAGAGCCAGTCCGCCGCATTCAGAAACAGATCTTCATTCGCCCCGGATACCATATCGCTGAAATCTGATTCCATAAAGCGGCTGGATCCGAACACCACCAACCGGGCCTTGGTGCGCGTATTCTCCGATACCGCCGCCAGCAGAAAAGATCCGACCGGATCTTCTTCCGCCTGTTCATAGCTGGCCAGCCCCTCCAGATTTGTCTTCACATAACTGGTACTGGAACTGGTCAGAAGCGGTGTGACTTCCAGTTCGGCATCGTCCTCCAGCGCAGTCAGGGCCTGGCTGTCCGGCATAAGGATCGTATAATTTTCCTCTTCTGCCAGCGGAGCTGTGATCTGGTGTTCGCCGACAGAAGGCAGGATCAGATCAATATATCCATACCGGTAGTAGCGGCTGTCGCTCTCCATCACCGTACCACCCAGGAGCTGCAGGCCAAATGACTGCAGCAGCGCGGAGAAATGCGGCAGCTCCTCCTCCGTGTATTCGGTGGTGACCAGAATCTGTCCCCCCTCCTCGGCGTACTGCTCAATCATCTTCGCTTCCGGGTCCGTGAGATCCCGCACCGGGCCGAATAGAGCCAGCGCGGAGCAATCCTCCGGAATGGCGTTTTCCGTCAGCAGATTGAGACTTCGGCTCTCCACATTGCTCAGGGACAGATCGTCCAGGATCTGGTCCGATACGCCTGTCTCCCCGTGGCCGGTGAGGTAATAGAGAACGGGAAGTTCCCCGCTGGTTACATAGCCTATGGCGCTGGTTATTTTCTCCTCTCCCAGGAACACATCCAGATACTCTGCCTCCAGATAGGTCTTATAATAGGAGTAGGTCTCATAATCCGAATAGGTCCAGACCTCCGAATAGGGAATGAACATACTTTTCTCTCCGCAGACAACAACCAGATCGTTGTCCGCGGCCTGCTCGTCCGTGTAATCTGCGGCAAAGCCGGGATAGCGCACCGGATCTACCTTGGTTACCGTGACCTGGTAAAATTCTGCATATTTCTGCAGCACCTGCTCCATGGTCGGATTCTCATACCCGTCCTGCACCAGCCAGTACAGTTCCACCGGCTGATCCAGTGCCGCCAGAATCTGTTCCGTGCCGGGAGAGAGGGAGTAAAGGCCGGCGGCCGTCATATCCCATTGGGTCATAGAGGAGGGCAGGGCCTGCACAGCCATATTGACCACCACAGCGATGGCGATGACAATCACCGCCGCAACGATGCTGTACGCGCCGGCCCGCCAACTGCGGGTTCGGAAGGAGGAACGAATTTTTTCCCTCATGCGGCCCACCTTCTTCTCTCCATGACCTGTACCGTAAGAAACAGGAATACCCCTGTCACAGTCAGAAAATAGACCACCGCCCGCAGGTCAAATATGTCGTAGGTAAAATTGTCAAACTGGTCAAAAACGGCCAGTTTCTCCAGGATCTCCCCCACCAGACCGGAAAACTGCTCCTTCCATAAAACATAGCTGGTCACCAGGGCTGTGCCCAGCACGGCTCCTGTGGCCACGGCGGCAAAGGTATTTTGGGTGATCCGTTTTACGAGCAGCACAAAAACAAGCACAAATCCAGCGAGAGCCACCAGGGATACCCAAGGGGAAGAAGATACAAAACGGGCCAGCGGCGAGAGAAAATGCAGGATCAGCATGACCAGAAAACAGGCCCCTGCCGCCAGGGCGGCATTTTCCAGCAGACTGGAAATAAAAAGGCCTATGGCCGTCAGGGCCATTCCCAAAAAGAAAAAGCCGATCAAGGCGCTGTAAGCGCTTTTTAAAGCCACATGGCCGGCGGTTGCGGTGGCGTTGAGTGCCAGCGGGTACAGCGCGATCACGGCCAGAGGCATGGCCATCACCGTAACCAGCGCCAGGTACTTTCCCAGGACGATCTTTGTCATACTCAATGGCAGACTATACAGAAGCTGGTCTGTCTTCTGATGGCGTTCCTCCGCAATGGAGCGCATCGTGAGAAGAGGGATCGTGATCAGAGCAATCCATTTCATACTGGACAGCACGCTGGTAAAGTCCGGGCTCCCCTCCAAGTTGAATGCCATAATATAGATTCCGGCGAACAGGAGCATGATGGCTCCGTATACATAACCGGTCAGTCCATGGAGCTGGCTGTCCAGTTCCTTTTCATAAATGGCTGTCATGTTCCGTTTTTCCTCCTGCGGCCTCTGGTCCTCTGCTCTGCGCTCTCCGCCTGCGGCTGGCCGCTGGTCAGAGCCAAAAACACCTCTTCCAGGCTGGCCTGTTCCCGTTCCAGACGGAGAACCGGGATATTTCTGTCCCGGAAAGCAAAACTGATTTTCTCATCCATCTGCCTGCTCTGGTCCAGCACGGTGACCTGGGCACTTGTCCGCCCGCTGCCGTCCTCTTGTACGGTGATCTCTTTCACTTCTTCGAGAGCCTCCAGAGTCTGCCGCACCTGTTCCGGCTGCGCCATCGCGGTAATCTGGTAGATACTCTGTCCGGACAGTTGTCTTTCCAGGTCCTCCGCCCTGCCGCTGGCCACCAGTTTCCCCTGGTGAATAACCAGAATCTGATCGCAGACCGTCTGCACTTCACTGAGAATGTGACTGGAAAAGAGCACCGTGTGGTCCTCTCTCAGGCTTCGGATCAGCTGACGGATCTCCACAATCTGCAGGGGGTCCAGCCCCACTGTGGGCTCATCCAAAATCACCACCTGGGGCTCGCCCAGGATAGCCTGAGCAATCCCCACCCGCTGCCGATACCCTTTGGACAGGTTTCGAATCAATCTTCGTTCCACCTGCTGGGTGCCGGTCACGGTCATCACCCTCTCCAGGTGTTTATCCAGATCCCGTACCGGCACCCCTTTGGCCCGCGCCACAAATGCCAGATACTCCCTGGTTGTCATACCCATATACAAGGGAGGCTGTTCCGGAAGGTACCCCACCTGCCGGCGCGCCTGGATCGGCTGGTCAAACAGATCATAGCCGTTGATCACTACCGTGCCCGCCGAGGCTGCCAGACAGCCTGCCAGAATATTCATGGTCGTGCTTTTCCCTGCCCCGTTGGGTCCGAGAAAACCATAGACAGCACCCTTGTCCACGGTGAAGCTCAGATCCTCCACCGCCACATAGCTTCCGTATCGTTTTGTCAGATGGCTTGCCTCAATCATATTGCTTCCCCCCTCTGATTTTCCTATTGTACACCGAAAACGAAAGGCATTTGTGACAGAATCGTAAAATCATACGGCCTTCCCAGGCACCCGGCGGCATGGGAGCCCCAGGTAACCGGGGATCCGGCTGCCAGTGCCGGCCCGCTGTGAAGCGCGGGAACCATTTTCCTTGTGTTTTGGGCGAATATGCGGTATTCTTTCCTAAAAAAGATTGGACTTGATAAAGTATGGGCAATCCACTGATCTTGGGTGTAGAGCTCGGCTCCACCCGCATCAAAGCCGTGACTATTGACGGGCAGTACCGCCCGGTAAGCTCCGGCAGCTATACCTGGTCCAGCTCCTTCGAAAACGGGATCTGGACCTATCCTCTGGAAGAGGTCTGGACCGGTCTGCGGTCTGCCCTGGCCCAGGTAGAGAACCGCCATGCCATTCAGGCCATGGGCATTTCCGCCATGATGCACGGCTATCTTGCCTTTGACAAAGACTGGCATCTTCTCACCCCTTTCCGCACCTGGCAGAACCGAATGACAGCGCCGGCCGCAGAGAAGCTGAGCCGTCTTTTTGGGGTGAACATCCCCCAGCGCTGGAGTATCGCCCATCTTTTCCAGGCAGTCATGAACCGGGAAGAACATATCCCCTTGGTGGCCCATATTACCACGCTGGCGGGTTATGTGCACCATGCGCTCACCGGCGTCCATGCCGTGGGCCTGGGAGACGGAAGCGGAATTTTCCCTGTAGACAGCCGGAACCTGTGCTACCAGCAGGAGATGCTTCGTCAGTTCAACACTCTCCTGGCGTCCTGGAACGTACCCTGGAATCTGGAAGATCTTCTGCCCTCCTTGCTGCCCGCCGGCGCCGGCGCGGGTACCCTCACCGAGGAAGGCGCCGCCCTGCTGGACCATCTCCTCCCGGCTGGGATCGCTCTCGCTCCCCCGGAGGGGGACGCGGGCACCGGTATGACAGCCACCAACGCCGTGGCGCCCCGTACCGGCAATGTGTCCGCCGGTACCAGCATTTTTGCCATGGTGGTACTGGAAAAACCCCTGCAGAAGCTCCACCCGGAAATTGATCTGGTGACCACGCCCGCCGGCCGGCCCGTGGCCATGGTCCACTGCAATAACTGCACCGGCGACACCAATGCCTGGGCGGCTGTGCTGCACGAGACGGCGCAGCTGTTCGGCGCCCAGCCGAATCTTGGCCAGGTCTATACGAAGATGTATGAAAAAAGCCTGGAGGGGGAACCGGACTGCGGCGGCGTGCTGGTCTGCAATTATCTAGCCGGAGAGGGCATCACCGGTCTGGCCGGGGGAAGGCCCCTGGTCGTGCGTGCACCGGACGCCCATTTCAACCTGGCCAATTTCCTTCGCGCTATGCTGTACTCCACCATGGCGACCCTGAAAATCGGCATGGACATTCTCGCTTCGGAGCATGTCGCCATAGACACGCTCACCGGGCACGGGGGCCTGTTCATCACCCCCGGCGTATGCCAGAAGTACCTGGCCGCTGCCTGCAATACCCCGGTTGCCTGCATGGAAACCGCGGGCGAGGGCGGCCCGTATGGCATGGCCCTGCTGGCCTCTTATCTGGTCAGCCGGTCGCCGGGTCAGCCCCTGGAACAGTATCTGAGTCAGCGCGTATTTGCGCAAACAGCCGCCGCGGTCCTGGACCCCGATCCGGCTGACGTGGCTGGATTCAACGCCTACATGGAACGGTATAAAGCTCTGCTGGCTGTAGAAAAGGCAGCCTTGGAGGCACTGTAGCCTTATTGCCCGCAGGGAGCGGACTGCCGACCCGGAACTTCCCGGGTCGGAAAGGGTTCCCCGCGGTGGGGACCCGTCCTTCCCGCTTCCTATCAGCAGGAGAAGGGATACCCAAACTCTTCCTGCCGGGACCCCACCTAGGAAAGGAGAAAATGATGCTGGAAGAACTGAAAGTATCCGTGTGCCGGGCAAACTGCCTGCTGCCTGAATACCATTTGGTCACCTTCACCTGGGGCAACGTCTCAGCCCTGGACCGGGGCACCGGTCTTGTGGTGATCAAGCCCTCCGGTGTAGAATATGACCGCTTAACTCCGGAGGATATGACCGTCGTAGATCTGGAGGGGCACACCGTAGAGGGGAAGTACAAGCCCTCCAGCGACACGCCCACCCATCTGGCTCTGTACAGGGCTTTCCCCTCTCTGGGCGGCATTGTGCACACCCACAGCCGCTGGGCCTCTTCCTTCGCCCAGGCAGGCCGGGCTATCCCGCCTCTGGGCACTACCCACGGCGACTACTTCTATGGGGAAATTCCCTGCACCCGGAAAATGACCCCCGAAGAGATTGGTAACGGGCAGTATGAAAGAGAAACCGGAAATGTGATCATTGAGACGCTGCGAACCAGGCACATCGATCCTCTGCAGGTTCCGGCGGTTCTGGTAACCAGCCATGGTCCTTTTGCCTGGGGTACCGATGCCATGAATGCCGTACATAACGCGGTTGTCCTGGAAGAGGTGTCTTTTATGGCGTATCATGCCCTGGCTCTCAACCCGGATCTGCCGCCCATGCAGCAGGAACTGCTGGATAAGCACTACCTGCGCAAACACGGTCCCGATGCCTATTATGGTCAGACGGAGAGCGACAGCCCTCAAAAAAAGAGCTTGTAAAACGGAGTAAAATCCTGTAAACTATGTCTGTATCCAATCTGCCGTCAGCGCTCTCGCCGGCGGATGCTTTCCGGGCATCATGCCTCATCCGGATCCGTGCCCGGGACAGGATTTTCCCTTCCTGATCAAATTTCAACGCAAAAGGCAGGTGATCAGCACCGTACCCCTGCGGCTGCGCCGCGGGACAGTGCATTTCTATGAAGCAAGGAGATATCCTTCACGGTTTCCAGGTCCTCCAGGTCCGGCAGCTGCCGGAGATCAATGCCAGCATGGTGCAGATGGAGTATCGGAAAAACGGAGCACGCCTTATCTGGCTTGACAGGCCGGATGACAATATGACTTTTTCCATTGCCTTCAAGACCATCCCCCAGGATGACACCGGTGTTTTCCATATTCTGGAGCACTCCGTTCTGAATGGTTCTCAGAAGTATCCGGTGAAAGAGCCCTTTGTGGAACTGCTGAAAAGTTCCATGTCTACGTTTCTCAACGCCATGACCTTTCCGGATAAGACCATGTACCCTGTTTCTTCCCGCAACAAGCAGGATTTCCTCAACTTGATGGACGTGTATCTGGATGCGGTCCTGTATCCGCTCAGTGTCACGGATCCCCACGCTTTCCGCCAGGAAGGCTGGCACTATGAGCTGGATAGTCCGGAGGGGGATCTGCGCGTGAACGGTGTGGTCTATAACGAGATGAAGGGCAGCTATGCCTCCTCCGATGCCGTGCTGGAGCAGGAAATGGGAAAGCTTCTCTTTCCTGACAACTGTTACAGCAAATCTTCCGGAGGAGATCCGGAGCATATACCGGAGCTCACCTATGAAAACTATGTTGCCAGCCATACCCGTTTTTATCACCCCTCCAACAGCTATATCTTCCTGGACGGGCAGATCGATCTGGATTCTGTTCTGGCGAAGCTGGACGCCTATCTGAGCGGCTTTGAACGGATTGATCCGGATGCGGATATTCCCATGCAGAAGACGGTCCATCCGGCGGAGAAGACCTGCTTCTATGAAATCGGCCCGGAGGAGGAAGAAACCAACAAGGTCATTCTGGCGGAGGGCTGGGTTTACGGCACCTTTGATGAGGACGAAAAGAACCTGGGTCTTACCGTATTGAACCAGTTCCTGACAGGGTCTAACGAAGCGCCTTTGACAAAGGTTCTTCTGGACAACGGTCT
Organism: uncultured Oscillospiraceae bacterium; assembly: GCA_964523685.1. Classification (GTDB taxonomy): domain Bacteria; phylum Bacillota; class Clostridia; order Oscillospirales; family Oscillospiraceae; genus CAJOIG01. Next base: position 2,866 of record CAZGAM010000025.1, on the reverse strand, counting down.
GGCCGAGGATGTTCTCCTTAAAATGGACAGCACACAGCAGCTGACCGGAATTCTGGAGATCAAAAACACGGATCCGGCCAAAAAGGACCTCATATGGAAAACGGTCGAGGAGACGCTCTCCTCCCTGGCGGAACAGGGACTGGATAAAAAGCGCCTGCATGACATTCTCAACCGTCTGGAATTCACGACCCGGGAAAAGGACTTCGGGACCACACCCCGCGGCCTCGTATACGCCATCGCGGCAATGGACCATTGGCTTTACGGGGGCGATCCGGCGCAAAGCCTCAGCTACAATGCCATCTTTGCCAGTCTGCGGGAGAAAATTGACGCCGGCTGGTTTGAAGATCTGCTCCGGGAGTCCCTGCTGACGTGTCCCCACCGGGCCCGGCTGGTGATGCTGCCCTCCAAAACGCTCGGTCAGGAGAAAGCCGAGGCGGAAGTTGCGCGCTGCGCCGCAATCAAAGCCGGCTGGGATCAGGCAAAAATCAGCGAAACCATCGCCCAGTTCCACCGGCTCCAGGACCGGCAGAGCCGGGCAGATACGCCGGAAGAGCTGGCCTGCCTGCCCGTTCTCCGGCTAAGCGATATCCCGGAACAGGGCATGCCCTACCGACAGGAATTGAAACAGGCCGGCTCGGTTCCTCTGCTTCACCACCCCATCGAGACCGATGGCATTACGTACCTGGATCTCTGCTTCTCCCTGGCGGATCTGCCGGTGGAGAAGCTGCAGAAGGTGAAGCTGCTTACCATGCTTCTGGGGCAGACCGCGACAGAACACTATCCGGCGCTGTCGCTGCAGAGCGAGATTGAGGGATGCCTGGGCCGCTTCAGCACAACGATTTCCGTCGCCGCTCCCCCTTCTCAGACCCAGGAGGCAGCCGCTTACCTGTTCGTGAGCCTATCCATGCTTGCTGACCTTAAGATAGTTGCCGTAGACCTTTTGGATGAGATCCTCCACCACTCGCTGTTTGACGATCCGCAGTATAACTATAATATTTTCCGCCAGGAACAGCTGGATATGGAACAGGCTGTTACCATGGCCGGCCATACGTACGGGGTGATGCGTGTGGCGGCACAGAGCTCTGCCCGGGGAGCCGTCAACGAAGCGATCAACGGCATCTCTCTGCTGCGGCTTCTTCAATCTGTGACCCGCACCTTTGACTCCGCCGGATCCCTCCTCGGGGAGGAACTGGCAGAATTATGTAAGCAACTCTTCATCCGGGAGCGACTGGTCATCAGCTATACCGGGCCGGAAGACGAAAACTTCATTACGGAGGTAATCAACACCTTGGGCACCGGTTCCATGGGACAGGCGGCTGTCTATGACCTTCTGCCGACCCAGCAGGAAGGCTTTATTGTTCCGGCACCCATTGGTTTCGCGGCAGAGGGCGGCAATCTCTTTTCGTTTGGCGCCCCCTTCTCAGGTCCCGGCCTGGTGGCCGCTCAGCTTCTCACCTATGACTATCTCTGGAATCAGGTACGTGTCAAAGGCGGCGCGTACGGCGTCTGGCTCCATGTCCGCGCACCGGGCGATGTTGTCTTTTCCAGTTTTCGTGATCCGACGCCGGGCAGAAGCCTGGAAATTTACCAGGGTGCCTCCCAATCTCTGCGGCAGACAGCCTCCCAGGGTGGAATTGAAAAGTACATTATCAGCACCCTCTCTTCTACCGAGCCCATTCTTTCCCCCTGGTCCGAAGCCATGCGCAATACCCTGCTGTGGCTGAATCACCAGTCCGGAGAGGATCTGGATCAGCAGCGCAGAGAAATCTTGCATACAACACCGGAAGAACTCACCGCCTTCGCCGATATTCTGGACGAAGTCGCTGCCGAAAAACATGTATGCATCATAGGCGGCAAAGGGGAGATCGACGCCTGCGGACCTCTGGACAGGGTAGAACCCCTGCAGATATAGTCTCTTCTCTCCTCCCCCGTACAGCAGCTTCTCCTTTTTTGGCAGAAAAAGGAGAAGCTGATCTTTTCCTTCTTACCCGTCCAAGGCAGGGGCCGGATCCTGGCTTTCCCTCCTGACCTGGTATAGAACCCCAGGGAAATGCGAAGAGCAGATGGGTGTCCGCGCGCCGGAGAAATGCTGCAACCAGGATCCGAAGCGCCTTCCTGAGCACGGGAGCGCTTCGGGAAGATCAGGTGCCGGAATACAAAACGAACGTGGGCAGGCGGGAGAATGGCAGATTCTGCGAACTCCGGGAACGAAGAGCGCCGCCGGGAATGAATATCTGACGGGCGTCTTTCCTCTCCCTGCGCTAAAATTTGGATGAGTACACGGTAAAGGATTCCCCTATGCCGGCACCGCATGTTGGATATACAAATGCCCAGGTGCCTTCAGTTCGACAGGCCGTAGGAAGTAATCCGGGAACGGTACGACGGTACCGGTTTGCAGCCACTCTTCAGCGCAAAGAAGAGGAACGAGAGCCGTTGCGAAAGGCAGAAATGGCCCAGGTCCCCGGTCTTTCTCTGCCAAAGCGTCCCAACAGGCATCCCCCGAAAGAGGAAATAGCAGAACGCGAACCCTTGATTCAGGAGTGGAAAACCTTGGTGGGTAAGGGTTATTTCACGGCAGCAGGAACCGGTTCTGAGGTCCCTCCCTGAGTCCCCCTTCAGGAAGCACAATTGTCTTAAGCGCCAAAAAAATTATATTCAAGTTCCCAAAAACGCAACAGAGAAATCGGCAGCTGCTGGAGCGTCGAAATTCTGGAAGCCTGCCAGCGGCCTGGCTTTCGTTCATCCGGAAAATATACTCGGTTGCATTAAAAAATTAACATTTCGCTCGCCCAGCTGTGTGCGATCATAAAAAATTACATGTGGTAAATTGGTCACCTTACAGATGGACCCATCGCACTCTCCTCTA